>DASPOT010000317.1:0-32008 GCA_035625875.1 Mycobacterium sp. | reverse complement strand
GGCACGGTGTGGGCGCAGCCAAGTCGGCGCCTCGGACCAACGAGATGCTTTCGAACAGATAGCGCGTTGCGCCGCCGAGCATGGTCAGCTCGCCGCCGATGCCCATGGCAGGGACGGTGTTCATGTCGGCGTGCCGATATCCGGGGCGGACGGTGATGGGAAGATGTGAGGAAGGCCGAACGCGGCGACGATGGCGGAATCCATAAAGGCGACGATGCGCGCGATGCGGCCATCGCTGATCGACAGCACGTCGAGGCCGTGAGCATGGAATCGGCCGTCGTCGGCGCGCTTGTACATGGCCAGCGCTAGGGCGCCGTTGGCTCGGGTGGGGATCATGCGCCATTGATCCGGAGCGTCAACGACCGCTTCGCCCAAGAATCCACACACGGCGTCGCGGCCGACGAACCAGGTGGGTATCGGAGGCATCTCGAGTTCCACGTCGGCTCGAAGCAGCTCGGCGAGAGCGGCGACGTCGGCGTGGATGAAGGCGCTCATGTAGTGGTCGAGCAGCTCGCGCATTTCGGGCTCGGGCGGTTCATCGACCTCGTCTTCTCGGGGTTGGACTTGTGCGAGGTCGGCGCGGGCGCGTTGCAGCGCACTGTTGACCGCCGCCGTCGAGGTGTCCAGCATCTCGGCGACCTCCTTGGCCTTCCAGCCCAACACGTCGTGCAGCACCAGCACGGCGCGTTGGCGTGCGGACAGATGCTGCAGCGCCGCGATGAAAGCTAGGCGCACGGAGCTGCGGTGCGCCGCGACGATGGCGGGATCGTCGGTGGCGGCGTGCAGCAGGCTGTCCGGCGCCGGCTGCAACCATGGAACGTCCGGTTCGGCTGCGCCGAGCCTGACTGCCGCAGTCTCCGAAGGTGAAGCCAGCCCGGACGGCAGGGAACGGCGAGTGCGCGTCTCGAGCGCGTTCAGGCACGTGGTGGTCGCGATCCGGTAGAGCCATAACCGCAGCGAGGAACGGCCCTCGAACCGGTCGAGGTTCTGCCAGGCTCGCAGGTAGGTGTCTTGTACGAGGTCCTCGGATTCCTCGATGGAGCCCGCGATTCGGTAGCAGTATGCGCGCAGTCCGGGGCGATAACGTTCGGCGAGTTGCGCGAACTCGTCGGCGCTGATGACCGGCATCGCTACATCCTCACCGCATCCGGGCACCGAGTGTTGACGCGAAAGGCATTGGAAGCCCGCGCTTTCCAGTTCTCGGCGCCGCCAACCGCACGCGCTTCGCGCCGGCAGGCCTGCGGCTAACAGCTCGACCGCGAGCCGCCACGTTAGGTCGCGTCAGATGTGATCATGTTGCTCCCTTTGCATCACCTGAGTGTGATGACTCTAGCCTGAGCCTGGCGCACGTATCGCTGGGGTGGCAACGACCACTAGCGGCGCCGAGCGCTCGATATCAGCGATCGTCGCCGCTTTGGGACTGGTCGGGAGCATCGGCCGCGGTGTCGGGTGCTATCTGCGCCTTCCACCCCTCGGCCGGCGCCGGTGGGGCGTCGTCGTATTCGTTGTGCCGCCTCCACCATTGATACGGCGGGCCCTGCGGGTAGCCCGGCGGGGAGTCCTCCCAGATCTCCTGGCGCCCTAGCGCGGTCATGTCCAGATAACTCCACGTGTTACCCAGCGCCTCGTCACCGCGACCATTGATGAAATATGTGCGGAACACGCGCTCGCCGTCGCGGATGAAGGCGTTCGTGCCGTGCCACTCGTCCACGCCGAAGTCGACATCGAAGCTATCGGTGATGGTATACCACGGCATTTTCCAGTCCATCCGCTCCTTCAGCCGCGCGATGTCGGGTTGCGGCGCACGTGAGGCGAAAACGAGCGTGGTGCTGCGGGCATTGAGGTGCGCGAGATTGCCGACATGGTCGGCGATCATGGAGCACCCATAACAGGCACGGTCGCGCTCAACACCGGCCGTGCCTTCGGGCTGGCCGTGCACACCCGGATCGAAAAACGCGCGGTAAACGATCAGCTGCCGCCGGCCGCCGAACAGGTCTAGCAGGCTCACTGTCCCCTCGGGCCCCTCGAAGATGTACCGCTTCTCCACGGCAACCCAGGGCATCCGCCGACGCTCCGCGGCCAGCGCGTCACGCGTACGCATCACCTCCTTTTCCTTGACGAGCAGCCGCTGCCACGCATCCTGCCACTCCTGCGGCGTCACAATCCGCGGTGTTGTCATGTGCTTCCCACCTTTCCTGTTGTGGTTCATCGGTTTTGGTCACCACAGTGGAACCGCGATGGGCCGCTGCAATGCAACAGGTTGCACCACTGGAATTTTCGCATCGATCACGGCAGCGCTATCTGGGTGTGAGTTTTCATCGTGCGGTTCTCCCTTTCGGTTCGGGTTGATCGGTTTTGGTCACCGCAGTGCAACGTTGATGGAGCTGCTGCAATGAAACATGTTGCACGACTCTGGTTTTTCGCATCGATCACGGTAGCTGCTGCAGCCCGGCGGAAGTCAGCAGGTAAGCCGGGGCGATGGTCTCCGCATCGGCGCGCACCAACTCCACGATGGCGCCGCCGGCGGCCTGCGGGCTGAGTGGCTCGCCGAACTGCCGGACGTACTCCTGCTCGGACTGGCCACTGCGAGCCGCGTAGGCGCGTATCGCGGGCCGGCCCAGCTCGGTCAGCGGCGTGATCCGGGGCAGCACCGCGGTAAACGTAATATTTAGACCCGCGAGGTTGGCCTCCTCCTGCGCGTAGGTCGTGATGAAGCGCTCGGTGGCCTTTGCGCCGGCATACCCGCCGCTGAGCGGGGATCCGGCCAGCGCGGCGCCGCTGCTGAACACGACTACTCTGCTGCCCGGCCGCAGCGGCTTGAGCAGGATCTCGCGCAGCCAATGGAACGCGGTACGGACATCGTTGTGCCAGTTGACCGAGAAGGTCTCCCACGTGTGGTGCTGCAGCGGCCGCATCAGCGGGTTGGCGCCGGCGACCAGGATGACCGAGTCGGGCTCGTAGCGGTCAATGAGGCTGCCCGCCACCGAGGGGTCACTCGCGTCGGCGACCTCTGGCTGGATGGTGTCTGATTCTCTGCTCAGTTCTGCGAGCGCCGGCGCGTTGCGCGCCACGGCGATCACTTTCGAGTTCGCCTCGGCGAACGCCCGGGTGATGCCGCGGCCAAAGCCGCGGCTCGCCCTGACCACGATGGTGGTCGTGCCGGACAACTCGGTCATCGTGGCCTCCAGCTTGTCGTGTGTTTGTAGGTGGCGCCGTTACTGACGCCGGTGCAGGGCAATCCGTACATATTCGTGGCGTTTGTGTTCTCCTTTGGGTGACCGTTCTTGCCGCTGAAACCCGTGGTCGCAATGTCGACGCGGTGCTCGCTGACTGGTCACGTCTCTCACCGGCTATGGCCTATGCGGGCTGCGTCGTCGGCGTCGCTTGTGCGAGGAGTTGGGCGTACTGACGTTCCAGCGTCTTCGCCGCGCCGCTGGGCCAGTTCTGGGCGATCGACTGCGAAAACATGTCGGGGAAGATGTCGTCCTCATCGCGCTCGACTCCATCGAAAACCGCTCGCGCGATCGACTGCGGAGACGCCTTGGGTATGTCGAGGCCTCGGGTCATGTCGGTGTCGACGGGACCGGTCAGCACGGCATGCACCCGTACGCCGCGATCGGCCAGAAGCGCGCGCAGTGATTGGGTGAGGTTGAACGCGGCCGCCTTGGAGACCGAGTAGGCCGGGATAACCGGCAAGGGCGCCAACGCGTTGACGGACAGGTTGTTGACGATGGCCCCGCCCGATTCGATCAGCAGGGGCAGAAACGCCTGGGTGATGGCGTAGGTGCCGAAGAGGTTGACGGCAAGGTGCTGTTCCAGCATGGCGGGATCGCCCAGATCGTCGTAAACCGCGACGCCGGCGTTGTTGATCAGCACGTCCAGAGATTGCACTTCATCGACGGCGCTGCGTATCTGGGCTTGGTTGGTGACGTCGAGCATAACTGGCACGACCCGCTCCGTGGTGTTCGTCGAACTGGTGCGCATGCCGGCGTAGACCTTGCGCGCACCTCTGCTGAGCGCTTCCTCGACGAGCGCCCGACCGATTCCGCGGTTGGCGCCGGTGACCAGAACGGCCTTCTCCGCCATTTTCATACTTGGACCCTCTCCTCCGTGTGGTTAGTTCGCCGGCGCGCCCCGACTCGATTCGCCAGGACCGCATTCAGCTGCGGGGTGACGGTTTTCAGGGAGACGCCTCTCGCATCGGGCCATCCGCTGGTTGGCCGACATCACGATCTCGCCGACAAAGTCGCGATCGAGCATGATCGGACTGCATATATAGACAAGATTCGGCCCCAAAACTCATCGCGCCCGGACTTCCTGCAGGCAATCAAGCCCTAGGGTCACCAGGGCCGAGCCGTGGAAATAAAACGATGACCCGCCCGGATTCCCGGGCCGCAGGGGCGACCACCCACTCGGCCGGGCACTGTGGCAGCGCGACGGAGGCCACCTCGGTTCCCGGCAGCGCTGGTACCACGCGCAGCGGCTTGTTGATCACATCGAGGCGTGCTTGCTGCATAGCGTCCGGGCGGAAACGGTTGATAACCAGGCCGAAGACTGTTTGCGTGGCGAGCACCGGACGCATGAAGATAGCCGTCAGCAAGGCCAGCAGCCTGGACTGCCACGACGCTGGTCCGAAGTGGGCAATCCAGGTTCGGCGATGCCAATGAAGCGGGTTCACGGTACCGAGGGTATCGGGTAGCCGCCGGACCCAAAGACGGCGATAGAGCCCGGGCCGGGGTGCAAGCCGGTGATGGCATGACGCACGTCCGAGGGCGTCGTAGCGTGGAGTGGTGCTTTCACCGAAAAATCTGCCCCGCACCGTCGGCGAACTACGTGCCGGCGGCCATCGTGAGCGGGGGGTCAAGCAGGAAATCCGGGAGAATCTGCTGACCGCGCTGGCCGAAGGCGACGATATCTGGCCGGGAATCGTGGGGTTCGACGACACCGTGTTACCGCAGGTGGAGCGGGCTTTGATCGCCGGTCACGACTTCGTGCTGCTCGGCGAACGCGGTCAGGGCAAGACCCGGCTGCTGCGGGCCCTGGTCGGCCTGCTCGACGAGTGGACGCCGGTGATCGGCGGAGCCGAACTCGGCGAGCATCCCTACTCGCCGATCACGCCGGAGTCGATCCGGCGGGCAGCGGAGCTCGGCGACGGCCTGCCGGTGGAGTGGAAGCATCGCAGCGAGCGCTACACCGAGAAGCTGGCGACACCCGACACCAGCGTCGCCGACTTGGTCGGTGACGTCGACCCGATCAAGGTCGCCGAGGGCCGCACCTTAGGGGATCCCGAGACCATCGCCTATGGCCTGATCCCGCGGGCGCACCGCGGCATCGTCGCGGTGAACGAACTGCCCGACCTGGCCGAGCGCATTCAGGTGTCGATGCTCAACGTCATGGAGGAGCGCGATATCCAGGTCCGCGGTTACACGCTGCGCCTGCCGCTGGACGTGTTGGTGGTGGCCAGCGCGAACCCCGAGGACTACACCAACCGTGGCCGTATCATTACCCCGCTCAAAGACCGATTCGGCGCCGAGATTCGCACCCACTACCCGCTGGAGATCGAGGCGGAGATGGGCGTCATCACGCAGGAAGCGCACTTAAGCGCCCAGGTGCCCGACCATGTGACGCAGATCATTGCCCGGTTCGCCCGCTACCTGCGGGAATCCCGGTCGGTCGATCAGCGCTCGGGGGTGTCGGCACGGTTCGCAATCGCGGCTGCGGAGACGGTCGCGGCCGCTGCCCGGCATCGCGGCGCGGTGCTCGGTGAGACGGACCCGGTGGCGCGGGTGGTCGACCTGAGCACGGTGATCGACGTCTTGCGCGGCAAGCTGGAGTTCGAGTCCGGTGAGGAGGGCCGCGAGCAGGCCGTGCTGGAACACCTGTTGCGCCGCGCCACCGCCGACACCGCGTCGAAAGTGCTCGGCGGCATCGATGTCGGTGTGCTGGTGGCCGCCGTCGAAGGCGGTTCTGCGGTGACGACGGGGGAGCGAGTGTCGGCTAAAGACGTGCTGGCCGCACTGCCCGGGCTGCCTGTCGTCGACAAGATCGCGAAAAAGCTGGGCGCGGAATCCGATGGGGAGCGCGCCGCCGCGCTGGAGCTGGCGCTGGAGGCGTTGTATTTGGCGAAGCGCATCGACAAGGTGTCCGGGGAGGGTGAAACCGTCTATGGCTAAAGGACGCTCGACGCGTTACTCGGCGTACACCGGCGGCCCCGACCCGCTGGCTCCGCCGGTGGATCTGCGTGAGGCGCTCGAGCAGATTGGGCAGGACGTCATGGCGGGCACCTCGCCGCGCCGGGCACTGTCCGAGCTGCTGCGGCGTGGCACCAAGAACATGCCTGGGGCCGACCGGTTGGCGGCGGAGGCGAACCGCCGCCGACGGGAATTGTTGCGCCGCAACAACTTAGACGGCACACTGCAGGAGATCAAGAAGCTGCTCGACGAGGCGGTGCTCGCCGAGCGCAAGGAGCTGGCCCGCGCATTGGACGACGACGCGCGTTTCGGCGAGCTCCAGCTAGATGCGCTGTCACCGTCGCCGGCCAAGGCCGTGCAAGAACTTTCCGACTACAACTGGCGCAGCGGCGAGGCACGCGAAAAGTATGAGCAGATCAAGGATCTGCTCGGCCGCGAGATGCTCGACCAACGCTTCGCCGGCATGAAACAGGCGTTGGAGAACGCCACCGACGAGGATCGCCGGCGTGTCACCGAGATGCTGGACGACCTGAACGACCTGTTGGAAAAGCACGCTCGCGGCGAGGACACACAGCAAGACTTCGACAACTTTATGAACAAGCACGGGGAATTCTTCCCGGAGAATCCGCGCAATGTAGAGGAGCTTTTGGATTCGCTGGCTAAGCGAGCCGCCGCCGCACAACGGTTCCGCAACAGCTTGAGCCCGGAGCAGCGTGCCGAGCTGGATGCGTTGGCGCAGCAGGCATTTGGGTCTCCGGCGCTCATGCAGGCATTGAATCGGCTCGATGCGCACCTGCAGGCGGCGCGGCCGGGTGAAGACTGGATGGGGTCCGAGCAGTTCTCCGGCGATAACCCGTTCGGCATGGGCGACGGTACCCAGGCATTAGCCGATATCGCCGAACTGGAGCAGCTGGCCGAGCAGCTGTCGCAGAGTTATCCGGGTGCCACCATGGACGACGTCGATCTCGACGCGCTGGCAAGCCAGCTCGGTGACCAGGCCGCCATCGATGCTCAAACGCTGGCCGAGTTGGAGCGCGCACTGCTGAACCAAGGCTTTTTGGATCGCGGCTCCGACGGCCAGTGGCGGCTCTCGCCCAAGGCGATGCGTCGGCTCGGCGAGACTGCGTTACGTGATGTGGCGCAACAGCTTTCCGGGCACCGCGGCGAGCGGGACCATCGACGTGCCGGGGCGGCCGGTGAGCTGACCGGTGCTACCCGGCCCTGGCAGTTCGGGGACACCGAGCCGTGGAATGTCGCCCGCACACTGACCAACGCGGTGTTGCGACAGGCGGGAACCGCAACGGTCGAAGGCCCGGTCCGGATAACCGTCGACGACGTGGAGGTTTCCGAGACCGAGACGCGCACCCAGGCTGCGGTTGCGCTGTTGGTGGACACTTCGTTCTCTATGGTGATGGAGAACCGCTGGCTGCCGATGAAGCGAACGGCACTGGCGCTCAACCATCTGGTGAGTACGCGCTTTCGTTCGGATGCGTTGCAGATCATCACGTTTGGCCGCTACGCCCGGACGGTGACAGCGGCGGAGCTGATGGGTCTGGAAGGCGTCTACGAGCAGGGCACTAACCTGCATCATGCGCTGGCGCTGGCCAGCCGGCATCTGCGGCGGCACCCGAACGCGCAACCCGTCGTGCTGGTGGTCACTGACGGGGAGCCGACCGCGCACCTGGAAGACCTCGATGGTGACGGTTCGGCAGTGTTTTTCGACTACCCGCCGCACCCGCGGACCATCGCCCACACCGTGCGGGGCTTCGACGACACGGCCCGGCTAGGTGCGCAGGTGACGATCTTCCGGCTGGGCGACGACCCGGGGCTGGCACGCTTCATCGACCAGGTCGCGCGACGGGTCGAGGGCCGCGTGGTGGTGCCCGATCTCGACGGGCTGGGAGCGGCGGTGGTCGGCGACTATTTGCGGTCCCGACGCCGCCGGTAGGTGATCAATACGTTTCGGCCACCCGTCGGCAGCTAAGCCAATCGCGCGCCGTAGGGAACCGGATGGTCAAACCCGGTCAGGACCGCCTCGTCGTCGTGATCGTAAATACCAGTGACCAACACCTCCGAAGCGATGCCAGCAACGTTCTTGGGAGCAAGGTTGCAGAGGCAGAGCACTTGTCGCTCGATGAGCCTATCGGTCTGGTAATGGTCGGTGATTTGGGCGCTTGAAGTTTCGACCCCAGCAGGTCCGAGATGATCTTGAGAATGTAGGAAGGCTTACGTGCGGAGATCAGGAGTTGCCTCGACGATCGTGCCGGCGCGTAGTTGTATCGCGCGTAAAGTCGGACCATTCGATCGGATTCTTCACTGTGACGCTGTCCTATCGTTCTCTGTATGTGTGGTGACGCCTTTCGGGGTGGCAAAAGTCGCCTGAGGACTCCAGTGATCAATGTCGGCCAGCACAACGTTATTGCATGCGACAGTCACCAACCCGGGCAGCCGACAACGACACGTGTGCGGCGGGAACGTGCGCCCCGCTACTTTTAAGCCTTGCGGTTCTTCCGCTTGATGCCGACACTGCCCCATAGTGAGAAACCGCGGACCCTTACTGTGGGTGCGCCGGGTGTGCCTCGCCCTGCAGCGCGGTGATCGAAGCCACCCATCACACCGTGGCCGTGGATCTCGACGCTGACTTCGGGCGGCAGCAGGATCGTTTGTCCGCCCATGATCGAATACGCGTGGATGTCTACCTCGGTGGAGGTGAAGTCGGCGTAGCGCAGATCCACCACACCGCCACCCCACAATGCGAACGTCGTCAACTTCTGCGGCACATTCCATCGGCCGCGTCGCTCGAACGCGCTCATGATGGCCAGCAGTAGTGTGGACGGCGCCGGTTTGCACGCCCCGCCCCGGCGCGGGGTTACCGCCCAACCTGGCAGGTCGGCTCGGAGACGGTCCAATTCATCGTATGTGGTCGCGGCATAGGCCTTGGTGAGCCGGTCTTCGTACTCGCTCAGCTGCAGGCGGCCCTGAGCAGCGGCCTCGGTGAGCAACTGCGCTACCTGTATGCGATCAGTATCTGCGGCGCGCGGCGCCGCATCCCGCGCGTCTTGCGCGCCTCGCTGCGCTGAATTGCTCATCACCCCCGAGCCTACGACAAATTAATTTACCTGCGGCTAGTTCGTTAAGCTGGCTCCTCGCCCTCCGGTTGGGTCCACCGTGGCGGGCGTTTCTGCAGGAACGCCAGCATGCCTTCACGAGCTTCGTCGGAGACGAACAGCCGGGCCGAGTCAACGCTCAGCCGTTCGGCGTCGCGGTCGAATCCTGCCAGAACCGCGGCGGTCGTCAGTGCCTTCGACGCCGCAAGACCCTGCGGTGAGCCGCGCCGCACGTCCGCGAGCAGTGACGTGACCGCGGCCTCGATGTCGTCAGCCGCCATCGTGATCAACCCGATCGCCGCAGCCTCGGCGGCGTCGAACGTCTCGCCGGTCAGGTAGTAGCGCGCCGCGGCGCGCGCGGACATTTTCGGCAGCAACGTCAGCGAGATGATCGCCGGGGCGACGCCGATCCGGGCCTCGGTCAGCGCGAAGGTGCTGCGCGGGCCGGCGACCGCGATATCGCAGGCACCGACGAGGCCCAAACCGCCGGCTCGCACATGACCGTCGATCGCGGCGATCACCGGCAGCGGCGACTCAATGATGGCGCGCAGCAGTGCGGTGAGTTCCCGGGCCCGGGCCGCGGCTATGTCGAACGGATCGCCGCCGCCGGCTTCGCTCAGATCTCCCCCGGCGCAGAATGTGCCGCCGGTATGCCCGAGCACCACGGCTCGCACCGCCGAATCCGCGGCCGCGTCGCGCAGCCCCTGGCGCAGTTGGTTGACGAGGGTTGTCGAGAGCGCGTTGCGGTTATGCGGAGAGTTCAGCCTCAGTCGGGCATAGGACCCGCCGGTGTCATTCGGGCCGGCGTACTCGACGAGCGTGTCCATCAGTAGGAGCGCGGCAGGCCCAGCGATGTCTGCGCGACGAAGTTGAGGATCATCTCGCGGCTCACCGGCGCGATCCGCGACAACCGGGACGCGGTCAACGCCGCTGCGATGCCGTATTCCCTGGTCAGCCCGTTGCCGCCCAGCGACTGCACCGCCTGGTCGACCGCGCGTGCTGACGCCTCACCCGCTGCGTATTTGGCCATGTTGGCAGCCTCGGCGGCACCCATGTCGTCGCCGCAGTCGTAGAGCGTCGCGGCCTTCTGCATCATCAGCTTGGCCAGTTCGATCTCGATGTGGTTCTGCGCCAAAGGATGTGAGAGCCCTTGGTGCGCACCGATGGGCGTGGACCACACCTTGCGGGTCTTGACGTAGTCGACCGCCTTGTTGATCGCGAAGCGCCCCATGCCCACGGCGCTGGCTGCGCCCATGATGCGTTCGGGGTTCAGGCCGGCAAAAAGTTGCGCGATCGCGGCGTCCTCGGATCCGACGAGGGCATCGGCCGGCAGCCGCACGTCGTCGAGGAAGACTGCGAATTGCCTTTCGGGGCTGATTAGTTCCATTTCAATGGCTGTGTAGGTGAATCCCGGTGCGTCGGTGGGCACCATGAACAGCGCCGGACGCAGCTTGCCGGTCTTGGTCTCCTCGGTGCGGCCCACCACCAGCACGGCGTGGGCCTGGTCGACACCCGAGATGAAAACCTTCTGGCCGGAGAGGATCCAGTCGCTGCCGTCGCGACGGGCCGTGGTGGTGATCCGGTGCGAGTTGGATCCCGCGTCCGGCTCGGTGATGGCGAACGCCATAGTGAGCGTGCCGTCGGCGATACCTGGTATCCAGCGCTTCTTTTGTTCCTCGGTACCGAACTTACTGATGATCGTGCCGTTGATCGCCGGTGACACCACCATCATCAACAGTCCACAGCCCGCCGCGGACATTTCCTCCATCACCAGCGACAGCTCGTACATTCCGGCGCCGCCGCCCCCGTACTCCTCAGGCAGGTTCACCCCGAGGAAGCCGAGTTTGCCTGCCTCATTCCACAATTCGTCGGTGTGGTGGTGTGCGCGCGCCTTCTCTAAGTAGTAGTCCGGGCCGTAGTCGGCCACCAGCGCGGCCACTGACTGACGCAATGCCTGGCGTTCGTCGTTTTCGATGAAACTGGTCTCGGTCACGATCCTGGGTCTCCTTCTGAATTCTCGGATGTTTCCACGCGGGCCAAAACGGCGCCGACCTCGACCTGCTCGCCGGGTGTGACGTTGAGTTGCGCCAGCACGCCATTGGTCGGTGCGCTGATGGTGTGTTCCATTTTCATCGCCTCCAGCCAGACCAGCGGTTGGCCGGCGGTGACGGTGTCACCGAGTTTGGCGCCGACCCGGATGACGCTGCCGGGCATCGGCGCCAGCAGCGACCCCTGCTCGATGGCCGAACCCGGCTCTGGGAAGCGTGGCAGCGCGACCAAATGGACCGAGCCATGGGGCGAGTCGACGTAGACGTCCTCACCGTGTCGCGCAACCGCGAAGCTGCGCGCCACGCCGTTGCCATCGGCCAGCACCACCTCCTGCGGGGAGGATGAGACCAGACGTATCGACTCGTCACTGGAAAGCACCAAACCTTTTCTAGCGAAACGATATTCGATGCGATGCTGATGGCCGGCGTCGTCGCGGTAGGTCTTGATCTGATAGCCCGACGCCAAGTTGCGCCAGCCGCTGGGAATCGAGCCGAAGACTGTGGCCGTCGAGCGGTTGTGGGCGGCATCGGCGAGCGCGGCCGCGATCGCGGACAGCCAGACCGCCGTAGTGTCGGCCAGCGGCGCCGAAAGCACGCCGTGGGTGTCGAAAAACGCGGTGTCGGTGGCACCGTCGAGAAACGCGGGATGTCGCAGCACGTTGACTAGCAGGTCGCGGTTGGTACGCACGCCGTGCAAGCGGGCACGGGTCAGGGCGTCGGCGAGCACCATCGCCGCCTGCCGGCGCGTCGGGGCATACGAGATGACCTTGGCCAGCATCGGGTCGTAGTGGATCGACACCACTGACCCGTCAACAATGCCGGAGTCCAGCCGGATCCCGGTGCGCTGGCCCAGGATCTCGAACTGCGCCCGCACCCCGGGCACGTCGACGATATGCACCAGGCCAGCTTGCGGCTGCCAGCCCCGTGCCGGATCCTCCGCGTAAAGCCGGGCTTCGATGGAATACCCCTGGGCGGCAGGCGGTTCGGTGTCGAGTCGGGTGCCGTCGGCGACCGCGAGCTGCAGTTCGACGAGATCCAGCCCGGTCGTCTCCTCGGTGACTGGGTGCTCGACCTGCAGCCGGGTGTTCATCTCCAAGAAGTAGAACTCGCCATCGTCGTCGGCGAGGAACTCCACTGTCCCGGCACCGGTGTAGCCAATCGCGCTGACGGCCAGCCGGGCCGCGTCGAACAGCTTGGCGCGCATCCCTGGTGTGCGCTCTACCAGCGGTGACGGCGCCTCTTCGATGATCTTCTGGTGGCGGCGCTGAATCGAGCATTCCCGTTCCCCGACCGCCCAAACGGTGCCGTGGGTGTCGGCGAGGACCTGGACCTCGACGTGGTGGCCGGTGGGCAGATAACGCTCGCAGAACACGGTCGGGTCGCCGAACGCGGACTGCGCTTCGCGGCGGGCGGCCGCGACTTCGGCTGCGAGAGCGGTTAAGTCGTGTACTATCCGCATACCGCGGCCACCGCCACCGGCGGACGCCTTCACCAGCACTGGCAGCTGCGCTTGAGCGACGGTGTCCGGGTCGAGTTCGTCGAGCACCGGCACTCCGGCGGCGGCCATCATCTTCTTGGCCTCGATCTTCGAACCCATCGCCTGTACCGCGGCCACCGGCGGCCCGATCCACGTCAGGCCGGCTTCCTGCACGGCAGCCGCGAAATCGCCGTTCTCAGCAAGGAATCCATAACCCGGATGGATGGCGTCGGCGCCGGAGGCGCGGGCCGCGGCGATAATGTCGCCGGCCGACAGATAGCTGTTGGTGGCGGGCAGCAGCACCTTCGTGTCGGCCTCGGCGACATGCGGCGCGCTGGCGTCGGGGCCGGTGTAGACGGCGACGGTGCCCAAACCGAGCCGCTGGCAGGTGGCGAACACCCGTCGGGCGATCTCGCCGCGGTTGGCCACCAGCACTCGGGTGATAGGCATGGGCATCACATCCGGAAGACGCCGAAGTTCGATGTTCCCTCGATCGGGCCATTGGCGATGGCGGACAAGCACATTCCCAGCACGGTGCGGGTATCGCGCGGGTCGATCACCCCGTCGTCGTAGAGCCGCCCGGACAGGAACATGGGCAGCGACTCGGCTTCGATCTGCGCTTCGATAGCGGCCCGCATTGAAGCATCGCCGTCCTCGTCGAACGCTTGGCCGCGGGCCGCGGCGGCGGCGCGGCTGACGATGGAGATCACGCCGGCCAACTGGGTGCCGCCCATCACGGCGGCCTTGGCGGACGGCCAGGCGAATAAAAACCGCGGGTCGTACGCCCGCCCGCACATGCCGTAGTGGCCGGCGCCGTAGGACGCGCCGATCAGCAGCGAGATGTGCGGCACGGTCGAGTTCGACACGGCGTTGATCATCATCGACCCGTGCTTGATCATCCCGCGCTCTTCGTAGGCCTTACCGACCATGTAGCCGGTTGTGTTGTGCAAGAACAACAGCGGCGTGTTGGATCGGTTGGCCAGCTGGATGAACTGGGTTGCCTTCTGCGACTCTTCGCTGAACAGGATGCCGCGGGCATTGGCCAGGATGCCCAGCGGGTAGCCGTGCAACTGGGCCCAGCCGGTGACCAGCGACGAGCCGTACATCGGTTTGAACTCGTCGAATTCCGAGCCGTCGACGATCCGGGCGATCACCTCCCGCGGGTCGAACGGAATACGCAGATCGGGCGGCACGATACCGATCAGCTCCTCCTGATCGAACAGCGGCTCGACGACCGCTCCCGGTTTGGGCCCCAGCTTTGTCCAGTTCAACCGCGCCACGATCCGGCGTCCGATCCGCAGCGCATCGAGCTCGTCGACGGCGAAGTAGTCGGCCAAACCCGAGATGCGGGCGTGCATTTCGGCGCCGCCCAGAGATTCGTCGTCGGACTCTTCGCCGATGGCCATCTTCACCAGCGGCGGGCCGGCCAGGAACACCTTCGAGCGTTCTTTGATCATCACAACGTGGTCGGACATCCCGGGCACGTAGGCGCCGCCCGCGGTGGAGTTACCGAATACCAGTGCAATGGTGGGGATCCCGGCTGCCGACAGCCGGGTCAGGTCGCGAAACATCTGCCCGCCGGGGATGAATACTTCCTTCTGGGTGGGCAGATCCGCCCCGCCGGACTCCACCAGCGAGATCACCGGCAACCGGTTCTGGAAGGCGATCTGGTTGGCCCGCAAGATCTTTCGGAGTGTCCATGGATTGCTGGTGCCGCCCTTGACGGTGGGGTCGTTGGCGACGATCACGCATTCCACGCCCGACACCGCGCCAATGCCCATGACCACGCTGGCGCCCACCTGAAACTCGCTGCCCCAGGCCGCCAGCGGGCACAGTTCCAAAAACGGCGAGTCCGGGTCGACAAGCAGCTCGATGCGTTCGCGGGCGGTGAGCTTGCCGCGCGCGTGATGACGCTCGACGTACTTCGGACCGCCGCCGGCGAGCGCCTTCGCCAGTTCACCCTCGATCTCGGCGAGCTTGGCGGTCAGGGTCGACGCCGCCTCTGTGTAAGCGGGGGAGGCGGGGTCGAGCGTGGACTGCAGCACGGTCACGAATGGTACCTCTGTGCTAGTTCTGGGATTGCCGGCTCTGACGCTGTCATCGCTGGAATCCCTGTGTCAGTTCTGGGGTTGCCAGCTCTGACGCTGTCATCGCTGAAACCCCAGGGTCTTGGCGGCCAGCGCGGTGAGGATTTCGGTGGTGCCGCCGCCGATGCCCAGAATTCGCATGTCCCGGTACTGGCGCTCGACTTCGGATCCGGCCATATAGCCCATGCCGCCAAACAGCTGAACAGCCTGGTTTGCCACCCACTCTCCGGCTTCGACAGCGGTGTTCTTGGCGAAACATACTTGCGCCATCAGGTTGGTTTCACCGGCGAGCTGACGCTCCACCACGTTGCGGGCGTAGACCCGGGCGACGTCGGTTCGACGGGCCATCTCGGCGAGTGTGTTTTGCACGGCCTGTCGGGATATCAGCGGGCGCCCGAACGTCTCCCGGCTACGGGACCAATCCACGGTGATGTCCAGGCACCGCTGGGCGCTCGAATACGCTTGGGCGGCAAGGCCGATCCGTTCCGCGACGAATGCTTGCGCGATCTGGGCGAAGCCGCTGTTCTCGGCGCCAACCAGGTTGGCCGCCGGCACCCGCACGTCGGTGTAGGACAGCTCGGCGGTGTCGGAGGACCGCCAGCCCATCTTGTCCAGTTTGCGGGTCACCTCGAAACCGGGCGTGCCCTTCTCGACCACCAGCAGCGACACCCCCGCGGCGCCGGGACCACCGGTGCGCACCGCGGTGACGACGTAGTCGGCCCGCACCCCGGAGGTGATGTAGGTCTTGGCGCCGTTGACGATGTAGTGGTTGCCATCGCGGACGGCCGTGGTCCGCAGGTGCCCGACGTCGGAGCCGCCGCCGGGCTCGGTGATGGCCAGCGCGCCGATCTTCTCACCGGCCAACGTCGGCCGGACAAAGGTGTCGATGAGTCGGGCGTCCCTCGCGGCGACCATGTGTGGCACCGCGATCCCGCAGGTGAACAGCGACGCGTAAACGCCGCCGGGCGTGCCGGCTTCGTGCAGCTCCTCGCAGCTGATCACGGAGTCGGCGCCGTCGCCGCCGCCCCCGCCGACCGCTTCCGGGAAGCCCGCGCCCAGCAGCCCGGCCTCACCCGCGCGCCGGTGCAGCTCGCGCGGCAACTCGCCGATGCGCTCCCATTCGTCGACGTGGGGCAGGATCTCCCGTTCGGCGAAGGCGCGCACCGTCTTGCGCAGCTGGTCGCGTTCCGGTGTGGTCCAGATGCTCATAGCAACCTCTCCGGAACATCCAGCCAGCGGCTGCGCAGCCATTCGCCCAGCCCTTTGGCCTGGGGATCGAACCGCGCCTGATAGGCAACGCCCTGGCCGAGGATGCCGTCGATGACGAAGTTCACCGCGCGCAGGTTGGGCAGCAGATGGCGGGTGACCTCCAGCTCGGCTGTTTCGGGAAGCAGATCTTTGAGCAGCTCGACGGTCAGCGTGTTGGCCAGCCAGCGCCACTGCTCATCGATACGCACCCACACCCCGACGTTGGCCGAGCCGCCCTTATCGCCGCTGCGGGCGCCGGCGATACGGCCCAGCGGCACCCGCCGAGTCGGGCCCGCCGGCAGCGGTTCCGGCAGCGGCGGCGGATCGGCGGGCGCCAGTTGACGGGTCTCGGTGGCGGGCGCGATGTCGGTGCGGGTGCCGTCGGCGTGCACGGCGATATGCGGCACCTTGGCGGCATCGACGTATCCGGGGGTATAGACGCCGTAGACCTGGCCTTCGCCCGGCGGTGCGGTGACGGTGAACCCCGGATAACTTGCGAGTGCCAATTCCACTGCTGCCGAGGAGAATTGGCGGCCGACATTCGCGGGATCAGGGTCGCGGACAACGCAGCGCAGCAATGCGCTGGCGGTTTCTTCGGTGTCGGCGTCGGGGTGGTCGGTGCGGGCCAGGGTCCACTCCAGCTCCGCTGGCTTGACGGTGAGTGCCGTCTCCAGCTGCCGTCGCACTAACTCAGCCTTGGCGTCGATGTCCAGGCCTGTGAGAACGAATGTCATGGCGTTGCGGAATCCGCCGATGCTGTTCAGCGACACCTTCAGCATCGATGGCGGCGGTTCGCCGACCACGCCGCTGATCCGCACCCGGTCGGGTCCGTCGTCGGACAGCTCGATGCTGTCCATCCGGGCGGTGACGTCCGGGTTGGCGTAACGGGCGCCGGTGATCTCGTAGAGCAGTTGCGCGGTGACGGTATCGACGCTGACCAGACCACCCGTGCCGGGGTGTTTGGTGATCACCGATGAGCCGTCAGCGTGGATCTCGGCCAACGGAAAGCCGGCGTAGGTCAGGTCGGGGATCTCGGTGAAGAACGCGTAGTTGCCACCGGTGGCCTGGACACCGCATTCGATGACGTGGCCCGCGACCACGGCACCGGCGAGCTGGTTGTAGTCGGCGCGGGCCCAACCGAAGTGCGCGGCCGCCGGCCCGACGACCACCGAGGCGTCGGTAACCCGGCCGGTGACCACGATGTCGGCGCCGTGGTTGAGGCAGTCGACGATGCCCCAGGCGCCCAGGTAGGCGTTCGCGGTCAGCGGCGTGCCGAGGCCGAGTTCCTGGGCGCGCGGCGCCAAGTCGTCGCCTTCGACGTGAGCGACCCGTACCGGGACACCCAGACGCTCGGCCAAGGCCCGCACGGCGTCAGCCAGGCCGGCAGGGTTCAGGCCGCCGGCGTTGGCGACGATGCGCACCCCACCGTCACGGGCCAGTCCCAAACACTCCTCGAGCTGGGCTAAAAACGTCTTGGCGTAGCCGCGGTCGGGGTGCTTGGCCCGGTCACGGCCGAGGATCAACATGGTCAGCTCGGCCAGATAGTCCCCGGTGAGGTAGTCCAGGTCGCCGCCGGTGAGCATCTCGCGCATCGCCGAGAGCCGGTCGCCATAAAACCCCGAGCAGTTCCCGATGCGGACCGCAGACACCGCGCTGTGTCCTCCCTTCAGGGCTACCGCCAGGCAGTGCACCAACCAACCGGTAGGTTAGCGGGTACCGCTGGTGTCACGTCAAGGATGCCTCCTGCACGTGCGGCGCGGTCGGCCCGTGGGTCCGCCTCCATGGTCGATTTGGGTGGCCACCAGGTCACCGACTATTGTTAATGGCAATCGTCGCGCCGAATCGCCGTTTGTTCGACACCCCGCGACTACAAAACCCGAACGTAGGAGTAAGGCCCGACTATGGCGGCACCCAAGCGCAGGATGTCGCGCGCGAACACCCGGAGCCGGCGCGCGCAATGGAAGGCGAAAAGCCCCGAACTCGTGGGTGTGACGGTGGCGGGTCAGCGACACAAAGTCCCGCGCAGGCTGCTCAAGGCGGCTCGCCTCGGGCTTATCGACCTTGACCGACGCTAGACGGAGTTCGCTACCACGGCGGCGCGTCTCTCAGGTCGCTCTCAGGCGATTGGATGACACTGGTGGCCGTGCGAATACTTGTCGTTGACGACGATCGCGCGGTGCGCGAGTCGCTGCGCAGGTCGCTTTCGTTCAACGGCTACTCGGTCGCGCTGGCGCAAGACGGTGTCCAGGCCCTCGACCTGATCGCCCACGACCGGCCCGACGCGCTCGTCCTCGATGTCATGATGCCGCGTCTGGACGGTCTGGAAGTGTGCCGTCAGCTCCGCAGCAGCGGTGATGACCTGCCGATTCTGGTGCTGACCGCCCGCGACTCGGTCTCCGAGCGGGTCGCCGGCCTGGATGCCGGCGCCGACGACTATCTACCCAAGCCGTTCGCCCTCGAAGAGCTACTGGCGCGCATGCGGGCTCTGCTGCGCCGCACCAAGCCTGACGAGTCTGCCGAGTCGGTCGCCACGGCGTTTTCCGACCTCACCCTGGACCCGGTAACCCGCGAAGTCACTCGCGGCCAACGCCAGATCAGCCTGACCCGTACCGAATTCGCGCTGCTGGAAATGCTGATCGCCAATCCGCGACGGGTGCTTACCCGCAGCCGCATTCTCGAGGAAGTATGGGGATTCGACTTTCCCACCTCGGGCAACGCGCTGGAGGTTTACATCGGGTATCTTCGCCGCAAGACCGAAGCCGGTGGAGAGCCGCGGCTGATCCACACCGTTCGCGGAGTGGGTTACGTGCTACGCGAAACGCCTCCCTGATGTCCTTGTTCCGCCGACGACGACGCGCTCCGCTGCGAGCCACCACCTCGTTGTCTCTGCGGTGGCGGGTAATGCTGCTGGCGATGTCCATGGTGGCGATGGTGGTCGTCCTGATGGCGGTCGCTGTCTACGCGGTGATCTCGGCGGCGCTGTATACCGACATCGACAACCAACTGCAGAGCAGGGCGCAGCTGCTGATCGCGAGTGGTTCGCTGGCCGCCGATCCCGCGAAAGCCATTGAGGGCAGTGCGTATTCGGATGTCAACGCGATGCTGGTGAACCCCGGCCGATCGATCTACACCGCCAACCAGGCGGGTCAAACCCTGCCGGTCGGAGCGCCTGAGAAGGCGGTCATCCGCGGCGAGTTGTTGTTGTCGCAGCGCACGGCGGCCAATCAGCGGGTACTGGCCATCCACCTGCCGAACGGCAGTTCGCTGCTGATCTCCAAGAGTCTGGCCCCGACCGATGCGGTCATGACAAAACTGCGGTGGGTGCTGCTGATCGTGGGCGGGATCGGTGTCGTGGTCGCTGCGGTGGCCGGGGGGATGGTCACCCGCACCGGGTTGCGTCCCGTGGCCCGTCTCACCGAAGCGGCCGAGCGGGTGGCGCGCACCGATGATCTGCGGCCCATCCCGGTATTCGGCAGTGACGAATTGGCAAGGCTCACCGAATCATTCAACTTGATGCTGCGAGCATTGGCCGAATCTCGGGAACGGCAGGCACGGCTGGTGACCGACGCCGGTCATGAATTGCGCACGCCGCTGACGTCACTGCGCACCAACGTCGAACTGCTGATCGCGTCGATGGAACCTGGAGCGCCGCGGTTACCGGAGCAAGAGATGATCGATCTGCGCGCCGATGTGCTCGCGCAGATCGAGGAATTGTCCACGCTGGTGGGCGATTTGGTAGATCTCAGTCGAGTCGACGCCGGCGAGGCAGTGCACGAGCTAGTAGATATGTCCGAGGTCGTCGATCGCAGCCTGGAGCGGGTCAGGCGGCGCCGCAACGACATCGATTTCGACGTCCAGGTGATCCCCTGGCAGGTCTACGGCGATGGAGGGGGGCTCGCGCGTGCCGTCCTGAACCTGATGGACAACGCGGCCAAGTGGAGTCCGTCGGGCGGGCGTGTCGGCGTCCGCATGCGACAGCTCGACCCGTCGCATGCCGAGCTGGTGGTTTCTGACCTTGGCCCGGGTATTCCACCCCAGGAGCGCCGTTTGGTATTCGAACGGTTCTACCGTTCAGAGTCGGCGCGGGCACTGCCCGGTTCTGGCCTGGGGCTGGCGATCGTCAAACAGGTGGTGCTCACACACGGAGGGGCGCTGCGCGTCGAAGACACGGTTCCCGGGGGCCACCCCCCGGGAACGTCGATTTACGTGCTGCTTCCTGGTCGGCCGATGCCGGTTGCGCCGTACCCGGCGCCCGCGGCGGAAGCTCCCGTCGACGTTACCGCCGCGGAACGAGAGAACTCTCTGGATGCGGCGAACGTTATCTCAGTGGATTCTCAGTCCACGCAGGCAAGGTAGTCCTGCAGTTAGTGTGGAATCCGAGCCCACCACAGAGGAAGAGCAACCGAGCGACATGACGAATCACCCGCCGTATTCGCCACCGCCGCAGCAGCCGGGATACCGCCCTGCGCCCAGTCAGCCTGTGCCCCCCGGCTATCCCGGTCAGGGCCAGCAGCAAACATTCGCCCAGCAGTATGACTGGCGTTATCCGCAGCAGCCCCTGTACCGCCCGCCATTCGACCCATTCGGCGGTGCGCAGCCGGGCCCACCGGTCGGCAGGCCTCCAATACTGCCTTCTCCTCCAGCCGCTGTGCGCCAAAGACGTTCTCGCGCAGGCGTATTGGCTGTCAGCGCGCTGGCAATAGCGGTGGTCTCGGCCGGTATCGGTGGCGGGGTGGCGTCGCTGGTCGAGCAGGGTAGCCAGTCGGCAGGCGCCGGTACGACGGCGACCGGCGCCGCCCCCAGCGTGCCCGCGGCCAACGCGCCGGCGGGCTCCGTCGAACAGGTCGCCGCCAAGGTGGTGCCCAGTGTCGTCATGCTGGAGACCGACCTGGGCCGGCAGTCCGAGGAAGGCTCCGGCATCATCTTGTCGTCCGACGGGCTGATCCTGACCAACAACCACGTCATCGCCGCTGCCGCCGCGGCGCATGGCGGCGCACCGAAAACAACGGTGACCTTTTCCGACGGCCGCACCGCACCGTTCACGGTCGTCGGGACCGATCCCACCAGTGATATCGCGGTGGTCCGTGTGCAGGGTGTTTCCGGGCTCACCCCGATAACGCTGGGTTCCTCGGCGAACCTGCGCGTCGGCCAGCCAGTGGTGGCGGTGGGGTCACCGCTTGGTCTGGAGGGAACGGTGACCACGGGCATCGTCAGCTCGCTCAACCGGCCGGTGTCGACCACCGGCGAATCGGGCAACCAGAACACCGTGCTCGACGCCATTCAGACCGACGCGTCGATCAACCCGGGTAACTCCGGCGGTGCGCTGGTCAACATGAACGGCCAATTGATCGGCGTCAACTCGGCTATCGCCACGCTGGGCGCCGATTCCGTCGATGTGCAAAGCGGTTCCATCGGGCTCGGCTTTGCGATTCCGGTTGACCAAGCCAAGCGCATCGCCGACGAGCTGATCAGCACGGGCACAGCGACGCATGCCTCGCTGGGCGTACAGGTGACGAACGACAAGGACACCCCCGGCGCCAAGGTGGTCGACGTGGTACCGGATGGCGCGGCGGCCAGCGCCGGGGTGCCCAAAGGGGTCACTGTCACCAAGGTTGACGACCGCCCGATCAACAGCGCCGACGCGCTGGTCGCGGCGGTGCGATCCAGGGCGCCCGGCGACAAGGTGAGACTGACCTATCTGGATCCCTCGGGCGCCAGCAAGACGGCGCAGGTCACACTCGGCAAGGCACAGCAGTGATGGGAGTGGGCGCGCCGCGGTCGGATCCCAGATATACGGTTGCAAGCATGGAACAGCGTGCGGAGTTGGTCGGCCGGGCACTCGTCGTCGTCGTCGATGACCGCACCGCCCACGGAGACGAGGACCACAGCGGGCCGCTGGTCACCGAGCTGCTCACCGAGGCGGGGTTCGTTGTCGATGGTGTGGTGGCCGTCGCTGCCGACGAGGTTGAGATCCGCAACGCCCTGAACACCGCGGTGATCGGCGGGGTGGACCTGGTGGTGTCGGTCGGCGGCACCGGAGTGACGCCGCGCGATGTCACCCCGGAAGCCACCCTTCACATTCTCGATCGCGAAATCCTCGGTATTGCCGAAGCCATCCGTGCCTCGGCACGGTCCGCTGGCATTGTCGACGCCGCGTTGTCGCGCGGCTTGGCGGGTATCTCCGGCAGCACGTTGGTGGTCAACCTTGCCGGTTCGCGGTATGCGGTGCGCGACGGCACGGCCACGCTCAATCCGCTGGCCGCTCAGATAATCGGTCAATTGTCGAGTTTGGAAATTTAGGCTCCGACGAGCGGACGGGGCGGCGGGAGAACGTGCCCCCACACCACAGTTGAGCAGGGACTCGCCTGAGGGTTCGTAGGCGAATTCTGGTCGCCAATGTCACGGCACAGGCAACCCTCGATGGCTAATTGCCCGGAAAGCGCGCAATTGTGCGCATATGGGCATACCGTTCTTCCGGGCGGCTTCGCGTTGCCCTGGTAACTCGTGCTAACGGGAGGTGGCTCGCGTGTTCAAGGGGTTCAGAGATTTTCTGATGCGCGGTGACGTGATCACGGTGGCCGTCGGCCTCGTTGTGGCCCTCGCCTTCTCGAACCTGGTCAAGGCCTTCACCGACAGTGTGATCAATCCGCTCGTCGCGGCTGCGCAGCCCGGTCACAAGTTCGGGTTGGGCTGGCAGCTCGGCGAGGCAGGCAATAAGGCGACCTTCCTCGACATCGGATCGTTCATCTCAGCGATCATCTACTTCATCGTCTTCATGGCGGTCGTGTACTTCATGATCGTGGTCCCCTACAAGCACATCCAGGCCCGCCGTGGGGTCGCCGTGTTCGGCGAAGAGCCGACGACCAAGGCATGCCCGGAGTGCTTGTCCGACATTCCCGAGGCCGCGCACAAGTGCAAGTACTGCGGGAGCCTGCAGCCGTTGTCCTCCTGACGCAGTCCGAGTTTGCTGCAGATCAGCCAGCGCCGGGCACTCAGTGCAGGGTGAGGGTTACCGTCTGAGCCAGCGTCGCGCCGGCCACCGTGTTCGCCACGCCCGCCGGCAGTGCCACCAGCACCAGCCGGTCGTTGTCAGCGGCCTGGATCTTTTGCTTCGCCGAGACCAGGACCACGACGGCGTTGGTGGCCACCACCCGCGGAGCCGCCTGGGAGTCGGTACCCGAGGCGGCCAGGACGTCGACGACGTCGCCGGGACGAACCAGGTCGATCAGCGCGCTGTCCGCCAGATGCAACGGCACAATACGGGCGTCAGGCCCGGCCGTGGATTCGGCCAGCCGGGTCGAGAGCAGGCGGACATCGGTGAGCACCTCCCCACGCCGCGCCGGGCCGGCCAGTGTCGATCCGACCACCATGCCGAGGTCAGCCTGTGACCCGTCGGGAACCGTTGTGACCAACCGCTTTTCGAGCCGGACATCGTCGGCAGTCAACGCGGCGCCGGGGCTGAGGTCGCGCGCGGCGACCACTACCTCCGTACGATCGCCGTCCGGATTGGACCGCAACGCCGCCACGGCGGCCAGCACGACGAGCCCACCGGCGACGGCTCGCCGGGCCCGCACGGTCCGGGTCCAGTCCGGGCGCAACGCGGTCGATATCCGGTTGACCAGCGTCGGATTCAGCGATTCCCCCATGCCGCAAACCGTAGGCGCAGCAAAACGCCGGCAGTGGCTGCCGGGAATCCGGTTGTGGATAACTTGCTAGCTGGCGGCGGCAGCCGCAGACGCTGTTGAGCTGGACGCCGGTGATGCAGTTGACTTCTCGCCTGACCCAGATGTTTCACTCGACGACGAGCCGTTCTTGGCGGAGCCGTTGGTCGAGCTCTTGGCCGATTCGCGGCTATCGGTGCGATAGAAACCGCTGCCCTTGAACACCACGCCGACGGAATTGAACAGCTTGCGCAGCCGACCGGAGCACTGCTGGCAGGTGGTCAGCGGGTTGTCGGTGAAGGCCTGCACCACGTCGAAGCGGTTGCCGCACTCGGTGCACGCGTAGCTGTAGGTCGGCACAAAAACCTCCGTGATGGTCTAAACAGTTAGCACTCTACTGTCTCAAGTGCTAGAACCGCTATGTGGCGCGTGTCATTCCCGCCCGGCGTAGCCGCTGGAGGGGCGCGCTGGCCCTGCTGATCATCCTGGTGGTCGCCGCCGGCGTCGGTTGGCTGTACGTCCGCGACGTCCGGAGCAGGCAACCCGCCGCGGCACCGCCGGCCGGGTCCGTCGCACCCGGGAACCCGGCCTACGACGCGGCCCGTCGGCAGCTCGAGGACCTGCCCATCAAGAGCTGGGACCGCGTGCAGGACTTCAGTCGCGTCCGATTCGGCGAGCCTTGGAGTGACGACGTCAACGTCGAGTTCGGTCACAACGGCTGCAACACCCGCGACGACATTCTGCGCCGGGACCTGGTCGACGTGCAGGTGCGGTCCGGGACCTGCTTCGCGCAGCGCGGCATCCTGCACGACCCCTACACCGGACAGACCATCGCCTTCGTTCGCGGTCCCGACAGCTCCAGCGCCGTGCAGATCGACCATGTGGTGTCGCTGTCCGACGCCTGGTACAAGGGCGCACGCAGCTGGGACGACCAACGCCGCCGCGACTTCGCCAACGACCCGCGCAATCTGTTGGCCGTCGGCGCGCAGGCCAACTTCGACAAGGCTTTCCGGGACGCCGCCGCATGGGTGCCCCCGAACTCCGCATTTCGGTGCGAGTTTGTCGCCCGTCAGATCGAGGTCAAGACGGACTACCAGCTGTGGGTGTCGGCCAGGGAGAAGGACGCGATGCGTCGCGTGCTGCGGGACTGCTAGCGCCGCTCCGCCACGCCCAGGGCGATCACCCCCCGTCGCGGCGTGAGTGCATGTGTCATCGGCACGTCGTGCGGCTCGGACGGCAGCTCGTCGACCAGTTCCTCGTCGCGCACCACGGCGATTAGACGCGCCTGCGGATCCCGGCACACCAGCGAGCGATCGTAGAAGCCGCTGCCGCGGCCCAGCCGCACCCCGCGGTGGTCCACCGCCAGCGCGGGAACGAGCACCAAACTGGCCTCGGCCAGGGCCGACGCCGGCAGCCAGGGTTCCGGTGGTTCGAGCAGCCCGAACCGCGCGGCGACAAGTCGTCCGGGCTGGTACTCGCCCCACCGCAGCGCCAGCGGGGTGTCATCGCCGGTCGTGCGCGCGACCGGCAGTAGCACCCGTCCCGCCCGGCGCAGCAACACATCCAGCATCTCGATCGACCCCGGTTCGGCGCCGACCGGCACATAGGCGCAGATAGTGCTACCCCTGATCACCACCGCCCCGAGGTGCTCGCCGAGCGCACGGGCCTCGTCAGCCCGAACGTCGTCGGCAACCGAACGCCGGGCTGCCAGCAGCCGTTCCCGAAATGCGGCCTTGCCGGCCGTCGCCATACCGTTAACGATGACAGGCCCCGCTTCCGCACCGCCGTAACCTCCTGCAGCTATGGTGTGAACGATGTCATGCACACATGTCCCGATTCCGCGCACCGCGATCGTGCCCGCGGCGGGGTTGGGCACCCGTTTCCTGCCCGCGACCAAAACGGTGCCCAAGGAGCTGCTGCCCGTCGTCGACACCCCGGGCATCGAGCTGGTCGCCGCCGAGGCGGCTGAGGCGGGTGCCGAACGCCTGGTGATTGTCACCTCTGAGGGCAAGGACGGCGTCGTCGCGCATTTCGTCGAGGACCTGGTGCTGGAAGGCACGCTCGAGGCGCGTGGCAAGAAAGCCATGCTGGACAAGGTGCGCCGGGCGCCGCGGCTGATCAAGGTCGAGTCGGTCGTGCAGGCCGAGCCGCTCGGGTTGGGGCACGCCATCGGCTGCGTGGAGCCGACGCTGTCACCCGACGAGGACGCGCTGGCGGTGCTGCTCCCCGACGACCTGGTGCTGCCGACCGGTGTGCTGGTGATGATGTCGAAGGTGCGTGCCCGGATGGGCGGCACCGTATTGTGTGCTATCGAGGTCACACCCGAGGAGATCAGCTCCTACGGGGTCTTCGATGTAGAGCTGGTTCTCGACGCCGGGTATCCGGATGTGCTGAAGGTCCACGGCATGGTCGAGAAACCGAAAGCCGAGGACGCTCCGTCGATGTACGCGGCGGCCGGCCGCTACGTGCTCGACCGTGCCATCTTCGACGCCCTGCGCCGCATAGACCGGGGCGCCGGCGGCGAAGTGCAACTCACCGACGCGATCGCCTTGCTGATAAAAGAAGGCCACCCCGTCCATGTCGTGGTGCATCGTGGGTCCCGACACGACCTGGGAAATCCCGGCGGCTACCTCAAGGCTGCGGTTGACTTTGCATTGGACCGTGATGACTATGGCCCGGATTTGCGGCGATGGTTGGTGGCGCGATTGGGCCTGACCGAGCAGTAGCGACCCTGCGGGCCGAGCTGGGGGTTCCCCGCTTGCGGGGGACGGCCCGGTTCGACGACACGCCAGGACGGCAGAAAGGCGCACTGTGCGTTCGGTGGAGGAGCAGCAGGCCCGGGTGATGGCGGCCGCGGTGGCCCCGAGGCCGGTGCGTGTCGCCATCGCCGAGGCGCAGGGACTGATGTGCGCCGAAGAAGTGGTGACCGAACGCCCGCTGCCGGGTTTCGATCAGGCCGCGATCGATGGCTATGCGGTACGCAGTGTTGACGTGCTCGGTGTCGGCGAGCCCACCGGTGATCAAGACGACGACGGGCGTGCTGACGTGGTCTTGCCGGTGCTGGCAACCATCGAAGCCGGTTCGCGCGCACCCAGCAGACTGCAGCCCCGCCAGGCTGTCCGGGTATGCACCGGAGCTCCGCTGCCGACTTTGGCCGATGCGGTGCTGCCGTTGCGCTGGACCGACGGCGGGCAGTCGCAGGTGCGGGTCCTGCGCGGCGTGCGGTCGGGCGCCTACGTGCGGCGCACCGGTGACGACGTGCAGACCGGTGATGTCGCCGTGCGCGCCGGGACGACCATCGGCGCCGCCCAGGTAGGGCTGTTGGCCGCGGTGGGTCGCGAACGGGTGCTGGTGCACCCGCGTCCGCGGCTGTCGGTGATGGCGGTGGGTGGCGAGCTGGTCGACATCTCCCGCACGCCAGGCAACGGGCAGGTGTACGACATCAACTCCTACGCCTTGGCGGCAGCCGGCCGGGATGCCGGCGCGGAGGTGAACCGCATCGGCATCGTCAGCAATGACCCCCAGGAACTGCGCGATGTCGTCGAGGGTCAGCTCAATCGCGCTGAGGTCGTGGTGATCGCCGGCGCGGTCGGTGGCGCGGCGGCCGAGGCCGTGCGCTCGGTGCTATCGGAGCTCGGGGAGATGGAGGTCACCCGCGTCGCGATGCATCCCGGATCTGTGCAGGGCTTCGGGCAGCTGGGACCCGAGGCTGTCCCGACGTTTCTGCTGCCGGCCAATCCGGTCAGCGCGCTGGTGGTCTTCGAGGTGATGGTCCGTCCGCTGATCCGGTTGGCGCTTGGTAAGCGGCAGCCGATGCGCCGAATCGTGCAGGCCCGCACGCTATCGCCGATCACCTCAATGGCCGGGCGCAAGGGTTACCTTCGTGGTCAGCTGATGCGTGATCAAGACACCGGTGAATACCTGGTGCAGGCTCTGGGCGGAGCGCCGGGCGCGTCGTCGCACCTGCTGGCGACGCTCGCCGAAGCAAACTGTCTGGTGGTGGTTCCCAGCGACGCTGAGCAGATTCGCACCGGGGAGATCGTTGACGTCGCGTTCTTGGCTCAGCGCGGCTGAGCGATTCGACGGCGCACTCTCGTGAATCGCTGGCGCTTTAGCTCCCGTCATCCCGGTTGGCCGATGGTCGTGGGGCCGCTGCGCGTGCCCGCGGGCGTGATCCGGTTGCGGCCGGTGCGGATGCGCGATGGCGCGCAGTGGAGCCGAATCCGATTGGCCGACCGCGCCCATCTGGAGCCTTGGGAGCCCAGCACCGAGGGCGATTGGACTATCCGCCACACGGTTTCGTCGTGGCCGGCGGTGTGCTCGAGTCTGCGCTCCGAAGCCCGCAAAGGTCGCATGTTGCCATACGCGATCGAGCTGGACGGGGCGTTCTGCGGTCAGTTGACAATCGGCAACGTCACTCACGGCGCGTTGCGGTCGGCATGGATCGGCTATTGGGTGTCCAGCGCGGCCACCGGTGGCGGGGTGGCCACCGGAGCATTGGCGCTAGGCCTCGACCATTGCTTCGGGCCGGTCATGCTCCACCGGGTGGAGGCCACCGTGCGTCCGGACAATGCGGCCAGCAGAGCCGTACTGGCAAAGGTCGGATTCCGCGAAGAGGGTCTATTGCGCCGCTACCTCCAGGTTGACGGAGCCTGGCGCGACCACCTGCTGTTGGGCCTCACGGTTGAGGAGGTGTACGGGTCGGTGGCGTCGACTCTCGTTCGCAGCGGGCACGCCAGCTGGCCGTAGCCCGCCGACGATGCGGGACGCGCAGCGTCCCGGGGAGGAGGCGGGCGATTGGATCGAGCCCGCCGGAGGGCCCACCCCACAGTCGGCCCACACGTCGCTCAAGACCCGCCCCCAAAGCAAAAACGTTAATAGCGTGACATATGTGACCGTTGGTGCTTGCCAATGGCAAATTACAGGTGTGTAATTGTCATTGGCGCGCTTTGACCGCGGCGCTGGCCACCGACCCGTATGGCGACGATGCAGCCCGTGCAGCGGCTCGAGAAAGGCGATCAAACCAAGCCTGGCGCGGAAAGGAGCAGGTCACCATGCCAAGCATCCCGCAATCGTTGCTGTGGATATCGCTGGTGGTGCTCTGGCTGTTCGTGCTGGTTCCGATGTTGACCAGCAAGCGCGAAGCGGTGCGGCGCACCAGCGATGTGGCACTGGCGACCCGCGTGCTCAACAGCGCCGCCGGTGCCCGGCTACTCAGGCGCAACGGACCTGCGGCCGGGCATCGCAGCGACCCTGACTGGCAGCCGGAAGAAGACGAATACGCCGATCTTGACAAAGACCTCGATGATGACGACGAACCGCGGCGGGCCCAGTCGGGGATCATGAAAGCCGCGCCTGTCGATAACGCCGAGCCCGACTATCTGGACGTCGATGTCGTCGACGAAGATTCCGGTGCGCTTCCGGTAGGTGACAGCGCGGAGGTGGCGGATCCCGCGCGCTCCCTCGCCGATGACCAGGTTGATGACCACGCCGAGCCGGGCGATGAGGAGGGCATCGAGGACGAGGCTCAGGGCGTCGGTCGCGAGCCGGACGAAACCGGATTCGACGACGTCGCACCGGAATTCGAGACCGAGCACGGCGACGTCGGCGATGCGGAGCGCAAGCCCGGCGTTGCCGGCCAAGATTTCGGCGAAGAAGCCGACCAATACGAATACATCGAGGACACGTCGGGTTTGGAGGCCGGGGAGGAACCGCCGACGACGGTCACGCCTGCGGTCTCGCGGCGCCGCCGGTACGACTGGAAGACTGCCGCTGCGGTGAGCGCCCGCAAATACGCGTTCCGCAAGCGCGTCTTGATAACGATGGCACTGATGTTGGCGGCCTCGGCTGCGACGGCGTTCACAGTGGCGCCGACTGCGTGGTGGGTGTGCGGTAGCGTCGCCGGTCTGATGGTGCTCTACTTGGCGTATCTACGCCGGCAGACCCGGATCGAGGAGCGGCTGCGCCGCCGCCGGATGCAGCGGTTGGCGCGTTCGCAGCTTGGCGTGGAAAACACCCACGACAGCGACCTGGACGTGGTTCCGTCGCGGCTGCGGCGCCCGGGTGCGGTGGTCCTGGAAATCGACGACGAAGACCCGATCTTCGAGCACCTCGACTATGCGCCGTTTGCCCGGGACTACGAGCTACCGCGAGCCGTTGGTCAGTAGCTTGGCAGGTACTGGCTCCCGCTCGGCGGGTGCTGGTCGGCAGCGGTCACATTCGGTGTCGGCCCGGCGGCTGGTAGCCTGCTAGCGACCAGGGGCTATGGCGCAGTCGGTAGCGCGACTCGTTCGCATCGAGTAGGTCAGGGGTTCGAATCCCCTTAGCTCCACCAGCGAACGACCAGGTAAAGGTCCAGTTACGAGTTAACTGGCGGGCGGTCGCCGGAGCCGCCGGTACGTGACGGGTACGCAGCAGACTTGATCGCCGCGTCCAAACGGTCGGCCACGCCGTCGAGGTCCTCGTCGAAGAGGTCGGCGTAAACATCAAGCGTCATGGACGCTTTCGCGTGCCCGAGCATCCGCTGCACCGCTTTGACATTCGCGCCGGCGGACACGGCCAGGCTGGCCGCGGTATGCCGTAGGTCGTGCGGAGTGATGGCCGGGAACGTGTCGTCGGCCGCCTGGCAGCGGGTGACGGCGGGCTCGAACACCCGCGCGCGCCAGTTGGAGTTGCGCAGCACGCCGCCGCGCATGTCGGTGAACACCAGGGCGTCACGGGTCTTGCCCACCATCATGGGCGGCCAGCTCGTTGGCGAGTTCGGCCGGGAACGGCACCGAGCGGCGCTCCCAGGTCTTTCGCTTTGGCGCATGAAACCGTCCGTTCGACACCAGCCACCTAGGGGTCACCCCATCGGCCGCCACCGACGCCATGTGGCTATCGCCCGAGGGCACGGCAAGGACAGGTCGTCGTCACTACCTCGGGGTCGACACGACGCAGCCGCCGTCGCCAGGCAGCTCGAGCGACCAGTTCGACCAGTGGTGGTCGAGCAACGTGGGTCCGGTGGATCCAGCGCGCGCGTGGGCAGGGACAGACTTGGCCGCGCAGAACGTGACCCACAGCGGCGTATACGGGCCGTATCCGGAGGGGTCGACGGTGTACCACCCAGGCATGCAGTTGACGTCGGGCGGCCGGCGTTACAGCGGGTCCGACGGCTCGGGGTACGCCAAGGGCTCGCCCTAAGGCCGCAACGACCGAGAAGGAACTGGCCCACATCGCCGAGCGCGTCGGCAAGGGAACCCTGTCCGGCGCCGGCGCCATGGCGGATCCTTCGGTGGTGCCGGCGGCGCCGGTGGTCTGATCGAAAAGATGTAGGGGATCGCCGCAGTAAGGGCGTAGGTCACCGAAATTGAGCTTGCTGAAGCCGGGCTCTTGACCTTCTGCCGCATCGGCGTGGACACACGTCGGACGACACGGCGCGCGCCGCGGTGGAAGCCCTCGACGTGGCGCTCGGCCGATGACACGCCGAGGACGACACACCGGGGATGGCGGATTTTTTTCCACAGCGCAGCGGGTTTGCTGTGCGCCCCAGTTCTGCTGACCTCTGAAAATTCACGGGATCCGTGAGAGGCCACAGTGCCCCCCACAATCGCTATCGAAAACTGCCGGTGAGGCATGCTCGCCGGCGCGCCCGTCGCTACCATTTCACGCCAAGCTGGTCGCAGATGTGCAATGGGCCGCTATACGCGCTCACGCTGTCCGACCACATCGCATACGCCTCGGGCGGCAGCGGGCCGGGTTTAAGATCTGAGACCAGCAAGTTTCGGTCGTCTATGAACCGCTGCAGCGAACGGCGAAAAAACGGGCGCGCATCCGGATGCTGATCGAGGATCGGCTGCACTCGTCCGATCCAACCCTGCATGTCACTGATGAATTTCGGGAGAGTGCTATCGCGCGCCGGCGTACCTGCGTCTCCCAGCCCTAAGTAGGTATTCCAGATGCGATTGATCTCAGTCATCAGTGGCGCGATTGCTGTGCATAGAGCCCGGTCAGCCGTGGTGGTGTCTTGGGGCTGTGCCGGCGCCGGTGTCGTGGTGATGGGCGCCGACGCGGGTATAGCTGCCGGGGTTGGCCGTATGAGAGCGATTACGGCCACCACCAGCGCTGCCGCTGCCAGAACGGCGGCGATCAATGGTGTCCAGGAAAACCGGGCGCGGGGCGGAGCCGGTTGCTGCCGAGGGGGCCTACCG
>DASPOT010000316.1:0-9833 GCA_035625875.1 Mycobacterium sp. | reverse complement strand
CTGCAGCCCCGCCGGCCACGCCACCGCCACCCAGGCGCCGCGCTGATCCGCAACCAGCGGATAGGGCCGATCGGTGGGCAGCCGCAAACGCTCGGGCATCCCGGCCAGCGCCTCCTGCCAAAACCCCAGCTGCGCGGCGATCACACTGTCCGGATCAGACTCCGCCCCCAACCACTCCTGTTGCCACAACGTGTAATCCACATACTGCACCGCCAACGGCGCCCACTGCGGAGCCCGGCCCTGCCGCCGCGCCCGATACGCCTCGCCCACATCACCGACCATCGGAGCCGGTGACCACCCATCAAAAGCGATGTGGTGCAGCACAATCCCCACCACATACTGCTCGGGCCCCACCGAATAGATCTGCGCACGAATCGGGATCTCCGCCGACAAATCAAACCGATACCCCGCCAGCGCCACCAACTCGCCGGCCACATCCTGCTCCGGCAACGACACCACCGCCGCGCCCCCGCGCCGCCACATTCCCGCCCGGGCCGGCAACACCTCCTGGAACGGCACACCGTCGATGTCGGGAAATATGGTGCGCAGCGATTCGTGGCGGGCCAGGACATCATCGAGGGCCGTGCCCAGCGCCTCGACATCCAGCTCCCCGCTGGTCCGAAAAGCGGTCGGCATGTTGTAGGTCGCAACCCCGCCCTCGAACTGGTTGAGGAACCACAACCGCTGCTGGGCATACGACAACGGAACCCGCTCCGGGCGCGGCATCACCCGCAGCGGCGGGCGGGCAGGGCCGCCACGATGCCGGTGCAGATACTCCGCGAGATCCCCGACGGTGGACGCGTCAAACAGATACCGCACCGGCACTTCCCTGCCCAACGCCAACTGCAGCCGCGCGCTCACCCGAGTGGCGATCAATGAATCCCCACCCAGGGCGAAGAAATCGTCATCGAGCCCGACCCGGTCCAGGCCCAACACCTCGGCGAACACCCCGGCAACGATTTTTTCGGTCTGGGTCTGCGGCGCCCGGAAGGGTGTGGCGGCAAACACCGGCGCCGGCAGCGCCTTACGGTCGATCTTGCCCGAGGAGGTCAACGGGAACTCGTCGAGCACCACAATCTGCGCCGGCACCATGTAATCGGGCAACCACGCGCTCAACCGCTGCCGCACCGCGCTGATCTTGGTGTTGGTGTGGGGGTCATTGGCGTGGGTGCTGCGTTGGTGGGCCCCGGTGGGAGGCAGGTAGAGGTCGGTCAGCGGTGGGGTGTGCTGGCGGTGGGGGTCGGTGGGGGTGAGGAAGACGGCATCGAGGGTGCCCGGTTGGGCGCCCCAGGTGACGGCGACGTGGTATCCGGTGGTTTCGCCGAGGCGGTGCAGTTGTTCGGGGGTGGCGGTGTCGGGGGTCGCGGCGGCGGTGGCTTGGGCGAGCGCGTCGGCTAGGGGTTGCCCGGCGGCGAGGGCGTGTTCGATGTGGACGTCGGTGAGCAGTCCGGCCCGGGGGATCTCGGTGACGCGGACGGTGGTGAGACGTTGGGATATCAACCGGGTGTGCAGCCCGCGCAGGCCTGCGCATTGGGTCCACGCCCAGGTGGGGGCGGTGGCCAGTGAGCGTACCGGTGTCGGGGTTTTGTGGATGGTGACGTCGTAGCGGTACCGGTTGAGTTCGTTGTCGGCCAATCCGCGTTTGACTTGGATGTCGAGTCCGGCCACCGACGGATGGTCGGCGGCCCAGGTGGTGAAAAACTCTGGGGCCAGCAGCAATTCGGGTTCCCCCAGCATGGCGCGGTGGACTCGCTGGCGGATCTCGGCGGTGTCGGTGGTGCTGGTGCGGGCGAGCGCGACCGCGGTTTGGAACGCGCCCTGCAGGCTGTGGTTGCGGACGTCGCCGATGAACAGTGCCCCGCCGGGGGCCAGCAGATCCATCGCGTTGTCGATGACCTCGGCCAGATATCCCGCGTTGGGGAAGTATTGGATGACCGAGTTGAGAATGATGGTGTCGAAGTAGCCGCGCGGCAGTGCCTCGGTGACGTGGGCGGGCTGGGTCAGTAGCTGGACCCGATCACGCCACCCGATCTGCAACCGCTCCAGCGAGCGGGCCAGGTTGTCGATAACCACCGCCGACACGTCGGTGCCGACATAGTCTTCACAGTGCGGGGCGATCTCGGATAACACCAGCCCCGAGCCCGCGCCGATCTCCAACACTAGCCGCGGCTGCAGGGCCATGATCCGATCCACGGTGGCCGAACGCCACTCCACCATCTCCTCGAGCGGAATCGGCTCATCGGTGTAGCTGCTGTTCCAGCCCCGAAAATCCATGCCGAACCCCGACACCGCGACCTCAGCGCCGTACAGCTCGTCGTACAGGTGTTGCCACTGTTCGACGATTTCGGCGTCGTGGTCGGCGCTGGTGGTGTGCTCGAGGGTGATGTAGGCGATCAGCTGGGCGCCGGTGGTGCTGTGGTGCACGGTGGCGGCGGCCCGGGTGACCTGCGGGCAGGCCAGCAGGGTGTTTTCGATTTCGCCCAGTTCGATGCGCTGTCCGCGCAGTTTGATCTGGGCGTCGGCGCGGCCCAGATAGTCCAGGGTGCCGGTGGGGGTCCAGCGCACCAGGTCACCGGTGCGGTACATGCGCGCCCCGGCGCCCCCGTAGGGGTTGGCCACGAACCGTTCCGCGGTCAACTCCACCCGGCCCACATAGCCGCGCGCCAGCGCGGGCCCGCCCACATACAGCTCGCCCACCACCCCGATCGGGGCTGGGTTCAGCCGCGCGTCGAGCACCAGCGCGCACACCCCCGGGATCGGGACGCCGATGCTAACCGGCTGCGTGGCCGACAGTTGTGCACCGGTGGCCCAGATGGTGGTTTCGGTGGGGCCGTAGGCGTTGAACATCCGCCGACCCGGCGCCCAGGCGGCCACCAACTCCCCCGGGCAGGCCTCCCCGCCGGTGATCAGCGTGTCCACCCCGTCCAGCCGGGCCCGATCCAGCGACGACAGCACCGTCGGGGTCAACAATGCCGCGCTGACCCGCTGGACCTGCAGCAACGCGGTCAACGCCTCCCCGGCATACACCTGCGGCGGCGCCACCACCACCGCCGCCCCCGACCCCACCGCCAACAACAACTCGAAGACCGACGCATCAAAGGTCGGCGAGGCCACCATTAACACCCGCGCATCCGCGCCCAACCCGAACATCCGGCGTTGCGCCGCGGCCGCCCCCAGCAGACCGGCGTGGCTGACCGCCACCCCCTTCGGGGCACCGGTGGACCCCGAGGTGAAGATCACATAGGCGGTGGTGTCCACCCCCAGCGGCGCCAGCCGCTCAGCGTCGGTGATCGGATCCGCGCACCGCCCGGACACGTCCAAACCATCGACACGTATCACCGGGCGCGCCCCGGCCCCGGCCACGGTGTCGGCGCCACAGGTCAACACACACACCGCGCCCACCGCGTCCAACACCGTGGCGATCCGCTCGACCGGATGGGCCCGATCCACCGGCACATACACCGCGCCGGCCTTGACCACCCCCCACCACGCCACCACCAACTCCACACACCGATCCATCGCCACGCCAACCGCATGCTCCGGACCCACCCCCGCCTCGATCAACACCCGCGCCAACCCCGTCGACCACTCATCAAGCTCGCGATACGAGACCTCCCGCGCGCCGTCGACCACCGCCACCGCCTCCGGGTCGGCCGCCACCGCCGCAGCCAACAACTGCGGCGCCACCCCCACCGGCACTTCCACGCCAGCACCAGACCACCCCGACAGCACCAGATCACGCTCACCGCGATCCAGCAACGACACCTCCCCCACCACCACCGACGCATCCGCCACCAAAAGGCGGTCAAAGAGCAATTCCAGACGGGTTATGTGCCTGGCGATGTCGTCGGCGGTGTAGCGGTCCGGATTCCACGTGAACTGAATTCGCGGCGTGCCGTCACCCAGCCGCGGATAGATGTTGACTGCAATGTCTTGTATGGGGAAGATGCTCAACACGTTGTACGTCGTTTCCGAAGACCCGAAACGAAGCGGGGCGGCGAAGTCGAGTACGTTGATCACCGGGCCAAACTCGACGTTCATGTCGACACGGGTTGCACCGGCAATGAGGTCCGGCCACCGCCGGAACTGTTGATGCCGCAGCGCACCGACCACGGCCTTGGCGACCCGATCGGTCAGTGCACCAATGGTGTCGCCGTCATCGACGCAGATGAGCAGCGGCACCACGTTCGACACCATGCCCGCACATCTTTTCAGCGCCGCAGTCGTGCGCGCCGAAACCGGCAGCGACAACGAGACGTTCTGGCGTCCTGTTGTTTTCGCGATGAACACCGCCATTGCCGCGACAACCCTTGCGACATCGAACCGGTCATGCCGGTTCTCCGACAGTCGATGCGTGCACACCAGCTCGCGCACCAGCGGGTGGCGTGGTGCCACCGACCTCCGCGCCCCTCCCAGGTCGGTGACGTCCAGAGGTCCGCGCACGACGGTCTTCCAGTACTCGGCATCGGCATGACTGCGCGAAGACTGCTGATACTTCTGATCCGCGTCACGGAGCAGGGCAAACTCGGAGAAGTCGATTTCGCCGGTGTCGGGCACTGACCCCGAGTAGACGGCCGCGACGTGCCGGATGAAATTGTTGGCGCCATACCCGTCGAGAAGAACGTGGTGCGTACGCACGTAGAAGTACGACAGATTGTCGGTGATCCGCAGCAGCGCGAAGTCGGTGAGTCGGTCACGGACCAGATCAATTGGTTGGCGGTAGTCGTTGTTCATCCAGCTGCGAGCAGCGGCCACCGGGTCACACTCGGCGCGCAGATCGATACAGCGTAGGGTCTGCGGAAGGGAGCGGTCGACTATGAAGACCGGTTCGCCGTCGGCGAGGGATAGCCGCGCGCATGGTGTGCCGAACCGCGTTGCCGCCGCTTCGCACGCAACCATGAGCCTCTCGGCGTCGACATCGTGATCGATCGCGAGAAAAGCGGCAAAGTTGTAAGGGACTTCGGGCCGGAGTTGTTGGGCAGCCCATATCGACCGCTGAGCGGCGGTTAACGATCCCAGCATGTCTGGTTGCGGACCGTAGTTGAGCATGATGACGACGAACTCCCTATTTAGGCCGGCATGCCGGCGTCCGAAACGTTCGCATCGTTGAGTTGGCTTGTCGCACAACACGAAAGGGCTCGCCTTGTGGGCATCGACGAGAAGCTTTCTCCCCAACTTCTGCCGCTATCGGTCAATGCCGCATCAGGTGGCGCCTGGGTTAGTCCGCTGCGCTCGATGTGTCCGATCAGCGGCTTCCCGACCGCGTCACCGCCGTGCAGGTCCCATATGCGTACAGTCCCGTTGCGGCCGCCGGAGGCCAGCAGCGGCCGCCCCCCGACCCCGATCCCTAGCGACACCGGTGCCACGAACACCGCCATCAGGGCATCTCCGGCGAACTTGTCCATCAGGGTGTGGGCGATGTGTGCGGAAGGTGCCTTGGGTGTCGCGGCGGATGCAACGCCCGGCTGCCCAATCTTGACGAACTCGCGGCCAAAGCCCGTGCGATCAACACCCGATCCTGGATCCTGAACGTGTCGGCCAGGGTTGTGTCCTCGCGAGTCCAGCCTTTGAGGGCCGACCTTGGCTGCCGGCTGGTATTCCTGGGCGCTCATCGACATCACCGACAGCGACGCCAACGGCGCCGCGGCTGGTAGCCTGCCATGTGCGCTATTCGCAAGGCCTACAGTTATACATCTCGTTTCTGATGCAGGCCGCTAGCGTGCCCGTACTCGCGGGGTACCCCGCGAGTACGGGCACGCATCGGCGAGGTCAAACCGAACACCTTCGGGTGCTTCCAGGCTGAACCCGCCGCCGCGGCCCGGCACCACATCGATGACCAGCTGGGTGTGCTTCCACGCTTGAAACTGCGGCCCAGAAATCCACACCGGCACCCCGTGGGCGCCGACGTCGAGCACACCGAGCAGCACATCGCGGTCGCCGACGAGGAAGCCCCCGTCCGGGTAGCACATCGGTGACGACCCGTCGCAACAGCCGCCCGACTGATGAAACGTCACAGGACCATGGCGTTGCTGCAGCTGCTCCAGCAGCGTCAGCGGTGATCAGCACCCGTGCAAGCATCAGGAGAATCCCAGTGCTTCATCGGAGCAGGACACCATGAGGTTCTTGGTGTGCTGGCAGTGGTGGAGCACCGTGTCAGGGTTCTCCCGGCCGGTGTAGGTTAGGCCCAGCTGGCGCCGACCGCGCTGTCGGTGCTGGCCATGTTACTGCCGGCGGTTTGCACCTTGGAGCCGTGTGCGTTGGCCTGCTCGTAGATCACCTGGAAGTTGCGGCCCAACTCGGTGATGAACTGCTGGCAGGACGTCGACCCGGCGCCACCCCAAAAGTCCCCGGCGGCAAGCACATCACGAATGATGGCCTGATGCTCGGCTTCCAGCGAGGCGGCCTGGGCGCGAATGAGGGCGCCGTGCGCGTCCACGTCGCCGAACTGGTAGTTAATGGTCATTGTCGGTGTTCTCCTATCGTGAAGAAAGCGTACTCGGCTAGCTACTCAGGATCTGCTGCGAGGCCTGCTCTTGTGCCTCGTAGTTGTTGGCGTCGCGGATCAGCCCGTCGCGCACCCCGTGCAGCATGTTCACGATGTTGCGAAACGCCTGATTCATCTGACCCATGGTGTCGTAGGAGGTCATCTGCGCGGTGCCGCTCCAGCCGGCACCGGCGATGTTTTGCGAGGACGCCCACATTCTGCGGGCCTCGTCCTCCACCGTTTGGGCGTGCACATCGAAACGGCCCGCCATCGCCCGCATCTGATGCGGGTCAGTCATGAAACGCGTAGGCATTTCAGTGCCTCCTTATCCAGATCGCAATGTGATGTTTAGTTGCCGAGAAGGCGTCGTTTCTGTTCGTTTAATTCCTCGTCGGTCAGAATTCCTGAGTCGTGCAGTGTGGCGAGTTCGCGCAGCAGTGTGGCGACTTCGCGCACCTCGGCAACGCTTCCGGTGACGGGGGCGCCCGGCGACCTCTGCGGTGGTGGCTTTAGGCGTTTACGAGTAAGCGCCTCGACACGCTCCCGGCGGTTTCGAGAATCAGCCATGCCCTGCCCGGACATAGTCATCAGCGGCGCCCCGCCGAACAGGGGCATCCCGCCGAATAGGCCGCCCGGGCCGCCCGCCGCGACGGCGGAGGCGATCGGCACCTCCGCGGCGGCAAGGCGTATCGCCGGGGCCGCCGTTGCCCAACTCTGCGGCACCGACATGGCACCGAGCGAGGCCGCCCGGCCGACACCCGCCGACACCGCCGCCCCGTCCAGCGGCTGCGACGACGATACGAGACCTGCCCCGAGACCTGCCTCACCCGCCGCCCCCGACACGGCGGCGGCGGCGGGAGCCGCCGCCGCGGCGGCGGGAGCCGCCTGAGCCGCTGAGTAAGCCGCCTCCGCGGGGGCTATACCCCAGCTGGCACCGGCAGTTCCCCAAATGCTGCCCAAGATGCCCGGAAAGTCGGTGGCGCCCAGCAACGTCGCGGAGTCACCAAAACCTGCAGGAAGTGCAGGAAGTTGAAGTGGTGTGATCGCTGGGTCTGCGGACGCTGAGGGCGATGCGAGTGTTTGGAGCGCCTGGGGCAACGCGGACATCAGGTGGCTGGTCTGCGCGATCGTCTGCGCGTGTCCGGCCGGGGTGCCGGCCGCTTGGGCGACCGCGACGCCCTGCCCGGCGACCCCGCCCGGGTTGGTGCTCGGCGGCGCCGGAGTCGTCGGTGTCACCTGCGAGGTGGCGGCCTGCGAGGCGGCGGCGTAGGTGTACATAGCGGAGGCGTCCTGGGCCCACATTTCGGCGTAGTGGGCCTCGGTGGCCGCGATCGCCGGGGTGTTGATCCCGAAGAAGTTCGTCGCGATCAGCATTGCCAGCTGGGCGCGGTTGGCCGCGATCAGCGCCGGGTGCACCGTCGCCGCATACGCGGCCGCATACGCGGCCGCCGCGGCCTTGGCCTGGGCGCCGGTCTGCTCAGCCTCGGTGGCGGTGGTGCTCAGCCACGCCACCTGGGCCGCGGCCGCGGCCGCCATCGACGCCGACGACGGACCCAGCCACGGCCCGCTGGTTAGCCCGGAGGTCACCGACCCCCAGTCCGCCGCCGTGGCGTGCAGGTCGGCGGCCAGCCCGTCCCAGGCCGCCGCGGCGGCCAGCAACGACCCCGCGCCGGGACCAGCATACATGCGCCCGGAGTTGAACTCCGGCGGAAATGCCGCGAAATCCATTGCTACACACCTGCTTCAGCCGGCCGCGGCCGCGTTGGCGACCTCGGTGGCCGCATAGGAGCAAGCACTGGTCCCGAGGGTGCTCACGAACCGTTCGTGCATCTCCGCGGCCTGGGCACTGACCGCCTGGTACCTGGCGCCTTGCGCGCAGAACTGCGCCGCTGTCAGCGCTGATACTTCGTCGAGGGCCGGCGGACACACCCCGATCGTCGGGCCCGCCGCCCCCGCATTCTGGGCAGCCATCCCGGAAAGAATACCGCCTAAGTTGTCGGCTGCTGCCGCCAACATCTCTGGCCGTGCCTCCATGAACATGGACTTCCTCCTCCTTGTGTGTCGGCTCGGCGGAACTAGGAATTGGTGCGCCCCGGGTTTGAAGTTATCGACGTTTTTGCCGGCGCCATTAATTGACGTTATCGACATTTTTTGCCGCGCCGATGCTTGACGTTATCGACATTTTCGCCGCGCCGTTAGGGGCCTTTGGTCCTCAGCTGGCCTGCCTTTGGTCCCATCCTGCCGCCTGGCGGTTTCGGTAGTCGATGACGATGCGACCGTCGATCTGGCCGCGTTCCATCCGGTCCAACACGTCGTTGATGTCGTCGAGGCGGGCGCTGGTCACTGTCGGCTTGACCAATCCGCGGGCGTAGAAGTCCAGCGCTTCGGCCAACTCTTGGCGCGTTCCGACGATCGAGCCCCGGATGGTCAGGCCCTTGAGCACGATGTCGAAGGTCAGCGGGGAAGTCGCCCGGTGGCAGACCGATGAACATGATCGTGCCGCGGCGTCGCGCCAGTGCGATAGCCTGACCGAACGCCTGCGGGTGCACCGCAAGGCCAGGGCCTCCACTGCCGCTCCGGGCCCAAGGGCTCGCAAACTTTTCCCCGAGCCGCTCCCCTCACGGATCGCTGGGAAAACGCTTCGGATGTTCGAAGCGGGCATCAAGAATCTCAAGTACGGCCTGGATTACTTCGAACGGTCCGGTCAAAGCGCTCGAGCGCACTGAACCCGCGCATACCTTGCCGCCGCGCAGCGAGCAGCCCGCGGGCAGTAACTACTCGGTCGGTTCCAATCTTTATGTGCTCGGCCGGGTCGGGTTAGTGGCTTCGTAAAGACGCAGGGCCTGGGCAGTCGCCGTAGCCACTTCACCTCGCAGATCCGAGATCGGTGGACTGCCTCGTGTATGGATTGAGTTCGCGAGCAGAACTACGTAGGTATTTGAGCCTGGGTCCATCCAAATCGTGGTTCCGGTAAAGCCTGTATGGCCAAAGCTACCGATGGGAAAGATCTTGCCTCGCGGCGCGGAAAGGGCCGTATCGATATCCCAGCCAAAGCCGCGCAGGTTTTGTCCCCTGATCGCCGGATAGTTCGGAGCGAGCAGCGGATCTGTTGTATTTGGTGTCTTTGCGACGGCTTCTCGGGCCGCATAGTTAGCTGCTTCGAGTTGTTGAGCTGTATGTCCGGGCTGCTCAGGAGTCGTCATCAACTCCAGAGTCGCTTGCTTCAGCGGAAACTTGCTCGGATGGCCCGCAAGCCGATCAAGCAAGGCCTGCGCAAAGATGCTGACATCGCGCGCCGTCGAGAACACGCCGGCATGCCCAGCCACTCCACCCATGCGCCGCGTCGTCG
>DASPOT010000315.1:0-3922 GCA_035625875.1 Mycobacterium sp. | reverse complement strand
CGAGAGCGAGAATGCCCTGCGGATCGCCGAACGATCCGGTGATGACGTCGCGTTGGCCTACGCCCGGATGACGTTGGGGTTTGCGCTGGTGCACCGCCACACGGCTGCGGAGCGTGACCGCGGACAGGAGCTGCTCGCGGGAGTCGGCGAAGCGATGGTCCGTCGGGAACACAACCTGTGCGATTTGCCGATGCTCAATATCTACTTGGCGCGTGAGAGGGCTCGGTGTGGAGATCCCGATGGCGCCATCCAGCTCATGCGCGCCGCCGTCGACCATCTGGTCGGCCAGGGACGGCTGCTGGGGTGGGGCATTCCCGCGACGGGTGTTCTGGTGCAGACACTGCTCGATCGCGGGGCCGAGAGTGATGTCGTCGAAGCCGAGGCCGCGATCGAGCGGTTGGCGGCGGCGCCGACCGATGAGGGTCTGGTGATACGCGAGGTCTGGCTGTTGCGGCTGTGGGCTCTGCTGGCGCGGGCGCGCGGCGACGCGGCGGCTTACGCGCAGTTCAGGGATGGCTACCGCGACATGGCCAGAACGGTGGGTTTCGAGGGGCATATCGCCTGGGCCGAGGCGATGCCATGACCGCAACGAGATTGGCTTGCGGCGCATGTGGTGTCGTGTCGAGGGACGACGCGAGATTCTGTGACGTGTGCGGTGCACCGGTCGCCGCGATTACGAAACCGGCGGAGTACAAGCAGGTGACGGTGCTGTTCGCCGACGTGGTGCATTCGATGGACATCGCCGCGGCGGTGGGGGCCGAGCGGTTGCGCGAGATCATGACCGAGCTGGTCACTCGGGTGGCGGTGGTGGTGCGGCGCTACGGCGGCACGGTGGACAAGTTCACCGGTGACGGCATCATGGCGGTGTTCGGCGCGCCGGTGGCGTTGGAGGATCACGCTTTTCGGGCCTGCGTGGCCGCGTTGGGCATCCAGGCGGAGGCGACGGAACTGGCCCAGGAGGTCGAAGCGCGCGACGGCATCGCCCTACAGCTGCGGGTGGGCCTGAATTCCGGACAGGTCATTGCCGGTGAGATCGGTTCGGCTGCGTTGGGTTACACCGCGATCGGCGAGCAGGTGGGAATGGCTCAGCGGATGGAGTCCGTCGCCCCGCCCGGCGCGGTGATGCTCAGCGAATCCACCGCGCGGCTCGTCGAGAACTCGGCCGTGCTGGGGAAGCCGCAGATGGTGCACATCAAGGGCACCGATAACCCGGTGCTGGTGCGGCGGCTGCTGAGCATCATCGCGCAGCGCCAACGGACCGGTCCCTCGGAGTCAACGTTGGTGGGCCGCGACTGGGAGTTGGCCACCCTGGCGGCGATGCTGGACCGGTCGATTGCTGGACGCGGGTCTGTGATTTCAGTGACCGGCCCGGCGGGCATCGGGAAGACCCGACTCGCCGGTGAAGCCACGCACCGTGCGAAAAGCCTTGGTGTGCAGGTGTTTTCCACCTTCTGCGAATCGCACGCCGCCGAGGTGCCGTTTCGGGTGGTGGCGCGTCTGCTGCGCGCCGTTGGGCAGGTCAGCGGCCTGGATGATCAGAGTGCGCGGGCACGGGTGCGGGCGCAAGTTCCCGACGCGGATCGCGAGGACATGCTGCTGCTGGATGACCTGCTGGGCATCGCCGATCCGGATGTACAGCTGCCCAAGATCGACCCGGACGCGCGGCGGCGGCGGTTGACCGTGCTGATCAACGCGGCCACGTTGACGCGCAGCGAACCGGCGCTCCTGGTTGTGGAGGATGTGCACTGGATCGATGCGGTCAGCGAATCCATGCTCACCGACTTTCTGGCGGTGATCCCGCAGACTCACTCGATGGTGCTAATCACCTACCGCCCCGAATACCACGGGGCTCTGGCGCATGTGGGCGGTGCGCAGAGCATTGCCCTGGCACCCCTGAGCGATTCCGAAACCACCGCGCTGGTCGCTGACCTGTTGGGCCCCGATGCGTCGGTTGGTGAGATCGGCGCGATCATCGCCGGGCGGGCGGCCGGTAACCCGTTTTTCGCCGAGGAGATCACCCGTGAACTCGCCGACCGCGGCGTGCTGGTCGGACAGCGCGGCAGCTACGCCTGCTCGACGGATGTGGCTGAGGTCGGGGTGCCGCCCACGCTGCAGGCCACCATTGCCGCCCGCATCGACCGGCTGGACCCGAAAGCGAAACACACGCTTGCCGCCGGGGCCGTCATTGGGTCTCGCTTCAGCGCCGATCTGCTGGCCAGCCTGGGAATCGATGCCTGCGTCGAGGAGCTGATCCACGCCGAGCTCATCGACCAGGTGCGGTTCACCCCGCGTGCCGAGTATGCGTTTCGGCATCCGCTGATCCGCGCCGTGGCCTACGAAGCACAACTGAAATCCGATCGCGCCCAGATGCACCGGCGGCTGGCCGCCGCGATCGAGGCCCGCGAGCCGCAATCGGCCGAGCAGAACGCGGCGCTGATCGCCGAACATCTGCAGGCCGCCGGTGATCTGCACGCCGCCTATGGCTGGCACATGCGCGCTGCAACGTGGGCGACCAACCGCGACATCGCCGCGGCGCGACAAAGTTGGGAGCGCGCCACAAGGATCGCCGACGCCCTACCCGCCGATGACCCCAGCCGAGCGGCCATGCGCATCGCCCCGCGCACCATGTTGTGCGGGACCGCCTGGCGAGTCCATCTGAACGTTGCCGGGGACCGCTTTGATGAATTGCGGCAGTTGTGCACCGCCGCCGGGAACAAGGCGTCACTGGCCATCGCCATGGCGGGGCTGGTGATCAATCACGCGTATCAGGCCCGGGTGCGCGAGGCGTCGCAGCTGGCCTCTGAGGCCATGGCCCTCATCGAGGCGGTCGGCGACCCGACCTTGACGGTAGGGCTGTCCTTGGGGCTGGCCTACGCCAAGATTCAAGTTGGTGAGTGGTCTGACGTGCTGCGGTGGTCACAAAGGGTTATCGACCTGGCCGACGGTGATCCCTCGAAAGGCAACTTCATTGTCGGGTCTCCGTTAGCGCTCGCCTTCACGACGCGCGCTATGGCCCGGTATTGCCTGGGTCGTGCTGGATGGCGCGACGACCTGCGGCACGGCCTGGCCATGGCGAGCGGCGCCGACCCCCTGTCCTACGCCACGGTTGTCGGCTACGTCTACTGGTCGGGGATAACCTTGGGCGTGCTGAGGCCCGACGATTCCGCGGTGCGCGAGATCGAAGATGCCCTGCGGATCGCCGAACGCTCCGGTGATGACGTCGCGTTGGCCTACGCCCGGATGACGTTGGGGTTTGCGCTGGTACACCGCCACACGGCTGCGGAGCGTGACCGCGGACAGGAGCTGCTCGCGGGAGTCGGCGAAGCGATGGTCCGTCGGGGACACAACCTGTGCGATTTACCGATGGTCAACATCTACTTGGCGCGTGAGAGGGCTCGGCGTGGAGATCCCGATGGCGCCATCCCGCGCATGCGCGCCGCCGTCGACCATCTGGTCCGCGAGGGACAGCTGCTGGGGTGGGGAGTTCCGGCGACGGGTGTTCTGGTGCAGACACTGCTCGACCGCGGTGCCGAGAGTGACGTGGCCGAAGCCGAGGTCGCCATCGAAAGGTTGGCGGCGGCGCCGACCGATGAGGGTCTGGTGATACGCGACATCTGGCTGTTGCGGCTGCGGGCTCTTCTGGCGCGGGCGCACGGCGACCCGGCGGGTTATGCGCAGTTCAGGGATCGCTACCGCGACATGGCCAGAACTCTTGGCTTCGAGGGGCATATCGCCTGGGCCGAGGCGATGCCATGACGGCGACGGGCGTGGTCTGCAGGCTGTAGCCCAGCTGCTCGGTCAGCACCTTGCGCACGGTAGTCGCCGACATCGGATGTCCCTGCGCGGTCAGCGTATCCGCCAACTTGTGGGTCGAGGCGGTGGTCCACCGCAGTGGCGACATCGGATCGCCCCGGGTCTGGGG
>DASPOT010000314.1:0-5928 GCA_035625875.1 Mycobacterium sp. | reverse complement strand
CCGCTGACGCGGGGACAGCTGGACATATGGCTGGCGCAGCAAACGGGTGACTCGGATACGGAGTGGCAGATGGGCTACTTCGTGGTAATTGAGGGCACGGTAAAGCCCGAGTTGCTTGAGTGGGCGATCCGCCAAGTGGTTCGTGAGGCCGAACCGGCTAGGGCGGCTTTCTTTGAGGAGAATGGCCAGGTCTTCCAGAAAGTAATTGATTACCCGGACGTCGAGCTTGCCTGCTATGACCTCACCTTTTCGCTAAATCCGGTGCAGGAAGCTTACCGGCTAGCATCATCGATTCAACGAACGCCGATGTCATTCAATGGCCCGCTATTCAAATTTGCTTTATTTCAGACGCGGCGGGATCAATTCCACCTCTTCACATGCATTCATCACATAGTGATCGACGGAAGTGGTACCGTGCTCCTAGCCAATCGGATTGCGGAGATTTACTCTGCGCTAGTTTCCGGCGCGCCGACACCTCCTGCCTTTTTCGGGTCGCTGCAGGACTTGATTGCCTGGGAGTTAGCTTACGAATCCTCCAGCGATTATCTCGAAGATCAGGCCTATTGGTCTAATAATCGTCCACCGGGAAACGAGCCGAATTATCGGTTGCCAAAGGCCGCGGGCAGCCGTGATTCACATTCGGTTCCTGTGCCGATTCAATTGGACCCCGCGGTTCTTGACCGCATCCAAGAGTTATCTGAACTGTTGAACGTGCGCCGGAACTCGGTGATCACAGCTGCCTGCGCGCTCTTGGTGCGTGGATGGTGTGCTGACGCCGCGCATGAGGTGGTCCTCGACTTCCAGGTCAGCAGACGCACAAGTTTAGCGGCCAAGACGTTTCCCGGGATGGTTACCGGGGTTGTGCCGCTGGTGTTGCGGATTTCGCCGGGATGGGTGGTTGCCGATTTTTGTGAGCATGTTGACACGCGAATACGAGAAGCGCTGCAGCATCAAAGGTTTCGGGCGGGTGTTCTTGAACGCAAAGCCTACATGCGTCACCCAGGGCAGGCCGCTGGCAGGGTGGGGGTCAATTTCTTCCCTTCTACAACTATTCGGCCGTTCGCGGAGGCTGCGGCAGCGGCGTCATACACCACTGTCGGTCGCGTAAACCACGTTGGGTTGTTCTTTTTCAACGCCGATGGGCAGCTTTTTCTCAGCACCGTGGGCTCGGGCCAGCCGTATATGGATTTTGACGCCTCTGATTTAGCGCAGCGGTTGCAGCGGGTGTTGGCGGCGATGGCCGCCGATCCGGCACGGCGGTTGTCGTCGGTGGAGCTGCTCGACGGGGCTGAGCTCGCCCGGCTGGACGAGATCGGTAACCGGGCGGTGTTGACCCAGCCCCCCACGGCTGGGGTGTCGATCCCGGCGGCGTGGGCCAAGCAGGTGACCCGCACCCCGGAGGCGGTGGCGCTGAACTGCGGGGAGCAGTCGTGGACCTACCGCGAGCTGGATGAGGCGGCCAACCGGTTGGCGCACCTTTTGGCCGGCCACGGGGTGGGCCCGGGGCAGTGTGTGGCGCTGCTGCTGTCCCGGTCGGCCGAGGCGATCGTGGCGATTCTGGCGGTGCTCAAGACCGGGGCGGCATACCTGCCCATCGACCCCGCGGTGCCAGCGGCGCGGATGGAGTTCATGCTCGCCGACGCCGCACCGATCGCCGCGATCGCCACTGTTGGGCTGCGTGGGCGGCTAGACGGGCACGGCGTGGCAGTGATCGACATCGACGACCCCGCGATTCAGGCTTATCCGTGCACACCGTTGCCGGCGCCAGCCCCTGATGACATCGCCTACATCATCTACACCTCCGGCACTACCGGTGTCCCCAAGGGGGTGGCCATTACCCACCACAACGTGATCCAGTACATAGAGTCACTAGACGCCGACCTGCGGCGCCCCGGCGTGTGGACGCAGTGGTTTTCCTTGTCGTTCGACTTCTCGGTCTTGGAGATCTGGGGTGCGCTCTTGCACGGTGGGCGGCTAGTGGTGGTTCCCGAGTCGATGACAAACTCGACGACCGAGCTTCACGCCCTACTGATATCTGAACAAGTCGACGTCTTAGGCCAGACCCCTTCAGCTGCAGGAGCTTTGTCGCCTGAGGGTTTGGAGTCGGTGGCCTTACTCGTGGGCGGTGAAGCCTGCCCAGCCGACCTGGTGGACCGGTGGGCGGCACCCGGGCGGGTGATGATCAATAAGTACGGCCCGACAGAGGCCACGGTGGATGTGACCTATAGCGCGCCGTTGATGACGGGTTCGGGAGCGCCGCCGATCGGCTCGCCGCTGCCGGGGGCGGCATTGTTTGTGCTTGATATGTGGTTGCGGCCGGTGCCGGCCGGTGTGGTTGGTGAGTTGTATATATCCGGTACCACGGTGGGGTATGGGTATTGGCGTCGCTCCGCTTTGACCGCGTCGCGGTTTGTGGCCTGCCCGTTCGGCGGCGCGGGAGCGCCGGGACAACGTATGTATCGCACCGGGGATCTGGTGCGCTGGCGCCCGGATGGGCAGCTGCACTATCTGGGGCGCGCTGATGAGCAGGTCAAGATCCGCGGGTATCGCATCGAGCTTGGTGAAGTGCGGGCGGCCCTGAACGGGCTGGATGGGGTGGATCAGGCGGTGGTGATCGCCCGCGAGGACCGCCCCGGCGATAAGCGCCTAGTGGGCTATGTCACCGGGACAGCAGACCCGGCCCGGTTGCGTACCGCGCTGGCCGCGCGGCTGCCGGCGTACATGGTGCCGGCCGCGGTGGTGGTAGTGCAGGAGCTGCCGTTGACGGTCAACGGCAAGCTCGACAAGCGGGCCCTGCCGGCACCGGACTACCGCGACACCGATCGTTACCGGGCCCCCGCCCGCCCAGTTGAGGAGATCCTCGCTGGCATCTACGCCCGGGTGCTCGGGCTCGAGCGCGTCGGAGTGGATGAGTCGTTTTTCGAGCTGGGTGGGGATTCACTGTTAGCGATGCGGGTGATCGCCGCAGTCAACAAATCTTTGGATGCCGGCCTTTTGGTGGGCGCCGTGTTCGAGGCGCCCACAGTTGCCCAGCTGGCGCCCCGCATCTGTGATTCGGGTCGGCTGGCTTCGTTGGTGGCTGGTGAGCGGCCCGAGGTGGTTCCGCTGTCGTATGCCCAGAGCCGGTTGTGGTTCCTCAATCAGTTCGAGGACGGGGTAGCGACCTACAACATGCCGATGGCTTTCAGGATCCGCGGGCCGCTGGATGTTGAGGCACTGGGCGCCGCCCTCGACGATGTCATCGCCCGCCACGAATCGTTGCGCACCTGTTTTCCCAACATTGACGGCGTGCCCTGCCAAGAGGTATTGCCGGCTCAGGCCGGGATGTGGCTGCACGGTAGCCCAGCGGTGGTGTCGTTACCGGAACAGGACGTGGCCGGCGAGTTAGCTGCGCTGGCAGGGTATCGGTTTGATTTGTCGGCGGACATCCCGATTCGTGCACAAGTCTATTCGGTCGGGCCCGAACAGCATGTGGTGGGAATTGTGTTGCACCACATCGCTTTTGATGGCTGGTCTATGGCTCCGATGGTCCGGGATATGGGCCAGGCGTATCGGGCGCGGCTGCAGGGCCGGCCCACGCAGTGGGCGCCGTTGCCGGTGCAATATGTGGACTACACATTGTGGCAGCGCAAGTTACTGGGGCAGGACTCTGAGCCCGACAGCTTGATCGCTGGGCAGTTGCGGTACTGGCGTAATGAGCTGGCTGGGTTGCCCGAGGTGGTGTCGCTGCCCCTTGATCGACCCCGCCCGCCGGTGCCCAGTTACCGCGGTGATGCGGTGGAGATGCGCCTCGACCCGCCGGTGTGGTCGGGGGTCAAGGCGCTGGCGGCCGCGCATAACGCGACCGTGTCGATGGTGCTGCACGCTGTGATGGCGGTGGTGTTGCACCGGGTCGGCACGTGCGAGGACGTAGTGATGGGCGCACCGATTGCCGGGCGGCGCGATGAGGTGCTCGATGATCTGGTCGGCTTCTTCGTCAACACGTGGGTGTTGCGGGTGGCCGTGAACTCCCAGCACCGGTTCAGTGAGGTGCTTGAGCGGGTGCGTCACAAGGCGCTGGATGCCTACAGTAACCAGGATGTGCCGTTCGAGCGGCTGGTCGAGCAGCTCAACCCGGTGCGCTCCACGGCGCATCATCCGCTGTTCCAGGTGCTCATGGTTTTCCAGAACAACGTGCGCTCAGACGTGGCGCTCGACGGCGTCAGCGTCGAGGAGATTCCGGTGTCCACCCGCACCGCGAAATTCGACCTGGATTTCCAGCTGAGCGAGGTGCCCACGGTGGACCCGGCCGCACCGATGGCCGTCGGAGTCGTCTCGTATGCCACGGATCTGTTTGATCGGTCCACCATCGAGCGGTTCGTCCGCTGGTTTGGCCGGGTGATCGAGGCGGTGGTGGCGGATGCGTCGGTGAAGGTGGGGGCGGTGTCGCTGCTGGATCGCGATGAGCGTGATCTGGTGCTGTCGGGGTGGTCTGGTGCTGGGGTGGGCGCGCCCGTGGGGGTGGCGCCACAGTTGTTGGCTTCCGCGGTGGCCGCCGACCCGGATGCGGCGGCGGTCATCGACGGTGCGCGGGAACTGTCGTATCGCGAGCTTGATCAGTGGTCGACGCGGTTGGCGCGGTTGCTGATCGAGGCGGGGGTGGGTCCGGAGCGCGCGGTGGGTGTGGCGATGGATCGGTCCGTGGAGTTGGTGGTGGCCTGGTGGGCTCTGATGAAGGCAGGCGGGGTGTATGTGCCGTTGGACCCGGCCTATCCCGTTGAGCGGATTGCCACGGTGTTGGACGCGGTGGACGCGATGTGCGTAATGACCTGTGGCGCCGATACTTTGGCCGGGGCCGGGGCGCGCCCCGTGCTGCGCATCGACCGCCTGGATGTGTCCGGGCGGTGCGCCGATCCGATTACCGACGCCGACCGGCTGGCGCCGCTGGGGTTGGACACCACCGCCTACGTGTTGTTCACGTCGGGGTCCACCGGCACCCCCAAGGGGGTGGCGGTCAGCCACGCCGGTCTGCTGGGGGCGGCGGCGCTGGGCGAGGTGATCGGGTTAGGCGCGGATGCGCGACTGCTGATGGTGGCCTCCCCGACCTTTGATGTGTCGGTCGGCGAGGTGTTGTTGGCGGTGGGGGCCAGGGCGACGTTGGTGGTGGTGCCGCCGGAGGCGTATGCCGGGGAGTCGTTGACCAGGTTGCTGCAGCGCCAGCAGGTCAACGCGGCGGTGTTGACCCCGACGGTGCTGGCGACGCTGGACCGGACCCGTCTGGACGGGTTGGACACGCTGATCACCATTGGGGAGGCCTGCCCGACAGAATTGGCGACCGCCTGGGCGCCGGGCCGGCGGATGTTCAACGCCTACGGCCCGACCGAGACCACTATCTGGGTCACGTGTGCGCCGCTGTCGGCGGGACAGCCGGTGGATATCGGCGCCCCGATCCCGGGGGTGTGCGCGCTGGTACTCGACGCGCGGCTGAACCCTGCAACGGTCGGGGTGGTGGGCGAGCTGTATCTGGGCGGGCCCGCGTTGGCGCACGGCTATGTGGGCCGGGTGGAGTTGACCGCGGAGCGGTTCGTGGCCAACCCCTACGGGGACGCCGGGGCACGCATGTATCGCACCGGGGATTTGGTGCGCTGGACCCCGGCGGGCAGGCTGGACTATCTGGGCCGCGCCGACACCCAGATCAAACTGCGCGGACAGCGCATCGAACTGGGCGAAATCGAAAACACCCTGCTGGGTTGCCCGCAGGTCGCTCAGGCCGCCGTGGGCGTGCACCGCAGCGACACGGGCTCGCACCTGGTCGGCTATATCACCTTGGAGCACAGCACCGCTGATCAGGACGGTGAAATTGTCGAACGCTGGCAACAGGTCTACGACGATCTGTACGGCAGCGAGGTCGCGGTGTCGGCTGTCGGAATGGATTTCCGGGGCTGGAAT
>DASPOT010000313.1:0-2702 GCA_035625875.1 Mycobacterium sp. | reverse complement strand
GCGCGCTGCGTCCCGCGCCTACAACGATGCACTCGAAACCCTCGGCCGCACAACAGGACTGGCCGCTTAACACCAACAACCCGACCCGCTACGTCAAACTTGACTCAAAAATCCGGCTTCGCCTGATGTAGCTCAGCTAGCGGTCGGCGCGGTCCCGGTGGTCGTTTTGACGTCGACTGGTGCACACAGCGGCCAGCGGCGCGAGACCCCCCTCACCTATTTCACCGACGGTGACGACGTAATCCTGACGGCGTCGAACTACGGGGGCGCGCGGCACCCTGGCTGGTACTACAACCTCCTCGCCCATCCAGAATGCGAGTTGCACATCGGACCGCGCGGCGGGCAGTTCGTGGCGCGCGAAATTGAAGGTGCCGAGCGAGACCGGCTGTTCGCGCTCGCCGTCGACCTTTACCCCGGCTACGACAAGTACGCGCAGCAGACAGACGGCATCCGGACGATCCGAATGCTGCGGGTGACGCCGGCCAGTTAAGAAGTCGCACGATAAGCGCCCCACACCTGGGGCTGGTAACTCGCCGACCGCTAAGCAACGTGGCGTTAAGAGTCGACCCGTAATGGGTCATGCAGCGCCAAGCAGCTTGGGGGGCTGTCTTTTTCGGCTGGTCCCGCGACGTCCAGGCTCACCGGGTGGTGGCTGCCGGTCCCGGTCGATCCGGCAACGGGTGTTGTCGGTGGCTGGTGCCGGTTGACTGAGCCCTCCCGCTCTTGGCCAGCCACGCCCGAAGGGCGCGGGCAAGTCCTCCACTGTGATGGTGTTGCCGTGGGCGGCCACGATCCGCGCCGCGATCTGCTGGGCGCGGGTGTGTCTGGCCTGACTGGCGGCGCGGGACTCGGCGGCGTGATCCGAGCGGATCGACCCGGTGCCTACTTCCATCCCGCGGACACCTAGCGAGCACTGGAATGCGTCCCGAGCTGCGAATTCTCCCAGGAGATATGGCGGTGGCGGAGGGATTTGAACCCTCCACAGCTACCTGGTCAGAGGGGGTGCAACCGGGCTGAGCGGGCAAACTACCCCTCTGCAACCCTCTGCAGCTATCTGTAACCCTCTACAGTTTGTGTCCAAAATGTGTCCACGAGCCGAGTTAGCTGGCGGCCAGCGGACCAGGGCCGGTCCCACGCCGCAAACACCGACCGGACCCAGGGCCACCGGTCGGCCCGACCGCTCCCCCGCCGAGAGGAGGACGCAGCGGGGGCCGGGCCCGGGCCCGGGAGCCCGGCACTGCGGCTGTGGAAAGGAAAAGCCTCACCGCAGCGCCGAGCGACCCACGCTCTGAAGGCCCGAAGCACCCGGCGCCTCAATCGCCTTACGCAACACCTCGTCATGGGCGGCCTGCGCCACCCGCATCGCATCCGCGTCCGCCTCCCACCGACGGGTCGAACCGTCCACATCGGTGAACAAAAACGTCACCACCCCCGAAGGGGCAGCCGCCGCAGCAGCGGACACCCCCGCAGAATCTCACAACCGACACGCTCCTACCTCGCACATCGGCGGAATCCGGCCCTAGGACACCCGCGCACCAAGGCACGGCGTAGCGCGCTACCCGCTGGCCAGATCACGGCGGCGATAAGACACATGCTGGCTGGCAAACGGTGACACGATGTTGACGTGAGCGATGCTCATGACGGTAGTGCGACAATATCCACGGCGACGACATGACTGCCGCAGGTTTGGCGTGCAGGTCGTGCGGCGTAGAACTGCGGTCGAGCGCGAAGTTCTGTAGCGAGTGCGGCACTGCCGTTTCAGCAGCCTCGAAACCGGCTGAGTACAAGCAGGTGACGGTGCTGTTCGCCGATGTGGTGCGCTCGATGGACATCGCGACCGCGCTGGATATGGAGCGGTTGCGCGAGATCATGACCGAGTTGGTGCAGCGGTCGGAGGCGGTAGTGCGCCGCTATGGCGGCGGGACCGTGGAGTTCACCGGCGACGGGGTGATGGCGATTTTCGGCGCCCCGGTGGCGTTGGAGAATCACGCGTTTCGGGCGTGCCTGGCGTCCTTGGACATCCAGCAGGAGGCGAACCGGTTGGCGGTTGAGGTGCAGCGCCGCGATGGCGTGGCGCTGCGGTTGCGGGTAGGCCTGAATTCGGGCCGGGTGATCGCCGGTGAGATCGGTTCGGGGTCGCTGGGATATGGCGCCATCGGCCGGCAGGTCGGGATGGCGCAGCGGATGGAATCGGTGGCGCCCCCGGGCGCGGTGATGCTGTCGGAGTCGACCGCGCGGTTGGTCGAGCACCTCATGGTGCTGGCGGACCCGGAGTGGGTGCGCATCAAGGGGGCCGACCAACCGGTGCGCGCGCGCCGGCTGATGGGGATCGGCGCGCGGGATGGCCTGGTCGGGCGCGCCGACGCGTGCCTGGTCGGTCGCCGCTGGGAGATGGCGGCCCTCGACGCGATGGTGGACCGCACGATCGGTGGCCGCGGTGCTGTGGTGGGTGTGGTGGGAGCGCCGGGCATCGGCAAAAGCCGAACGGCCCGGGAGACGGCGGCCTTGGCGGCCGGTCGCGGCGTCGAGGTGTTTTGGGCCTTCTGCGAATCCCACGCCGGTGACATTCCCTTCCGTGTGGTGGCCCAGCTGCTGCGCGTGCGCACCGGCGTGGCTGACCTCGACGGCGAAGCCGCCCGCGCTCGGGTGCGGGAACAAGTCCCGGATGCCGACCCGCAGGATTTGCTGCTGTTCGATGATCT
>DASPOT010000312.1:0-2038 GCA_035625875.1 Mycobacterium sp. | reverse complement strand
GATTGTCGGGTGTTGAGCTGAGGCTGCTGGATAGCGGGCGCGTTTTAGCTGCTGGCCTCGTCTGCCAGCTCGTCCGGGTTGCGGTTGGGGGTAGGGGCGGCGATGTCGGGGCGCGGTGGGTTGTCAGGCTGCCGGTGCTGGTGGTGCGCGGTGGGTGGCGTGAAAAGCGTTGAGCCAGTGTTGCTCCCAGGGCCAGTGCCGTGGTAGGTGCCAGGTGATGGTGTTGCGTCCGCTGTGGGCAGGACGGGCGGCGACGTTGATGAGGTGATTGCGGATGGTGGCGCCGCGGGCCAGGGCGTGCCGGGGTGAGGCCAGCACACCCAGGGCGCGGGTGAGCGTGTGGGCGGTCGCGGCCAGTTGCAGCCAGGCGGCGTTGGCGTTAAACCGCCCCGACGTTATCTGGAGCCGCTGATTGGCTGTCCACCACGTGCACGACGGATGTTGGAAATCCCGGATTCTGCGTGGTGGACGCGATTACCTTCTGCTGTCCGTCACGAAAGCGGGATAGCGGGAGGTGCGAGTGCGGGTGCAGCGTGTTGTCATGCCGGAGACCCAGTTCGAGTCATGGACAGTGCTCGGTGACGATCAGTTGCCGATCCAACCGGTGGAGCGGTTTCTGGCGTATCTGGCGTCGATCGAAAAGTCGCCGAACACGATCAAGGCCTACGCCCACGACCTGAAGGACTGGTTCCTGTATCTGGCGGGTCACGGCCGTGACTGGCGGTCGGTGACCCTGGAGGATGTCGCGGGGTTCGTGGCGTGGCTGCGGCCGCCGCCGCAGGCTCGTGATGGGACGGTCGCGGTGTTGCCAACGGTCGCGCATCACTGTTCGGCGGCCAGCGTGAACCGCAAGCTCGCGGCGTTGACGTCGTTCTGCGGGTTCCACGCCCGCCACGGCGTGCAGTTGACGGGGCTGCTGGTCAGCATGGCCCCGGCGGGCGGGCGCGGCGGGTCGGCAACGGCGTACAAGCCGTTCCTGCACCATGTGACTAAGAACGCGCCCCAACGGCGGCGCACGGTCACACTCACACAGCCTCGGCTGTGGACGAAAGTCCTTACCGCGAAACAGGTTCAGACGATCCTCGACGCGTGTGAGCATTTGCGGGATCGACTGATGTTTGCCCTGCTGCTCGACACCGGGGTTCGCATCGGTGAGGCGTTGGGACTGCGTCACGAGGATCTCGACATCGCGGGCAGGACGGTTACCGTCCGGCCGCGGCCGAACGACAACCGCGCCCGGGCCAAGAGCGGTGTGTGCCGGACGGTGCCGACCAGCGCGGAGCTGATGCGCCTGTATGTCGACTACCTCAACGGCGAGTACGGCGCCCTGGATTCAGACTACGTGTTCGTCAACCTGTGGTCGGAGCCAAAGGGGCACCCGTGGGCCTACCCTGCCGTTTACGACCTGGTGCGTCGGCTGCGGGTGCGCACAGGCATCGACTTCGGGCCCCACCAGTACCGGCACACGTATGCGACCTGGCTGCTTCGGCGCGGTGCCGGAATGGAAAGCGTAAGACAGCTTCTCGGCCACGTGTCGATCACCACCACGATCGACGCCTATGGGCACCTCACCGTCGAGGACGCAAGGGCGACCCTGGAGGCCGCGGGCTGGTTCACCGGTCAGGAGGTGCACTGGTGAGCGCGCCGTCCCCGCATCGCGCGTCCGAATGCACCGGGCTGCTGGGAAAGCTGCTGGCCCAGGTTCGGCCGGAGTTCCGCGTTGAGGTCTATTTGGCCGATCCCGACGACCCGGTGATGGGGCGACGATGCCGGGTGCCCGATTGCGACCGGTCCCGGACAGAGGGCGGGCTGTGTTCGGGTCATGGTCGGCGTTGGCGCGCCCGGGGCCGCCCGGCGATGGCCGTGTTCCTCGCCGACCCAGGGCCCACGCTCAACGGGCGCCGGGATCTGATGGCCTGCTCGGTGTCGGGATGCCGTTACGGCAGTAGCGGTTCCGGGCTGTGTATGCGTCACCGGTCGGCCTGGATCCGTGACGGCCGCCCAGACACCAAGGAGTGGGCCGGTCGGGCGGGCCTGC
>DASPOT010000311.1:0-5840 GCA_035625875.1 Mycobacterium sp. | reverse complement strand
TCGTGGGCGAACCGGTCAAACAACGGGGCGCCGGCCGCGAATTCCATGCCGCCCTTGGGGTCCAGGCAGCGCACCGCGATCAGGCCGGCCTTGATGCCGGGGGCGACTCCGGCCACCAGCGACCACAACACCGAGCCTTTGCCGGCACCGGTGGCCCCGCCGACCAGGATGTGTCGGCCGGCTACCGGTAGTGCCCACTCGCTGCCCTGCTCGGTGACGCCCACGGGCACGTGGGGCTACCGGTAGTGCCCACTCGCTGCCCTGCTCGGTGACGCCCACGGGCACGTGGGCCAACCGCACCACCGGGATATCGGGTTGAGGCCGCGATAGCGGGATGGGTGTGGCCAGGGCGTCGTGGTGGCGGACCCGGAGCACGATGTCGCGGCCCCGCCCGGCATCCACCGCGCCGGGTTCGATGGTGACGTGGTGGGCCCCGAACGCCGCCGCCAGCCCGTCGATCTGGGCTTCCCACGTTTTGACCGATTGACCGACCAACAGCCGCACGACCAGGGTGTCGACCGCCGGCCCGATGCGCACCGAGGCCAGCACCGGGACCAGCGGGTCGACGTCAGGCTTACCGCGCGGGGCGATGGTCAGGTTGTGACGTTCACAGATCACCTTCCAGCGGCTGCGGTACACCAGATAGGCCCGCCGATAGTCGGCGACCGGCTTGCCGGTGAGCCGCTGATAGGAGTCCGGCCAGCCCAGCCGCCACCCCCACACGCCCGCCGCACATACCCCGGCGAGCAGGCACGCGTACCGCAGGCCGCCCAGAACACCGGTCACGGTGAAGACAGTCAGCAGGAAGGCAGAATCGGGCCAGCGCAAAGCGAACCGCCACAGGCCGATCCCAACCAGTTTGACCGCCATGACCAACAGCTCTCCGAACCAGTCTTCTTCGGCTGACTTGGTGTCCTTTTTGTTAGAAGACATCACGGCCTCCGCGAGAGTTGCTGATGGCGTGAGGCTTTGGTGATCCAGTCATCACGTATCCTTCAGTGGTGGTGAAAAAGTCTGATTGGGAAGCGGTTAAGCAGAGCGGGTGAGCCGCACCACCACAGCGGGACGCGGTGTTGCGGTGGTGCGGCCACCCGTCACACGCTGGGCCTAGGCCGCCGGCTTACCCGGGTTGTTGGTCGTGTTTGCGGCTGCGGTGGCCTTCGGCGCTGCGACCACCCCGGGAAGCGGGGCACCGGTTGCCCGGATCGCCTCGGCACGAAACGCGACGCCGGAACGTCCCGACTGGCTCCACGGCAGCGCGACCAGCCCATCAACCTGGACAGGTTGTCCCACAGTGATTTTCGGGTCGCCGGCCACGGTGACCGCGATGACCTCACCACCCGAGCTGTCTAAGGCCATCAGCTGGACCAGCCATAGCGGCAAACCGGTCGCATGGTCGATTTTTGGTTGGCCCGAATCAAAGGCCGTCCGCGCCTCCGGCGGCTTGGTGCAGACAAACGTGGTGTCGTTGGTATCAATCCGCAATTTCATGGTTGTGTGTCCTGTCTGCTCGGTGATGGCCCAACGGTGTTGTTGGACGCATCACCCAGTTGAGCCGGACAACCCCGGCGGTCGCGAACGGCAGACCGAACTACACAACGCTGCTAGCAAAACTGTGCGCTGCCGGCAGCGTCTGGCCCGCGATCGAACGCCACCGCACTGCCCGTGCCGGCGCTCTGGCCCACCAAGTCAGCCAGGTGGCCGGTAGGGTGTGCGGCAACCGAGCGCGTAGCACGACAGCGGCGCGCGCCGCAGCGGCGTCACAGTTGGGGGTGACATGTTCGCACTGGTGGTCAGGTTCAGCATCCTGGCTGGACACGAGGATGCGTTCGACGCTCTGGTCGCCGAAACACTGACCGCTATCGCCGCCAATGAACCCGACACGATCATCTATGCCAGCCACACCCAGGCCGACGAGCCCAACCTGCGGGTGTTCTACGAGTGCTACCGAAATCACGATGCGTTCCGTGCGCACGAAGCCACGCCGCATACCCGCCGGTTCCTTGCCGAGCGCACCCAACATTTAGCCAGCTCGCCCGAGGTGTGGACCCTTGCGCCGACTGTCGCTGCGATCAACGGGACACCCCTTCGAGGCGATGGTGCCTCGCGCTGACCCAACCCCCGGCGCTCTGGTTCGCAGCTATCGGACCGAAAAGAACTGGTCGCGCGACGCTTGGCCCGCGAGATGCACAAATCGGTCAGTTGGGTCGCACAGGTCGAGCGCGGCGACCTACCATTGACCGACGTCACCATCCTGGGACGGCTCGCCGCGCTGTTCGGCGCTCCGCTACACGAGTTCATCGAGGCCGCGCTTGGACCCGACACCGAGACAGCCCGCGACCGGCCCTATGTGGAGCAACTTCGTCTTGCGATCGCCGGTCACCCGGCGCCCGAAAGCATCACCGCTCCGGTAGCCGATGGCCTGCCCTGCGATCTGGACTCGCTGCGGCAACGCACCCTGCACATCTGGGAGCGCATCCACGCCAGCGCCTATCGCGAAATGGGCCCAGCGATCGCCGCCCTTATCATCGAGCTAGAACGCGCCAGCCGCACCGCCGCCAAAACCCAACGCCCCGAACTACTTCCGCTGCTCGCCCAAACCTATCAAGCTGCCGCAGCGATGTTGGTCAAAGTCGGCGACCGTGGCGCCGGATGGGTCGCCGCCGACCGCGCCATCGCCGCAGCCGAACGAAGCCGAGACCCCGCGCTGGTCCTGGCCGGTCAACTCCGCATGGCCCGCACTTTGCTCGATTCCAGTGAAAAGGCATTGGCGCGCCATGTTTTGACTCAAGCAACGCGACGCCACGACACCATCATCGCTGGCGGCGACCCCGGTATTTCGCTGGTCGGCTCCAGCGCACTGCTGTTGGCGATCTTGCACGCCCGCGACGCCAACACCGATGCCGCCGAGCAATGCCTCATGGTCGCGCGTCGGCTCGCGGCTGTGTTGGGCGGTGACCGCAACTACCACGACACCGAATTCGGCCCGACCAACGTGGCCATGCATGCTGTGGGCGTCGCGGTCGAACTCGGCAACGGACAACAAGCCCTCGATCGTGCCGCCCATGTCCGGCACGCCGAGCAGCTGTCTGCCGAACGGCAAGCCCGCTACTTGGTCGATATCGCCCGCGCTCACCTGCTGACGCGCTCCGGTCGTGACGCACTGTTAGCCCTCGTCAAAGCCGAGCAGATCGCCCCCGAAGAACTCGCCGAATCACCCCGCGTCGCCGAACTCATCGACGACATCGAATCGGTGGACAAACGCACCCGCCTGCCCGGCTTGCGCGAACTCAGGCGACGCCTCTACGGCTAGTGCCAAACGCCGCCATCTTCCGACCTGCCGACCACGTGAGCACCGAACAACGCCAACGACCATCAACGCCGTGGCGGCTCCCGTCCGCTAGACGCTCCCGTCCGCCGCCACGGACCGGATCGCGCCGCGAGGAGCATCGAACGCCGTCGCACTCGCTACAGCCATTCACGTGGGTCGTGCTCGAACGCAAACCTGGCTAGCCCATTGCACGCAGGCGGGAAGGCTCACCTTGCCGGCCACGTCAAACCCCCGATCGCTGAAGCTTCGCACCGCTCGGTTGCGGCTCGAAGCCTGAGGCGGGCCAGCATGTCGCGGTTCTTAGAGTCCCGCGGCCCGGTGGTATGGTTAAGCGCAACCGTACAGTGAGGTTCGCCATGCCAGGCATCGCTCGAGTGCTCGCGGTCGCCAATCGCACCGCCGATTCCGACGAACTGCTCGCCGCGCTGCTCGAGCGTCACGCGCAAGGCAGCATCAGCGTGACGCTCGTGGCGCCCGCTCGCTGGGAAGTCACCCACCCCCACGGCGGCAAGCAGGCGGCGCTGAGGCGCTTGCGGACCGCCACCGACCGGCTCCGCAACGCGGGGATCGAGACCGAGGGCATCGTCGGCGATCCCGATCCGTTCAGGGCGGTCGCGGACATCTGGAACCCGGAGCGGTTTGACGAGGTGATCGTCTCCACTCTGCCCGAGCACCTTTCACGGTGGCTGCGGTTAGATCTCCCCGGGCGCGTCGAGCGCCTCACAGGTCGACACGTCCACCACGTGGTCGCGCACGAGCAAACACAGCGCACATCCTCATCGAGCAGCTGACGCTTCTCGGCTTCGGTCAACCCTCCGCAGAAATACTCGGCCACCTTGATGACCAGCATGAAGAACGTCGCGTGCGCCAGTAGAACGTCTCTGGATTCAGCGCGTGATAGCGACGGCCGGCGGTGTCGGCCCCCTTGATCGTGTAGTGGTAGCTCTTGATCTGCTCGCCGGTCCGCGCCGCCCGGTCGCCGTCGTAGACCATCCCCATGATCGGGTACACCGAGCGCGCCACCGGTTGCAGCGGTTCGCGCAGCAGGATCGAATGCTCCTCGACGCCTGCGCCCCCGCCATTTACCAGCACCAACGGCGCCAAGCACCCGGCGCAGATCAGCTGGCGGGAAAACCCGCCCTGACCTGCGGTGTGAGAATTTTCCTTACTGACCGAAAAATGACCAGGGTGAGTTGGGCAGGCGACAGTACCCGGGCGGAAGTTGTGGAGCCGGGTGTCGTTGCGGGACTGTGTATTTCGAGGGGGCTACGCGGCGGGTTCGAGAGTGACGTGGAATCCCATTGCGGTCAGGTGGGCGATGTGGTTGCGGATCTTTCGCTCGGTGACGACGCGGCTGGTGTGGTAGTCGGCGCCGAGGTCGTGGAATCGGGCGGATGGGTCGGAGAGTAGCTGCCAAACGATGACGAGGGTGGAACGGGCGACGGCGACCAGGGCTTTGAATTTGCCGCGACGTTTGACGATGCGTCGGTAGCGTTCGCCGAGGAAGGTGTTGGTGCGGGCGGCCGCGGCGGCGGCCTCGCCGAGTGCGCTTTTCAGGTAGGGGTTGCCCCTGCCGGTCTTGCCGCCGCGGATCACCGGACCGGACTGGATGGTGCGCGGGCACAGTTTGGCCCAGGAGACCAGGTGCTCAGGTGTGGGGAAGCGGGTCATGTCCAGCCCAATCTCGGCGATGATCGTCTGCGCGGCGCGTTGACCGACGCCGGTGATCTCATCGAGGCGCTCGATCGCGGTCAGCCGCGGGCGCTCGATCGCCGTGGCGGTGTCGATCTCTGCAGCGAGCGCGGTGGTCTCCCCGGGGCCGGGTTCGGTCATCTGGTCGCCGGTGTGGGGTCGGTTGGTGGCCTGCGGCCCGACAATGCCCGATCCCTGGTGATCGTCGCCGTCGTGATCTGATTGGCTCATGGCGGCGATGAGCTGCTCGATGCGGGCGCTCAGGGCGCCGATCTGGGCGGTCAGCGCGTCGATCTGACCCAGCAGCAGCCGCGCCAGCTCGGCGTGGTGGTCATCAAAGCGGCCGTCCAGCGCGGCGATCAGCTCCGATCGCTTCGCCTTTAACCGCCCGCGGGCCAGGTCGGCCAGTCGCCGCGGGTCTCGCTCGCCAGCGATGAGCGCTTCCAGCATGTCGCGCACCGAAACGATGCCCAGGGTGGAGGCCACGGCCGACACCTTGATCGCCGCGTCCTCGAGCAGCTTCTCCAGCCGTTGCCAGTAGCGGGAGCGTTCCCGGGTGAGGTCCTCGCGCAGCCGGGTGTAGTCCCGCAGCATCCGGATCGGGGCTGGGGGCACGAACGAGGGCCGCAGTAGCCCTTTTTCGGTTAGCTTGGCCAGCCACACTGCGTCGAGCTTGTCTTCTCCGAACTAAATCGATCTTGATTTGTGGAGTTTGTATTCTGTTGTTTCAGAACTGATTTCAGTGTTTTGGTGGTCGGTGGTGCGTCCGGCGGTGTCGGTGAAGCTGGGGATGCCCAGTTGGACGGTTTTGGTGCGG
>DASPOT010000310.1:0-3235 GCA_035625875.1 Mycobacterium sp. | reverse complement strand
GTCGCGGCGGCTCTCGGTGTCGGGCTGGCGGCGCAGTTCGGCACCGGCCACGCGGCGCTGTACGCGGTGCTGATGGCCTCGTCGTCGGCGGCGCTGGCGTTGCCGGTGATCGATTCGCTGCGGTTGCGGGGACCGCAAGTGCTCCCCGTGACTGCGCAGGTCGCTATTGCGGACGCCGCGTGTATCGTGTTGCTGCCGTTGGTGATCGACGTCCGGCGGGCGCCAACGGCGGCACTGGGTGGGCTGGCGGTCGCGGGCTGCGCGGTGGTGCTCTTTGTGCTGCTCCGCGCGGCCAACAGCAGGGGCTGGCGTCAGCGCATGCACGACTATTCCGAGAAGCACCGGTTCGCGCTGGAATTGCGGACCAGCCTGCTCGTGTTGTTCGCGCTGGCGGCGCTGGCCATCAGCACCCAGGTGTCGATCATGCTGGCGGGCTTCGCGTTGGGTTTGGTGATCGGCTGGCTCGGCGAACCGCGGCGGCTGGCGCGTCAGTTGTTTGGTATCACCGAGGGGTTCTTCAGCCCGCTGTTCTTCGTCTGGCTGGGCGCGTCGCTGCAAGTACGCGAGCTGGGTTCGCACCCGAAATTCCTTCTGCTGGGCGTAGGCCTGGGGCTGGGTGCTGTGCTGGCGCATTGCGTGGGAAGGCTGCTGGGCCAGCCGCTGACGCTTGCGGCGCTGTCGGTCGCGCAGCTCGGCGTGCCAGTGGCCGCGGCCACCATCGGCACTCAGGAACACCTCCTCGCCGCGGGCGAAGCGTCGGCGTTGATGTTGGGCGCCTTGCTGACGATCGCCTGCACATCGATCGCAGGCGCATTGGCGGCGCGCGGCCAGAGCGCCGAAAAAGCCGATAAGCCGGCCGAGACCGACAAGTCCACCAAAGCCGAGTGATCCGCGGCGGGCGGGCGTGCCGTGGCGGCTCAGCCGCGGCTGACGATCTTGGTTATGTTGCGCGCCAACGGCTGCCCCCGGTCTTGGCCGTGCCGGCCCGTACCATAGTCGTAGCCGCCGGCGGCGAATTATCCGGCAGTTGTGAGGGGAGACTTGAAGACAACGGCTGCTCGCTGTCGGCTGCTCGGCGTGTGGGCTCGGCTGCACTGCTAATATGACCGCGGCGACCCGGCCGGATGGCCGACGATGTCGCGGCGGTCTCGACCACTTCGGCGCCCACGGAAAACTCACCACCTTATTCGAAGATATCGAAACTGCTTTCGGAACGTTCGAATAATCGCAACCCATGGGCTTGCGTAGTGACTGTTTTACGAAAAGCCGTGCGCAACAAGTCGCTCCGGCTCTCCACGTGCTCATCCCGAATGCCCGCGGGGCGCTCAACGAGATCGCGTTTGACAAGCGGTTTGAGCACGTATCCCATGCCCTTTTCCGTGGACTTACGTTTGCTAATTGTCCTCGACGGAGACGGCGAACCCCGCTCCGGTCAGGGCGGCCAATACCTCCCTCCGGTGTTCCGGACCCCGGGTCTCGACGGTAAGCCTCACCTGAACCTCGTCCAGTGCGAGCTTGCGTGCTGTGCGGGAGTGCACCACGTCGAGCACGCTGGCGCCGCTCGCGCTCACCACGCCGAGTAGCCTGCTGAGCCCACCGGGGCGGTCCGGGATGGTGACTTTCACTGCGAGATAGCGCCCGGCTGCGCGCAGGCCATGGGTGATCACGTGGGTCAAAACCAGCGGGTCGATATTGCCGCCCGACAAGACCGCGCAAACAGGGCCGTGCAGGCCCAGTTCAGGTGCCGATGTCATCAGCGCTGCCACTGCTGCCGCCCCGGCCGGTTCGACGATGAGTTTCGCACGCTCCATGCACAGCAAGAGCGCACGCGACAACGCCTCTTCGCTGACCGTCCGAACCGAGTCGACGAATGCCCTTACATGGGCAAAAGGGATTGCCCCGGGCAATGCCACGGCGATGCCGTCGGCCATCGTCGACATCGACTCCGCGCGCACAGGATGTCCGGCGGCCAACGAAGCCGGCCAGGCCGCGGCGTTCGCGGCCTGCACTCCGATGACCCGGACTTGTGGTGCCACAAAGTGCGCCGCCGTGGCAATTCCGGCGACCAGCCCTCCACCGCCGGTCGGCACCACGATGGTTGCGATATCGGGAATCTGCTTTAAGATCTCTAACCCGACGGTGGCCTGGCCGGCCACGATGTCGGCGTGATCGAACGGGTGGATCAACACCGCGTCGTGCTGCTCCGAATATTCACGCGCCGCGGCCAGCGCGTCGTCGACCGTATCGCCGTTCAGGCGAACTTGCGCACCATAAGCCTTGGTGGCCACCAGTTTTGGGAGCGGGACGTTGACCGGCATGAACACCGTCGATGCGATCCCTAGCTCGGTCGCGGCCCACGCAACGCCCTGCGCGTGGTTGCCTGCGCTGGCCGCGACCACGCCACGAGCCCGCTCCTTGACGCTCAGATTGGCGATCCGGTTGTAGGCCCCGCGGGTCTTGAACGACCCAGTGCGTTGCAGACTCTCGCATTTGAGCCACACGTGTTCGCCCGTGCGATCCGACAGTATTCGCGACGCGATGACCGGGGTTAGTCGCACCACCGGCGTCAGCCGATCCGCCGCCGCGTTGATCTGATCGAGCGTCAGCAAATCCACGGCTAGACTCGCAGCTCGCGAACCGGCGCCGGATCTTGCACTAGGTTAGCCGGATAAGCGATGCCCCACCGCGTGAATGCCGTGGCGGACAGCCGCAGCGCATCGCGGTGGGCGTCGTTGGCGATGATGTCATCGGCATTCATGATTGGCCTCGCGTGCTTACCCGTCGAAGATGCTGTTCCAAGCGGATGCGGGATGGGGCCAACGCTAGACCTGTCGCCTGCGTCGTACTGGCCCAAGTACCGCGGAATACCGCGGCCAAACGCCCCGCTCAATCGCGCACGATGCTCCACAGCACCGGCGTTGGCCTCAGCCAGCCCACGTGGCACCTCGACCGACTCCATCTGCCGCGTGTCCACAGCCGTGAGCAGAATCGTCGTCGGCCAGTCGGCGCGCCGGCTGACGCGGGCAAATGGACTCCAACTCCAGCGGCCGGAATGCGCCCTAAGGGAGGAGCGCATGCAGGTGATCACTTTGGGTACTTCCTGCCCACGTTATGGGGCTCAAACGGCCCTTTGCAGTTTCGACCCAGGTGCCTATTCGATCTAGTCGTACTAGTCACACTAGGCCGACTAGTGTGATCGCGTTATCCTGGACGCATGAAGACGGTCACGAGCACC
>DASPOT010000309.1:0-4880 GCA_035625875.1 Mycobacterium sp. | reverse complement strand
GGTCGAGGTCGAGATACAAGACCGCGACGGGTCCGGGGCGCCCCGCGGCGAGTCTGTCGGAAAGGTGCGCAACAAGCGATCGACGATTGTGCAGACCGGTCAAATCGTCATGCTCAGCCAGGTAGCGAAGCTTTTCTTCGGTGGCGATGCGGGCCTGGAATTGTGCAAACAAAGAGGCGAGCGCCCCGAGCGCGGACACCTCTTCCTGCTTCCACTTCTTGCCACGAAAGTTAACGAAGCCAAGCACACCGGTGATCACCCCCCTGGAAACCAGCGGTGCGGCGGCCACCGAGGGCGTCGCGACGCGGCGCCTTCCCGTGATCTGGCGTTGGTAAGCCTTGTAAGCATAGTTTGCCGAGGCCGGTGGCCGAATCACAACCGGTTCCGTGGGCTGAATCACAAGCGGTTCCTTGCAATGCCCGCAAGGGGCGAAGACGTCGTCGGCGCTAGTGAAGTAGACAACCGCAAGGGGATCCGGGTTTGGACGGTTGGGTCGCGGTGGCCATTCCGCAATCAACTTCGAGGCTCCGATGGTTTGGTCGTTGTGGCGTAAGAAGCCGGTGTCCGCGTCGAACAGGTGGACGAGCCTCGCCAACACCTGTTCGCTCACAGTGGTAGCGGTGGATGCATTAGCCTCCATCAGTTGGGCGGCAATGGAGGTGACGAACCCTAGGCCGCGCGGCACGGTGCCTCGATTGCGTGGTCGTTGTGGTGTAAGAAGCCGGCGTCCACCTCGCACTGCTCGACGAGTTGCGCCAGCAGCTGTTCGCTCACTCCGTTCGCCGTGCGTGCGGTGGCCTGCATCAGTTGAGTGGCAACGGAGGTGACGACGCGATCCAGGGTGCCCGCCATCATGTCCTCCAGTATGGGCGCGTTGCGTGAGCCGGGGCTGTCGCTGCTGGTCGTTGAATGGGTGTAGGGCGTCTGTCTAGGGGGTATTCGGCGTCAGCCAGGTCACAGATGCATAACAGTCGAGAAAAGAGAAGATACAGGACGCTTCTACGCGGCGGCAATTTTTCCGATCTCGCCCTAAAATTCACCCACCCGTCAACTCCGCATGCCGTCGTGCTAAGGGTAACGGGTCGTCAGGGAAAGACGATGGTCAGTCCAACGCGGGACGGTCGCGTCAAGGCCGCGCCGGCCGCCGCGGGCGGGTGCGCGCGAAGCGCCGGCGAACGCTCTCGATAGCGCGCTTCGGCCTGACATGCTTGGTATGAGCCGCGGCAGGGGCCGGCCTCGTGGCGGTGGACATCCGTTCGGCGGAGTCGGCCTCAGCGAGGCTTACCGGCGGCCACGAACTGCAGTACGCGCTGCGTCTGCTGCTCGATATCGACCAGGCCGGCCGACGAAAACAGGTCGACGAAGGTGTCCCGGTCGAACATCCGAAGCCCGATGACGCTGGCGCCCGCGGCCAGGGCGTAGCGGATCGGAGCGGCTTGCCCGGCGTAACTGGTGAGGATCGCGATCCGGCCGCCCGGCTTGAGCACGCGCACCATCTCGTCGGCGACCCGGAACGGTTCGGGCATCAAATAGAGCGCACCGAAACAGCAAACGGCGTCGAATGTTTCGTCGTCGAATGGCAACATGCGCGCGTCGCCGCGGACATAACACGTCGATGCTCCGCTGTTGTCCAGCACGGCTCGGGTCAGCATCGGCTCAGAGATGTCGAATCCGACGGCGAGGCTGTCGTCGGACAGTTGTTGTGCCAGTTGCCGGGTGAAATTACCTGGCCCACAAGCCACGTCGAGCAACCGTTCGGCGCTCGGTAGACGCAAAGCCTCAGCGGCGCGACGCTGTTCGGCCAAAGTGGTGACCCCGCTGGCAAGGTAGAACGCAGTCGGACGCCACAGCCGTTCGTACACGGTCGCGACGAACCGGCTGTTCATCGCACGCTGAGCAAACGTCGGGGCCGGGGAACTGATCGATTCGCCCAACACGTCGAGGAAACCGTGTCGCATCATGGCTGCCCTGTTGAGCAGACGGCGGGTCAGCTCAAGCGGATCGTCGCTGATGTCCATTCATGGAGTCTGTCGTTCTCTTTCGTCCGGCGCACAGCCGGGGCAGGGCAAAGTGTGCGCATCCTTGCCGTTGCCTGGATGGACGCCACAACCTAAGTCGCATCCGACCGCGAGCCGGGTCGGTACGAGCCGCCGCGGATGGGACGGGAGCCTGGGCGTGGTTCATGGCAATGCGCTCACCGTGAGTCCCCGGCTGTACGGTATGTCTGGGATATCACTGTGGCCGAACTGACCGGCGTGCGTGCCGACGAACTCGCTACGATGGGCATCTTTCAGGGATGCCCGGTTGAGGACTTGATGTCCTTGGCGGCGAGCCTTCAGCCCCTCCAGGCCGCTGCCGGGCAGGTGCTCATGCAGCAAGGCGAGCAGGCCGTTTCGTTCCTGCTCATCTCATCCGGTACCGGCGAGGTCAGGCACATCGGCGACGACGATGTCGTGATCGTCGAGCAGGTGTCGCCCGGGATGATCGTCGGGGAAATCGCGCTGCTGCGCCAAACTCCCCGGACAGCGACCGTAACCACGACCAAACCGTTGACAGGCTGGATCGGTGATAACGACGCCTTCATCCGGGTGGTGCACATCCCGGGCATCATGCCGCGGCTGCTGCGCACGGCGCGCCAGCGTCTCGCGGCTTTCATCACCCCGATCCCGATCCAGGCGCGCGATGGAACGGAACCTGCTGCTTCGCCCAGTGCTGCCCGGCGACAGCGAGCGAACCATGCAGGGGCATGTCCAATTCTCCGGCGAAACGCTGTACCGACGGTTCATGTCGCCCCGCGTTCCCAGCCCGGCACTGATGGATTATCTGTTCGAGGTCGACTATGTCGACCACTTTGTGTGGGTGGTGACCGACGCGGACGGGTACCCCGTGGCTGACGCCCGCTTCATTCGCGACGAACACGACCCGACCGTCGCCGAAATCGCGTTCACCGTCGCCGACGCTTATCAAGGCCGCGGAATCGGCACCTTCCTGATGGGCGCGCTCTCCGTCGCCGCTCGAGTCGACGGAGTCGAAAAGTTCTCCGGGCGGGTACTTTCCGACAATCTGCCGATGCGCACAATCATGGACCACTACGGCGCTGTGTGGCAACGCGACGACGTCTGCGTTGTCACCACCGTTATCGACGTGCCGGACGCGCGACCTACCGTTCGGACTGGAGGTGGCGGGCCGGATCAAACGCGTTGCTCACCAAGTGATCCGGGCGGTCGGCTGACGTGGCGGAACCTCCACCGAGGCACCCACACCATCGTTGGCCCGTCTTGGTGATATGAGGCGACATGCGGCTCTGGATCGGTGCACTGGTGACACTGCTGGCGGCCGCCTGCGCTTCGTCGCCTGCACCCAAAACGGCGCCCTCGGGCACGCCGGTTGGCGCCGTCCATATCAACCCGGCCAACATCAGAAGGGTCGGTGGCGAACTGCCGCCCGAATACGAAGTGACCCGGGTTGCGGGCATTTCCGCTCCAGCCGGGATCTGGGGTGCCGGGGCGGCTTCGACAGTGCACCCACCGCAGTGCGCGGCACTCGCCGACCCGGGTCACGGACGCGGCGAATCCGCACAAGGCGTCTCGGGGTCAGGCGCAGGCGGCATCGTCTACGCGGTGGTTGCGGGGTCGCCGTCGGGCCCGGTGGGCCTGGACCGCAACCTGGTAGCGGAGTGCGGGCGGTGGACCATGAGCACCGGGCGTGCGACGGCCAGCGTTCGCCTCATCGATGCCCCGCCCATCGACGGCTTCGAAACCCTCGGCATGGCCAGCGACACCACGACCTCTGTTGAGGGCGGCACTGAAATCATTTCTCGCGCTTACGCCTTCACCGCCTATCTGGGCGACTACTACGCGTTCACCACACTGATCACCGACCCCGGCTCAGCGCATCCGCCGCTGACGCCGCAATTTGCCGCCGACCTGCTGGCGAAAACGGTGTCTGCATTACGGAGCTGACCGCGACGCGTCCGGTAGATTGACCGCGATGGTCAAGGTGGTCGCGATTGGATGTGCGTGCGTGCTCGCCGCCTGCGCATCCGGCAAGTCGGCGGATTCCGCCGACATCGCCAAGGTCGCCGATGTGAAGACGAGTTTCGGCCCCGAGTTCCACGTCACCAACATCGCTCCGATGGGTATTGATCCGAAATTGTTGGCGGCCCAGAAGCTGCCCGACGGACTGAAATTCGAGCCTGCGGACTGCGCGAAATTCGCGATCGGTCAGACGATGCCACCGGGCTCGCAGGGCAACATGGCCGCGGTTACCGCCGAGGGTGACGGCAACCGGTTAATCACCATCGCCGTGGAGACCTCCCAGCCGATACCGATCAACGATCCCGGGCAGGGCTGTCAGAAAGTGGGATTCGCCGGGGGGCAATTGCGCGGCGTTGTCGAGGTTGTCGACGCACCACAGATCGCGGGCACCCAGACGCTGGGCGTGCACCGTGTTCTTCAGACGGTGCTCGACGGAAAACCTCACGCCGGCGAGCTTTACGACTACTCCGCTCACTTCAATACCTACCAGGTGATCGTCATCGCCAATCCACTTGTGGTTCCGGACAAACCTGTCGTCCCGGTCGACACGCAGCGGGCGCGCGACTTGCTCGTCAGGGCGGTGACCGCGGTCAGGAGTTGACTTTCACCCGGCGACCATGCGGGCCGCGCGGCGCGCCGGGGAGGAGCCGGATACTCCGATCTGAGCCGGCGACGATGCGGGCCGCGCGGCGCCCCGGCGCAGGGCCGGGATAATCAGACCTCTAGCGCACGTCGCGTGGCCGGAACTGGATACTGACTCGGGGACCGGCGGGCGCGGACGTCTTGGGAACCGAGTGCTCCCAGGTGCGTTGGCACGATCCGCCCATCACCAGCAGATCGCCG
>DASPOT010000308.1:0-2445 GCA_035625875.1 Mycobacterium sp. | reverse complement strand
CACCCGTCCCGGGCTGCCCCCGTCCGCCGAAACCGTGCACCAGCGGCAGCCTCAAGACCCGTCAGCCACCACCGTGATCGCTATGACGCCATCGGACAAGAATGTCAGACCCAAATGTGAACATAGAGCCTGGTGAAGTGTGAATACCTCCCCAGGAGACATTCGATCCGACCTTCGGCAATCGCATCCAGGCAGGAGACTTGGCTGGCATTCGTGAAGCCACGATGCCCTTAGGGCGCGCGCACCAATAACAACTATGTAGGCGAGATCTGGCCAGTAGCGTTGTGATATGGGTGTGAACGCGGCGGTTGATGAGCAGGCAGTGGGATCTCTGGCGAACGTGTTCGCCGAGGTCAAGGCGCATTTGGATGAGCGGCAGCGGCGGTTGCTGCTGGGCGCGATGGCGCGCGAGCTCGGCCGGGGTGGGCAGGCGGCGTTGTCGGCTGTCACGGGTGTGGCCAAAGATGTCATCGGCCGGGGCTCGGCGAGTCTGGAGGCCGGGATCGAGCCCGACGGGCGGGTCCGGGAGCCGGGGGGCGGGCGGAAGCCGGTCACCGAGCTGGATCCCGAACTGGCGGGGGCCTTGGAGGAGCTGGTCGATCCGGAATCGCGCGGGGATCCGATGAAGCCGCTGAAGTGGACGACCAAGTCGACGCAGAACCTGGCCGACGAGCTGACCAGGCAACAGCACCGGTGCGGGCCGCGGACCGTGGCCCGCCTGCTCAAGCAGCAGGGATACACGCTGCACGGGAACAACAAGACCGTGGAGGGCAAGCAGCACCCCGATCGTGACAAGCAGTTCCGCTACATCAACGACCTCGCGGCGGCGGCCCTGGCGGCCGGGTCGCCGGTCATCTCCGTGGACACCAAGAAGAAGGAACTGATCGGGAACTTCGCGATGGGCGGCGCGGAGTGGAGCAAGCAGTCCCGTGAGGTCAGCGACCACGACTTTCCCGACAAGGAGCTGGGCAAGGTCGCCCCGTACGGGGTGTATGACATGGCCGCCAACGCCGGGTGGGTGAACGTCGGTACCAGCGCTGACACCGCGATGTTCGCCGTCGAATCGATTCGCCGCTGGTGGAACCATGTCGGCGTCCATGCCTACCCCGGCGCCACGGAACTGCTGATCACCGCGGATGCGGGCGGGTCAAACGGGACCCGGCCGCGGCTGTGGAAGACCGAACTCGCCAACCTCGCCGCCGAGACCGGGCTGAAGATCACCGTGGTGCACTTCCCGCCCGGCACCTCGAAGTGGAACAAGATTGAGCACCGCCTGTTCTGCCACATCACCCAGAATTGGCGAGCCCGGCCGCTGGAATCCCGCGAGGTCGTCATCGAGACCATCGCCGCGACCACCACCCGCACTGGCCTGACCGTACGGGCCATGCTCGACGAAAATACCTACGAGAAAGGCATCAAGATCACCGACAAGGAGTGGAAGACCTGGCAGGACGACCACCTGCACCGCCACGAGTTCCACGGTGACTGGAACTACAGCATCACCGCCGGAGCGGCCTGAGCCACGACACGCCGACGATCGTCGTGATTAATATTGCGCGTGCCCTAAGGTTGGTGCCGGTCCCTGATCGGCAGTTATCGGCGCCCCTGCGTCGGGCCGGGCCAAAGGGGTTCGAGGGACCGTTTCGCGCTCAGGGTCCACGTCGTCAGGTCGTGGGAGCACCGGCTACTACTTGTTCCAGGAGCCGGGCAGTTTCGGCGGGTCCGGGCATGTCCCGGATCTCGCTGGCGATCCGGGTGGCGGCGTTCGTGAATGCCGGGTCATCGAGCAAGCGGCTGATGGCGCAGGCGACGTCGCCGGGACGCAAGGTAGCTGGGTCGACGAGTGGACCGCGGGGGTCTATCGCCGGGGCGTTGGCGCAATTCAGGCCGGCGCCGGCCTGCGCACAGCGCTGGGCGTTGATCGGATGATCGGCGGCCAGTGGCAGGCACACCGCGGGCAGACCGTGGGTGAACGCACCTATCAGGGTGTTGAAGCCGGCGTGGCATACGACCGCGGCGCAGCGGGGGAGGACGTGCGACTGCGGCACGTAGCGCTCGACGCGGACATTCGCCGGCGGTGCACCGAGGTCGGCGGGGTCGGTGCCGCCTGTGGTCACGAGCGCGTCGACGGTTGGCAGGTCATCAGAACTCGCATGGGTTCCCCTCGCCATGGTATAAACTACATCTCCTGAGTAGAGTACGACTATACGAGGGATGTCAAGCCGGATGGCAGACGAAACGACTAGCGAAGCCCTGACTTACCGCCAGCGCCAGGCGGCCGAGACCCGAGCCCGGATCGCGCAGGCCGCCCGCCAGGTCTTCGCAGACCGCGGCTACGGCGCCGCGAACATCACCGACGTCGCCCAAGCGGCCGGGGTGGCGGTGCCCACGGTATACAAGCTGTACGGCAACAAGCGGGCTCTCCTGGCCGCCATCGCCGACGCG
>DASPOT010000307.1:0-20767 GCA_035625875.1 Mycobacterium sp. | reverse complement strand
TTCTTCGGCCAGAAACCGCCTTTGAAACTTCCTCGTTGGCTACAGTTCCCACTGCTTGGCATCCCGGCGCCGCGACCCGGGGAGTGCTGGATGACAGCCTCCCAAGTGGCGACGCATCCCGCAGGTGTGCACGCCGAGCGGAAGGCCCACCAATATGCCTGGTTGTCCGAGGAGATGTTCGTCTCTTTGTTGAGCATCGCGGTTAGAAAGAGGTAGTCCAGGCGATAGGTGCTGTCGAGCACGGGACCCGCAACGGCTGGAGCTGAGGTACTCATCGCTGGGCCTCTAACGGTTGCTGGATCGGCCACGGAGACGCCGGGTGGCACATCGCCTGTGCGCGTTGCCACAAAGGGGGTCTGTCTTACTGATTCCTGCCTGTTGCGTTCGTGAGTGCCCGGGAAAACGTTGCGAGCCCTTGGGCCGAAGCGAAGCATCAGCGCAGCCGGGGGGTTGCGTGCAACTTGAGGCCTCCGGTGCGGCGCATCCGGCTCGCCCGGCTCTCGCGGAAACACCGCTTCGAGACAAGGATGCGCAGTACCATCTGCGTGGATATTTAAAACGACCTGTACGGAGGAGCTTTGCCTGCGCAGACAACGATGGATGTAATGACGGCAATAGAAGTCGGCCAGCTCCTGAACACAACCTATGACACTTTGCCCAGCGACTTGACGAATGCCGCCGGTAAGGCGTTAAGCGCCGGTGGCACAAACTACACAGTGGTCACGACGATCTATGCGAACGATCTTGCGACCGACATCAACCCGAGCCGAGGCGACGACGAAGTTTCCATCGGGCTGATCTGCCAGGCGGATCAAGCCGGCGATGTGGTGATCGCGATCCGGGGTACCGAAGGGATCCTGGAGTGGATTCACGACGCCGAATTCCTCCAGGTTCCGTGTCCCTTCCTGGTCGGCGCCGGCCACACGGAAGACGGCTTCACCGCCATGTATGAGTCCCTGAGGACAGGTGTTGCGGCGAGTTCGCCGACCGTGGTCAACGCATTGGCGAAGCTTCCGTTTCCCCGCCCCGTCAGCTCCGTGACGATTTGCGGTCACAGCCTCGGAGGAGCCCTTGCGACGCTGCTCGCCCTCGACGTGGCGGCGAATACGGTTTTTAGCGACCCGGCCGTTTACACCTATGGCAGTCCGCGCACAGGGGATCCGCTGTTTGCAAGCACCTTCGACCAGGTGGTCAAGAACTCGTATCGGATCGCAAACCGCCTAGACATCGTCCCGACCTTGCCTCCTCCCCTGCAGTATGAGCATGTGCTCAATCCATATGAGCTAAACCCGATTCGATTCTTGCCGCCTCCTCCAAAGATCCTGGTCAAGTTCACGCCGGGGTGCGAACATTCGCTCGTGACGTACCTGTATCTGTTATCCCTCCAATCCGGCGGCACGGTCATACCACTCGAATCCACTTGTCAGCCGTCAACAACAGGCACGACCGCCGGCGGCGATCAGTCGTCGCTGTAGTCCGGCGCTCCCCCAGTGTGCCAACGAACGACAACCGGCGCACTGACTGGCAGATTGTTGGTTCTACGACAGAAGTATTGGCCAAACTACGGAAGAGTTGGTCAATGTCGGTGCGGAGCCGCGGTTGTCGTCGACTCGGCGAATGACGGTGACCGGTGACCGGGCACTCGAAGGCGGCCACTACGCGGCAAAGAGGCCATCGCGCTGCGGCGTGCTCGACGGCATCGTCGCCTTCGAAGGCTCCACCAACTGGTCTTCGTCCGGTGAGGGAGTCAGCATCAAATCAGACGCGGCCAAACAGAAATTGTGCGCGGACTAGAGCCCGGACGAATTACACTGGTGTCACGCCGCTCACCACGAGCGGAATCGCATGACGTACACATTCTCTCGCGCCGACCATGACCGGCCACGACGCACCTGACGCCAGGTCTGCCGGCGCTGCTCTGCTTCTGACTACCCCGGAAGCTGCTGCGGCACTGCGGATTTCCCACTCGTCCATTTATCGACTCTTCGAGTCCGGCGTGCTTGCGTGGGTGTAAATTGGTGCCGCTCGCCGCGTCACGTCGGCGGAGATCGATCGCTTCATTGCGGCCCACACCGAGGCGGCGTCGTGACGTGGCGCTGGTTCTCCACGCGGCGAGGATCGCACGGCGATGGCTCAGCGCCGCCAGCTGCCGCCGCAGGTCCGCCGAGTCGAACTGCAGCGCCGGTCTGGCGGAAGACCGGTTGTTCGCTATCAACTCACGGTCGACACCGGCGTCGTCGATGGAAAGCGAAAACAGTTGCGGCGGCGCAATGCAACCGAGAAGGAAGCAAGGGAGGCACTCGACGAGATTCTCGGCCAGCTTGCCCGCGGCACCTACGTCCGGCCCAGCAAGCTCACCGTTCGACAGGCCTGTGAGGACTGGCTCAGAGCCAGACATAGCCTCAAGCCATCGACGCTTCACGGCCACCGGACATCACTGACGCCGGTGATGACAGAGCTCGGCGACATCCCGGTACAACGTCTCTCCAAACGGCAGATCGATGATGTGGTGGTGCTGCGCTGACCCGCTGGCATACGCCGCGGAACGCTTGCCGTACGTCGTGCCGGATTTGTCGGCACGAGAATTCTGGCCGCTTTTCCGGCGGCTAGGGCCCCGACCGATATGCGGGCGCCGGTGGTGACAGCAACGTCGCTTTGGACTTCTCACCGGCGGACAACAGCTCGCGGGCACACTCGGGGGACGCCGTTGGCCGCCACGAAGTCCGGTCTGAGCGCCACGGCGGACGGCCGACGGGGGAGGGATTGAACGACCCGCTCGAGAAGAGCGGTCGCGGGAGAGTGTGGTTGACTACGCGGGCGCTGCTGCGCCTGGCGTATGCAGTCCGACCTAACAACGTCCGACCTAACAACGGATGGGCCTACAGGATTAGGAAACAAAACGGATGAAGCTTGTTGACAGATTTTGCGGCGCGGTATCAGGTATGCCGCGCCGACTCATGGTCGGGGCCGTTGGGGCGGCCCTGCTGCCCGGGCTGATCGGCGTCATCGGGGGATCGGCGACCGCGGGGGCGTTCTCCCGGCCTGGTCTGCCGGTGGAGTACCTGCAGGTGCCATCGCCATCGATGGGCCGCAACATCAAGGTCCAGTTCCAAAGCGGCGGGCCCAATTCGCCTGCGGTGTACATGCTCGACGGTCTGCGCGCCCAGGACGACTACAACGGCTGGGACATCAACACCCCGACGTTCGAGTGGTACTACCAGTCAGGGCTGTCGGCGATCATGCCCGTCGGTGGACAGTCCAGCTTCTACAGCGACTGGTACAGCCCCGCCTGTGGCAAGGCCGGCTGCCAGACGTACAAGTGGGAGACCTTTCTGACGACCGAGTTGCCGCAGTGGTTGCAGGCCAACAAGCAGGTCAAGCCCACGGGCAGCGCCGCAGTGGGGCTGTCGATGGCGGGCTCGTCCGCGCTGGTGCTGGCTATCTACCACCCACAGCAGTTCGTCTACGCCGGTTCGATGTCAGCCCTGCTCGACCCCTCTAACGGGATGGGGCCCTCCCTGATCGGCCTGGCGATGGGTGACGCCGGCGGCTACAAGGCCAAGGACATGTGGGGCCCGAAGGAGGACCCGGCATGGCAGCGCAACGACCCTTCGGTCAACGTCGGAAAGCTGGTCGCCAACAACACCCGCCTCTGGGTCTACTGCGGCAACGGCAAACCGTCGGACCTGGGCGGCGACAACCTGCCGGCTAAGTTCCTGGAGGGCTTTGTGCGAACGAGCAACATCAAGTTCCAGGACACCTACAACGCCGCCGGCGGCCATAATGCCGTGTTCAACTTCCCGGACAACGGCACGCACAGCTGGGAATACTGGGGCGCTCAGCTGAATGCGATGAAGCCCGACCTGCTGCGGACACTGGGTGCGACGCCCAACACCGTTACCACTCAGGGCACCTAGCCCAGGGCACCGGAATATCACAGCTGACGGCGGCGACCGCGACGGTCGCCGCCGTCAGCCATTTCCGGCATCCCGTCGCGCAGACTGTGGTTCACTACCTTGCGGGACCGGGGGGTTTGCGTGGGGTTGGCGGAGCGATAGACGAGTGAGGTGGTCATGAGGGGTCTGTCGATGCTGTTACGGGTGCTATGGGCGGCAGTGCTGACAGTCGGGTTGGGCGCTGTCACTGCGACTCACATCGGTTCGGCCCATGCGGCGAATGTCGAGAACCTGATGGTGCCGTCGGCGGCGATGGGCCGCGACATCCCGGTGAGTTTCATGGCCGGCGGGCCGCACGCGGTATACCTGCTGGACGCGTTCGACGCCGGCCCGGACGTCAGCAACTGGGTCACGGCGGGTAACGCCATGAATACGCTTGCCGGCAGGGGCATTTCGGTGGTGGCGCCCGCTGGCGGCGCTTACAGCATGTACACCAACTGGGAGCGGGACGGCAGCAAGCAGTGGGAGACCTTCCTGTCCAGCGAGCTGCCGGACTGGCTGGCCGCCAACAGGGGCCTGGCACCCGGCGGCCACGCAGTGGTGGGCGCCTCACAGGGCGGCTACGGCGCGATGGCGCTGGCCGCATTCCATCCCGATCGCTTTGGCTACGCCGGTTCGATGTCGGGTTTCCTGTACCCGTCGGACACCACCACGAACGGCGCCATCACCGCCGGCATGGCGCAGTTCGGCGGGGTGGACACCCAGGGGATGTGGGGCGCGGCCCAGCTGGGCCGGTGGAAGTGGCACGACCCGTACGTGCACTCCGCGTTGCTGGCGCAGAACAACAGCCGGGTTTGGGTCTTCAGCCCGACCAACATGGGGGCCAGTGATCCGGCCGCCATGGTCGGCCAAGCCGGCGAGGCGATGGGCAACAGCCGGATGTTCTACCAGGAATACCGCAATGTCGGCGGACACAACGGCCACTTCGACTTCCCGGCCGGCGGGGACAACGGCTGGGGGTCGTGGGGACCGGAGCTGGGCGCCATGTCCGGCGATATCGTCGGCGCCATCCGCTAGCCCGAAATCCGACGGAGGACAGGGCGCCGCACCGAGCCGGTACCGTATAGGCGTGCAGCAGAGGGTGCGACGGCCGCGTCACCTTGCGCTGCGGGCGGCCCTGCTGCCGGGCGCAGCCAACCGCATCCGCGTTGCGACCGACCGACTCTGCTAGCAGGAGAAGATGGCTAAGAACTCCCGCCGAAATTCCCGGCGCCGACGCCACCGCATCCTTGCCTTGATCGCCGCCGCTTCCGTGGCGGTTGTAGTGGCGCTAGTCATCGCGGTCGTAGTTCTCATAGTCCGCCGCCCGACATCCCCGCCCAGCGCGGTGCCGCCCAGCATCGTGCCGCCGACCAGCACCGCACCGTACGCGAAGAAGCCCGGCCCGGCATACCAGGAAGCCAGCTGCCCTGATGTGCAGCTGATCTCCGTTCCCGGAACGTGGGAGTCGTCGCTGCAGGACAACCCGCTCAACCCGGTGCAGTTCCCGAAGGCGTTGCTGCTCAACGTCACCCGCGCGGTCGCCGAGCAGTTCGCCGCCAGCCGCGTCGAGGAGTACACCGTTCCCTACACCGCGCAGTTCCACAATCCGCTGAGTGCCGACAACCAGATGTCGTACAACGACAGCCGGGCGGAAGGCACCCGCGCAACGGTCAAGGCGATCACGGACATGAACGACAAGTGCCCGTTGACCAGCTACGTGCTGATCGGCTTCTCGCAGGGCGCGGTGATTGCCGGTGATATTGCCAGCGACATCGGTAACGGCCGGGGACCAGTCGATGAGGACCTGGTGCTCGGTGTGACGTTGATCGCAGACGGTCGCCGCGAGGAAGGGGTGGGTAAGGACATCGGTCCTAACCCGCCGGGCGAGGGCGCCGAGATCACCTTGCATGAGGTGCCCGTGCTGTCGGGCCTCGGCCTGACGATGACAGGGGAGCGGCCAGGCGGTTTCGGCGCGCTGAACAACCGAACCAACGAGATCTGCGCGCCCGACGACCTCATCTGCGCCGCCCCGCAGCAGGCGTTCAACATCGTCAACCTGCCGACCACGCTGGACACGCTGGCCGACGGCGCTGGCCAGCCGGTACACGCGATGTATGCCACCACCCAGTTCTGGAGCATGGACGGGCAGTCGGCGACCGAGTGGAGCTTGAACTGGGCACACAATCTCATCGAAAACGCGCCACATCCCAAACACGGATGACAGAAACAGCCTCGCTGCAGCGATAACGGGCGCAATAAGCGGTACCTTCTGATTTGGTCCGCTGCATGCCGCCCCTTAACATTAAGAAAAAAATAAGAACACCCGTGGTTGGCCCGACTGGGTCTGATGCCGTGCCGATGGACGCGCATGCCTCTGTACCATCTGTGAGGTTTGGCGTTGGCGACGACCGGCGCAGGCGGAGTATGCGGCGTCCCGCAGGCCGACCCGATTATCGACGTGCGTGTGACAGGAGATTGGCATGGCGTACCACAACCCGTTCATCGTGGACGGAAAAATCAGGTTTCCCGAGAATGCCAACCTGGTTCGTCACGTCGAGCGGTGGGCGTCAGTGCGCGGAGACAAGCTGGCGTACCGGTTCCTGGATTTCTCGACTGAACGCGACGGTGTCGCGCGCGACATCTCCTGGGCCGAGTTCGGTGCCCGCAACCGCGCGGTGGGAGCCCGTCTGCAGCAGGTCACCCAGCCCGGCGACCGGGTCGCCATCTTGTGCCCGCAGAACCTGGATTACCTCGTCTCCTTCTTCGGCATCCTCTACGCCGGGCGAATCGCGGTGCCGCTGTTCGATCCCGCCGAGCCGGGCCACGTCGGGCGTCTGCACGCGGTGCTCGACGACTGCACGCCGTCGGCGATCGTGACCACCAGCGATTCCGCCGAGGGTGTTCGCAAGTTCTTCCGCAGCCGCCCGGCCAACCAGCGACCCCGCGTGATCGCCGTCGACGCCGTGCCCAACGAGGTCGCCGCCACCTGGCAGCCACCCGTGGACACCGATGCCGACTCCATCGCCTACCTGCAGTACACCTCGGGCTCCACCCGTGTCCCGACAGGCGTTGAGATCACGCACCTGAACCTGGCCACCAATGTGGTCCAGGTGCTGAATTGCTTTGAGGGCAAGGAAGGCGACCGTGGTGTGACCTGGCTGCCGTTCTTCCATGACATGGGCCTGATCACGATCATGTTGTCGCCGGTGCTTGGTCAGTTCAACACCTTCATGACTCCCGCCGCCTTCGTGCGCCGGCCCATTCGCTGGATGCGCGAGCTTTCACGCAAGGACCCCGACGCGCCCGGCGAGATCTACTCCGTCGCGCCGAACTTCGCGTTCGAGCACGCTGCGGTGCGTGGCGTGCCCAAGGAGGGGGAGCCGCCGCTGGACCTGAGCAACGTCAAGGGGATCCTCAACGGCAGCGAGCCGATCTCGGTGGCGTCGATGCGCAAGTTCCACGAGGCGTTCAGACCATTCGGCTTGCGAGACACCGCCATCAAGCCGTCGTACGGTCTGGCCGAGGCGACACTGTTCGTCTCGACCACCCCGATGTACGAGGCGCCGACGGTCGTTTATGTTGACCGGGTCGCGCTCAACAACCACCGGTTCGTCGAGGTGGCCGCCGACGCACCCAACGCCGTCGCGCAGGTCTCCACCGGCAAGGTGGGTGTCGACGAATGGGCGACCATCGTCGACGCCGACACGGCCACCGAGCTACCCGCCGGGCAGATCGGCGAGATCTGGCTGCACGGCAAGAACATGGGTGCCGGTTACTGGAACAGAGAGGAAGAAACCTCCCAGACCTTTAAAAACATCCTCAAGTCACGCACCAGCCCGTCGCACGCCGAGGGAGCGCCGGATGACGGGCTGTGGGTACGCACCGGCGACTACGGCACCTACTACGAGGGCAACCTCTACATCACCGGCCGGATCAAGGATCTCGTCATCATCGACGGCCGCAACCACTACCCGCAGGACCTGGAGTATTCGGCGCAGGAAGCCAGCCGGGCGCTGCGCACCGGCTACGTGGCCGCTTTCTCGGTGCCGGCCAACCAGTTGCCCGCGGCGGTGTTCGACAACCCGCATGCCGGCCTGAAATACGACCCGGAGGACACCTCCGAGCAGTTGGTGATTGTCGCGGAGCGCGCTCCCGGTGCGCACAAACTCGACTATCAGCCCATCGCGGACGACATCCGCGCGGCCATCGCGGTCAGGCACGGGGTGACCGTTCGCGACGTGTTGCTGGTGCAGGCCGGAACGATTCCGCGGACCTCCAGCGGCAAGATCGGCCACCGCGCCTGCCGCACGGCCTACATCGACGGCAGTCTGCGCAGCGGCACCGCGTCACCGACCGCCTTTGCCAATGAGGCCAACTGACTTTGACCATGGCTGAGACAGGCACTGATTCCCAACTGAGCTCCGCGCCCGACATCGGCGCCACCGAAGCAGCTTGCGGGACCGTGGCCGCCCGCACCGATATGACGGTTGCCGAGATGCGGCGGTGGCTGCGTAGCTGGGTGGCCAAGGCGACCGGGCAGTCGCCCGACTCGATTGACGAGTCCACGCCGATGGTGGAGCTGGGTTTGGCGTCGCGGGATGCCGTGGCGATGGCCGCCGACATCGAAGACCTCACCGGTGTCACGCTGTCGGCGACGGTGGCGTTCCAGCATCCGACCATCGAGTCGCTGGCAACACGCATCATCGAGGGTGAACCCGAAAAAAACACAGCGGCCGACGCCGATGAGGAGGATTGGTCACGCAGCGGGCCGGCCGATCGAGTCGACATCGCGGTGGTGGGCTTGGCCACCCGCTTCCCCGGTGACATGAACACACCCGACGAAACCTGGCAGGCGCTGCTGGAGGGCCGCGACGCGATCACCGATCTGCCCGAGGGCCGCTGGTCAGAGTTCCTCGACGAGCCGCGGATCGCCGAACGCGTCGGCAAGGCCCGCACTCGCGGCGGCTACCTCAAAGACATCAAGGGGTTCGACTCGGAGTTCTTCGCGCTGTCGAAGACGGAGGCCGACAACATCGATCCGCAGCAGCGGATGGCGCTGGAGCTGACCTGGGAGGCGCTGGAGCACGCCCGGATCCCGGCGTCGAGCCTGCGCGGCAAGGCCGTCGGCGTGTTCATCGGCGCCTCGGTCAACGACTACAGCTACCTGGCGATGTCAGACCCCACGGTCACACACCCGTATGCCATCACCGGCAACGCGAGCTCGATCATCGCCAACCGGGTCTCCTACTTCTACGACTTTCGCGGCCCGTCAGTGGCCGTGGACACCGCGTGCTCGAGCTCGCTGGTCGCCGCCCACCAGGCCGTGCAGGCGCTGCGCAGCGGTGAGTGCGACGTAGCCGTCGGGGGTGGCGTGAACGCGCTGATCACACCGGTGATCACGGTCGGGTTCGATGAGGTCGGCGGGGTGCTGGCGCCCGACGGCAGGATCAAGTCGTTTTCCTCTGACGCCGACGGCTACACCCGCTCGGAGGGTGCGGGCATGCTGGTGCTCAAGCGGGTCGACGACGCCCGCCGCGACGGGGACCAGATTCTGGCGGTGATCGCCGGCAGCGCGGTCAACCACGACGGGCGGTCCAGCGGCCTGCTGATACCCAACCCCGACGCGCAGGCCGATGTGCTGCGCCGCGCCTACAAGGACGCCGGCATCGACCCGCGCACCGTCGACTACATCGAGGCGCATGGTACCGGCACCATCCTCGGCGATCCGATCGAGGCCGAGGCGCTGGGGCGTGTTGTCGGCAAGGGCCGTCCCGCCGACAAGCCCGCCTTGCTGGGCGCGGTCAAGACCAACATCGGGCACCTGGAATCGGCGGCCGGCGCTGCCAGTCTGGCGAAAATGGTGTTGGCGCTGCAGCACGACAAGCTGCCACCGTCGATCAACTACGCCGGGCCCAACCCGCACATCGACTTCGACGCGGTGCACTTGAAGGTCGCCGACACCGTCACCGACTGGCCCCGCTACAGCGGTTACGCGATCGCGGGGGTATCGAGCTTTGGTTTCGGCGGCGCCAACGCGCACATGGTGCTTCGCGAGGTGCTGCCCCGCGACGTGGTCGAACGTGAAAAGCCTCAGCCGGAAATCGCACCTGAGGCAGCCACCGAGACGCGTCCCGCCACCTATGTCGGTGGCGTGCGGTTCGACGAGTACGGCGAGTTCGTCGACGAGGAACCGAGTCCGGCAGCGGAGCCCGAGCCAGAACTGCCCGGGCTGACCGAGGAGGCGAAGCAGCTCAAGGAAATCGCCTTAGCGGAGTTGCAAGCCGAAGAGATTCCGGCGCCGGTGATCCCGCTTGCAGTGTCAGCGTTCCTGACGTCACGCAAGAAGGCCGCCGCCGCCGAGGTTGCCGACTGGATGGAAAGCCCCGAGGGGCAGGCGTCGTCGCTGGAGTCCATCGGCCGGGCGCTGTCGCGGCGCAACCACGGCCGCTCCCGCGCGGTGATGCTGGCCCGCAACCACGAGGAGGCGATCAAGGGCCTGCGGGCGATCGCCGAGGGCAAGCAGCAGCCGAATGTGTTCAGCGCCGACGGGCCGGTCACCAGCGGGCCGGTGTGGGTGCTGGCCGGGTTCGGCGCCCAGCACCGCAAGATGGCCAAGAACCTGTACCTGCGCAACGAGGTGTTCGCCGAATGGATCGACAAGGTCGACGCGCTGGTGCAAGACGAGCGGGGCTACTCGATCGTCGAACTGATCCTCGACGACTCGCAGGACTACGGCATCGAGACCACCCAGGTCACCATCTTCGCGATCCAGATCGCGCTCGGTGAACTGCTCCGCCACCACGGCGCCAAACCCGCCGCCGTCGTGGGCCAGTCGCTCGGCGAGGCTGCCGCGGCCTACTTCGCGGGTGGCCTCTCGCTGGCCGATGCCACCCGAGCGATCTGCTCACGATCGCATCTGATGGGTGAGGGCGAGGCGATGTTGTTCGGTGAGTACATCCGGTTGATGGCGCTCGTCGAATACTCCGCCGACGAAATCGAGACGGTGTTCTCCGACTTCCCCGACCTGGAGGTGTGCGTCTACGCCGCGCCCGACCAGACCGTCATCGGCGGTCCCCCCGCGCAGGTGGACGCGATCATCGCCCGCTGCGAGGCCGAGGGCAAGTTCGCCCGTAAGTTCCAGACCAGGGGCGCCAGCCACACCTCGCAGATGGACCCTCTGTTGGGCGAGCTGTCCGCCGAATTGCAAGGCATCAAGCCGATGCCGACGACGATCGGCTACTTCTCGACGGTGCACGAGGGCCGCTACATCAAGCACGGCGAGACCATCCACGACGTCGAGTACTGGAAGAAGGGGCTGCGGCATTCCGTCTACTTCACCCACGGCATCCGCAACGCCGTCGACAACGGGCACACCACGTTCCTGGAGCTGGCGCCCAACCCGGTGGCGCTGATGCAGGTGGGCTTGACGACAGCCGCCGCCGGCCTGCCCGACGCACAGCTGATCCCGACGCTGGCCCGCAAGCAAGACGAGGTCGACTCGATGACCGCGGCGATGGCGCAGCTGTATGTGCACGGCCACGACCTGGACATGCGCACTCTATTCAGCCGCGCCCAAGGTCCCGAAGACTACGCGAACATTCCGCCGACCCGGTTCAAGCGCAAAGAGCACTGGCTGGACGCGCACTTCTCCGGCGACGGCTCGGTGATCATGCCGGGCACCCATGTGGCGCTGCCAGACGGCCGGCACGTGTGGGAGTACGCGCCGCGCGGTGAGACCGATCTGGCTGCGCTGGTGAGAACCGCTGCGGCGCAAGTCCTTCCGGACGCCCAGTTGGTGGCTTCCGAGCAGCGGGCGGTGCCTGGCGAGGGTGCGCGGCTGGTGACGACGCTGACTCGCCATCCCGGCGGGGCTTCGGTGCAGGTGCATGCCCGCATCGACGAGTCGTTCACTCTGGTCTACGACGCCGTGGTGAGCCGTGGCGGTCAGGCTGCGGTGTTGCCGACGGCGGTGGGCGCCGGCGCCGCGATCGCGCCGACGGTGACCACCACGCCCGCCGCCGGTGTCGCCGCGCCCGCCGAATCTGAGCCGGACGCCGAGACCCTGCACGACAGCCTCACCATGCGCCAGGCCCCGGCGGGCTTCACCAAATGGTCTCCCGATTCCGGCGAGAAGGTCCGCGAGCGGCTGGCCACGATCGTGTCGGCGGCGATGGGCTATGAGCCCGAGGACCTGCCGTGGGAAGTGCCGCTCATCGAGCTGGGCCTGGACTCGCTGATGGCGGTGCGCATCAAAAACCGCGTCGAGTACGACTTCGACCTGCCGCCAATCCAATTGCAGGCCGTGCGCGACGCCAACCTCTACAACGTGGAAAAGCTGATCGAGTACGCGATCGAGCACCGCGACGAGGTGCAGCAGCTGCACGAGTACCAGAAGACGCAGACGGCCGAGGAGATCGCCAAGGCGCAAGCCGAATTGCTCAGCGGCGCAACGGCTGCCACCACCGAAGCGCCAGCGCCGGATTCGCAGGCGGCAGCTGCGACGCAGCCGGAGGCGGCATCGAAGTCGGATACGCCGATCCCGCCGCCGCCGACGAACCCCGAAGGCCCTGCCGCGCAGTCGATTCCGGCACCACCGACGGACCCGTCGGGACCGGTAGCGCAGCCCAACCTGGCGGCCGCCGCTCAGGCGCTCAACCAGCGAGCCGTCGCTGAGGCGCTGAGCTCCGACGTGCCGCCGCGCGACGCCGCCGAACGGGTCACCTTCGCCACCTGGGCGATCGTCACCGGCAAGTCCCCGGGCGGCATCTTCAACGAGCTGCCCAAGCTCGACGACGACACCGCCGCCAAGATGGCGCAACGGCTTTCGGAACGCGCCGACGGGCCGATCACCGCCGAGGACTTGCTGACGTCGCCCACCATCGAGGCGCTGGCCGAGAAGGTGCGCGACCACCTCGAGGCCGGCCAGCTCAACGGGTTCGTCCGCACCCTGCGGGCACGCCCGGAAGGCTCGAAGAAGGTGCCCGTGTTCGTGTTCCATCCGGCCGGCGGGTCAACCGTCGTATACGAGCCGCTGCTGAAGCGGCTGCCGCCGGACACCCCGATGTACGGTTTCGAGCGGGTCGAAGGCTCGATCGAGGAACGCGCGATGGCCTACCTGCCGAAGCTGGTCCAAATGCAGCGCGAGGGGCCGTTCATCCTGGTCGGCTGGTCGCTGGGCGGGGTGCTGGCCTACGCGTGCGCGATCGGGCTGAAGCGATTGGGCTGCGATGTTCCGTTTGTCGGGCTCATCGACGCGGTGCGCGCCGGCGAGGAGATCCCGCAGACCAAGGAGGAGATCCGCAAGCGGTGGGACCGCTATGCCCGGTTCGCCGAGAAGACATTCAATGTCACCATCCCGGAGATCCCCTACGAGCAGCTCGAGGAACTCGACGACGAGGGCCAGGTCCGGTTCGTCCTGGAGGCGGTCAAGCAGAGTGGGGTGCAAATCCCGGCGGGGATCATCGAGCACCAGCGCACGTCGTATCTGGACAACCGGGCGATCGACACCGCCCAGATCCAGCCGTACGGCGGGCATGTCACGCTCTACATGGCCGATCGCTATCACGACGACGCGATCATGTTCGAGCCGCGCTACGCCATCCGCCAGCCCGACGGCGGCTGGGGCGACTACGTGTCCGACCTGGAGATCGTGCACATCGGCGGCGAGCACATCCAGGCCATCGACGAGCCGATCATCGCCAAGGTCGGGGCGCATATGAGCGCGGCGATCAACCGCATCCAGGCCAAGCAAGAAGAGAAGGCAGCCCGGTGAGCGCCAACACCACCGCCGAGAAACTGGCCGAGCTGCGCGCCCGCCTGGAACTGGCCAAGGAGCCCGGCGGTGAAGCCGCCGCCGCCAAACGCGACAAAAAGGGTATCCCCAGCGCCCGCGCCCGCATCCACGCGCTGCTCGATCCGGGCAGCTTCCTGGAGATCGGCGCATTGTGCCGCACCCCCAACGACCCCAATGCGCTCTACGGCGACGGCGTGGTCACCGGTCACGGCACCATCGGCGGCCGGCCGGTCGGGGTGTTCTCCCACGACCAAACCGTGTTCGGCGGCACGGTGGGAGAGATGTTCGGCCGCAAGGTGGCCCGGCTGATGGAGTGGTGCGCGATGGTCGGGTGCCCGATCATCGGCATCAACGACTCTGGTGGCGCCCGCATCCAGGACGCGGTCACCTCGCTGGCATGGTATGCCGAGCTGGGCGCCCGCCACGAACGGCTGACCGGCTTGGCCCCGCAGATCTCGCTCATCCTCGGCAAATGCGCTGGGGGAGCGGTGTATTCACCGATCCAGGACGATCTCGTCGTCGCGGTGCGTGACCAGGGCTATATGTTCGTCACCGGCCCCGACGTAATCAAGGAAGTCACCGGCGAGGACGTCACCCTCGACGAGCTTGGCGGCGCCGACGCCCAGGCTCGCTACGGCAACATCCACCAGGTCGTCGACTCCGAAGCCGCCGCGTTCGCCTACGTGCGCGACTTTTTGTCGTTTCTGCCGTCCAACTGCTTCGACGACCCGCCGATCGTCAATCCTGGCCTGGAGCCGGAGATCACCCCGCACGATCTCGAGCTGGATTCGATCGTGCCCGATAACGACAACGCGGCCTACGACATGCATGAGATCGTGCTGCGGATCTTCGACGACGGCGACTTCCTCGACGTCGGCGCCCAGGCCGGGCAGGCCATCATCACCGGTTTCGCCCGGGTCGACGGCCGCCCCGTCGGCGTGGTCGCCAACCAGCCGATGGTGCTGTCCGGGTCGATCGACAATGAGGCCTCCGACAAGGCGGCGCGGTTCATCCGGTTCTGCGACACGATGAACCTGCCGCTGATCTTCGTCGTCGACACCCCCGGCTTCCTGCCCGGCGTGGAGCAGGAGAAGGGCGGCATCATCAAGCGCGGCGGCCGGTTTCTGTACGCGGCGGTGGAAGCCGACGTGCCGAAGGTGACGATCACCGTCCGCAAGTCCTACGGCGGGGCGTACGCGGTGATGGGGTCCAAGCAGCTGACGGCGGATTTGAACTTCGCGTGGCCGACCGCGCGCATCGCCGTGATCGGCGCCGAAGGCGCGGCGCAGCTGCTGATGAAACGCTTCCCCGACCCGAACACCCCTGAGGCGCAGGCGATCAGGCAGAGCTTCATCGAGAACTACAACCTCAACATGGCGACCCCGTGGATCGCCGCCGAGCGTGGGTTCATCGACGCGGTGATCGCGCCGCATCAGACGCGGCTGCTGCTGCGCAAGGCGCTACACCTGTTGCGGAACAAGCAAGTTCAGCACGTGCAGCGCAAACACGCGCTGATCCCGATCTAAGCCTCGCCGGGGCGACGCCGTCGGTGTGCACCGCTTGCCGCGGACGGCTGACCCGGTTTGCCGGCCTCCGAGCGACAAACGCCCCATAAATTAGGCACGGTTGTCGCTACGAGACAGGCGTAGCGGCAAGTCCGCCTATAAGGCGAGCGCGCCGTCCACGAGCTCGTCGAAACGCTCCAGCGCCTCGTCACTTTCGACGTCGATAGCGCGCAGTGGCCCGCATTCGGCGAGGTACCGCTGGGCGTACAGCCGAGCGACCAGCGCCTTGCGGTCCGTCTGGCGGATAGCCCGCTCCCAGGCGGTCTGCTCGGTGAGCAGCGCTCCGGCGTACACGTCGCCCATGAACTGGACGAGCGGGAACAGCCGCGCCTCGGCCACCACGCCGTCCAGTTTGGCCCAGGCCGTGATCGCCGCGTCGAGATCCTCGATGCGGCGGGAGACCAGCCGCGTGGTGTCGTCGTCATCGGACACCGACACCGCGTCGCGCAGCCGCGCTAGCAGCCGCTCGTGCGCCGCGGTCTGCTCGATCCCCCGCCGCACGTCGAGGCAGAGGATGTTGTCGGGGCCCTCCCAGATGGTGTTCACTTGCGCGTCACGCAAAAGCCTTGCCACCGGCCAGGTTTCGATGTAACCGTTGCCCCCGTGGATTTCGATCGCATCCGATGCCATGGTGATTCCGAGCCGGCAGACCTTGAGTTTGGTGACGGGCACCGTGATGCGCTGACGCACCGCCTCGGGCTGGCGGTGGTTGGCGAACCCGACACCGTCGAACACCAGCGCTTGGGCGGCTTCGACGTCGACGATCATCTCGGCGAGCTTGCGCCGCATCAGCGGTTTGTCGATGAGCTTGTCGCCGAACGCTTCCCGGCTGCGGGCGTAGCACAGCGACTCGACCAACGCCCTGCGCGCGTTGCCGAGGGCGAACAGCGCGATGCCCAGCCGTGCGGCGTTCGTCAGCTCCATCATGCGGCCGAGCCCTTTGCCGTCGGCTGGGCCCGCGTCGGCGCCCGGTGCGCCGGAGAGCAGAAAGGCCTCGGCGTCGACGAACTCGACCTCACCGGAGGCGACCGAGCGGGTGCCGAGCTTGTCCTTGAGGCGCCGGATCCGGACACCGTTGGCCGAACCGTCGCGGCGCGTCCGCAGCACCAGGAAGGTAGCGACGCCGCGGGTCGAGTCGGGTGCGCCCTCGGGCTTGGCCAGCACGACGAAGGCCTCGCCGTTGCAGTTCGACGCGAACCACTTGAAGCCGTTCAGCAGCCAGGCGTCGCCGTGGCGCGTCGCGGTGGTCTCGAGCGCGCCGAGATCGGAGCCGCCGGTACGCTCCGTCAACAGCTGCGCGGTCTCGCCCGCCCACTCGCCGGAGTCGAACTTGGCCAGGACGTGCTCGCGCACGTCAGGCGGCGCGTAGGCGGCCACCAGCGATTGCACCATGCCGCCGCCGGTGCCGAGCGCGCAGCCCATCCCGATATCGGCCTGGTCGAGCAGGTAGTTGGAGGCGAACAGCGGCAGTGACGGGTTCACCCCGGCGCGGCGCGCCTCGTCGCGCAACCTCTGCTGGGCGTCGAGCACCGCGCGCTTGGACTCGCTGAACGACGGCGGCATGACCACCCGGCTGATGTCGTGTCCCCACCGGTCGTAGCGCTCCAGCCGCGGCGGGTTGCGGTCGGTCTCCTCGGCCCACCGCGCCACCGGGCCGCCCATCAGCTCCCCGATGCGTACCAAGTGAGGCTCGGCGAACGCCAGCTCGTCGGGCTGCAGGTAGTAGGCCATCGTGAATTGCAGCGTGGGATCGGTTGCATACCAGTTGAGACCCACGGCTCCCTGATAGTTCTCCGTGCGGTAGCGCTCGGACTTCTCCGCAGTCGAGAAAGGCAGCTGATCCACGGCCTCGACGTCGTAGTCGTTCATGCCGCGACCGTATTACAGGCTCACCGTCAGGCAGGAGCCGACCCGCGCTGCCGGCTAACCGAGGTAGTCGGCGAGCGCGTTACCGGTCGCAGCGGCGCCCAAAGCGTTGGGGTGCAGCGGCTCAGCGGGATGCGTCGTCACGAAGCCTTCGACATAGCGTTCGCTAGGCGGGGCACACATGTCGTGGCCCACCCACAGCGGCCTGGTGTCGAAGTAATCGACCCGTTCGTCGGCCGCGAGCTGGCGCTGCCGGTCGTCGAGTTCGTTGATTTTCGACTGGAAATAGGTGGCGTCTTGCGGCAGGACCGGCTGCTCGGGGAAGCATCCGCCGGGCCGGATGTAGATTCCGTATCCCACAAGAATGATCCGTGCGGCCGGCGCCTTGGCACGGACGGCGTCAATCATCGCGGCCCACACCGGCACCTGCGCGGTGATGGCCGCCGAGATGCTGTCCACGCCACCGGTGACGAACTTGTCGACGCACGGTGGTGCATCGAGTGATGTCGCCTGGCACTGTGCGGCGTCAGAGGCCAACCCGACATCGTTGCCGCCGATGGTGATAGTGATCAAGTCGGTGCTTGCGCCGACCGCGTCGATCTGAGGCGGCACCGCACCGCCTGACGTCTGTTGCGCCCGGTTGGTGATGTCATCGGAGGTGGCGCCGCTACAAGTGACGTCCGTGAAATTCGTTGGCGTGATACGCCGCGCGAGCACCGACGGATAGTTGTTTGTCGACTTCTGGCAGCCGTACGGTGGCGCGGGCTTGGGTACGCCGGGTTCAGCGGCGGCGGAGTCGCCCATCGCGACGTAGTTCTGGTATTTGGGTGGTCCCGCGCTCGTCGGCAATGGGCCAGAGCACGCGACCGCCCACGCGGCGATCAGCGATGCGATACCGACACGTGTCGGGGCCATGCATCCAGTGTCGCAGACTCTCCACCCGGTCCGCCGAATGCGCGAGTGTTATCTGTGGATGGTGAAAAGGCTTTCAAGAGCAGCACTTTCAGCCCAAAGCAGAGCTACCTGCGGGCACAGACCGAGCGGAATCAAGGCCTTCCCGCGGCGCGACGAAGGCGGCGTAATGGTTCATGTGCTGAATTGCATCACATGGCCGAACAGCCGAGTACGGATCTCGATCCGCAGTCCGTTTCGCCAACATTCGTGGAGGAATTCGTCCGGGTTGATCAGCCGGAACGGCGACCGGTCAGCGCGGTGGAACGCCGTGGCCAGCGGTGTGCGGACTAGGTCGTAGCCGACGAACAGCCCCCGGGCCGTAAGACACGCGCTACCTCGGCAACCGCTGTCTCCCAGTCGATAATGTGGTGCAGCATCAGGCAACTGACCACCGAGTCGAATGAGCCGGCCGCAAACGGCAACTGCGTGGCGTCCGCGGTCATCGCCGTGACATCGGGGAAACCCCGAAGTCGGTGTGTGGCGGCGTCCACCATAACCGGGTCGAGGTCGGTGGCGGTGATTGCAAGCCCGGGATGGGCTCGCGATAGCTCCGCGGCGATTGCTCCACTGCCGGAACCGATTTCCAGCACCTCATCGCCGAGGCGGTCGGTGGGCAAGGAGCCGACGATTGTTCTTGCGCTGGTGCGCCACAGGGCGCCGCAGCAGAAGGCCCGCTCGGCCTTCGACATCACCGGCATCGAAATTTTCCTGCCAATGTGGTCCGATACCATCCAGCGTGCGGTACTCCGCCCGCCCTTGTTTGGAGACAGATCCGTTCAGTTCGCGGCCACCGGCGACCGATGACCGAACATGAATGAGGCGAGGCCCAGTCGCAGCGCTCCGGCGGCCTCTGCGGCGGCTTCGGTGAACCGATGTCCGATGCCGACCATGTTGAGGTATCCGTGAGGAAGGTCAGCCTGGCGGCTGAGTACCACCGGGATTCCACCGGCCCGCAGCTTGTCCGCGTACGCCTCGCCCTCGTCGCGCAGCGGATCGAAACCGGCGGTCGCGATATAGGCGGGCGGAAGCCCGGTGACGTCGCCATGCAGCGGTGACAATCGTGGGTCGGCCAGATCGGTTCCAGGCGGTACGTAGTTGGCCAGGGCCCAGCGAAAATTCCGATCCGTGAAGGTAACGCCGTCGTCGAACAAGTCATGCGACGGTCGGCGCGCACTGATATCGGTCGGGGGGTACATAAGCAGCTGAAACGCCGGGACCGCACCGCCGCGTCGTACCGCCTGTTGGGCGGTGACGGCGGCGAGGTTACCGCCGGCGCTGTCGCCGCCGACGGCGATGCGGTCGGGGTCGGCGCCCAGATCGGCCGCCTTGAAGTGGGCGTATTCGAACGCCGCGATCGCGTCCTCGGCGGCGGCGGGGAACGGGTTTTCGGGCGCGCGTCGATACTCGACCGACAGCACCCGCACAGCGGCGTGCGTTGCGAAGTAACGTGCCACCGGTTCGTGGCTTATTCGTGAGCCGACCGAGAAGCCGCCGCCATGGTAGTACACCAGCAGCCCGGAGGGCTCCGCCAGGCCCGCGGGGGTGTGGAGGGTGGCCGGGATGGCGCCGTGCTCGGCGGGGATGAGGACCTCCCGAACGGCGATAGGCTCGATCGATTTACCACCGATGACCAGTGCGAGCTCCTCGTACCGTGTGCGGGACTTGTCGACGGGGTCGGCGAAGATCTCGGAGCCGGTGAGGTTTTTGAGGCCGGTTATCAGTTGCCCGTCGAACGCCAATTCTTGGCCGTCGATTCGCACCGGGGGGCCAGCCATCCACCGGCGGACCGGCTGCGGCAACGCGTAAAGGAAGCGGATCACCGCGGCCTGCGTGCGGATACGGAATGGTTCGGGCATCTGAATCTCCTGTTTTACTGAGTCGGCCGGTTTCGGCGTGCTTGCCGCAGTTCGCCGTTCAACTCGGCACGTCTGAGGACTCCTATCGGCGGTGCTGTTTGTTCCCACCGACGTCGAGTATGAAGCGACCGGCGTCGCGGGTGCTTGTACAGATCCGTCGAATCCGACCCCGGCAAGAGAGGCGCGATGTAGGTTCTCGCCCTCCCTGGCGAATGCCAACTTCCCTACCTGCGGGTTCGCAGGATTCTCATCAAAATGGCGGACGGACTTTTCTCATCTTCGTGGCGGATCCGAGAACGGTACGTTTGTGCACAAACACACGCCGTCGGTGATGTGAGGTCTTAGCTTAGTCCGACGTTCCGCTACAACCCCGCCGTCGTCGCCCAGGCCTTCGCCACTGTGAGCTGTCTGTACCCGGACCGTGTGTTCCTGGGGGTGGGCACCGGTGAGGCGCTCAACGAGATCGCCACCGGATATGAGGGCGCCTGGCCGGAGTTCAAGGAGCGGTTCGCCCGGTTGCGCGAATCGGTGTGGTTGATGCGGGAGTTGTGGCGCGGCGACCGCGTCGACTTCGACGGGGAGTATTACCGGCTCAAGGGCGCCTCCATCTACGACGTGCCCGAAGGCGGGGTGCCGATCTACATCGCCGCCGGTGGCCCGGCGGTGGCCAAATACGCCGGACGGGCAGGCGACGGCTTCATCTGCACGTCGGGCAAGGGTGAGGAGCTGTATCGGGACAAGCTGATCCCCGCCCTCAAAGAAGGAGCTGCGGCCGCCAATCGAAACGTCGACGAC
>DASPOT010000306.1:0-15164 GCA_035625875.1 Mycobacterium sp. | reverse complement strand
CTCGGGTTCCCGACCCCGATGTTCACCGCGTTGTTCGCGCTGGGGCGGCTGCCGGGCTGGATCGCGCACTGGCGTGAGATGCACGACGAGGGTGTCGACAAGATCGGCCGTCCGCGACAGATCTACACCGGGGTCGGCGAGCGGGACTATGTCACTATTGACGCGCGATAGCCGGAGCCGGCCGGTCGTCTGCTCGTAAGCACCGTAATCATCCCGAGGCGAGCACCGCCCTCGCGGCGTTGTGACCGCCGATACCCGACACCGCGCCGCCGCGGCGGGCGCCTGAGCCGCAGAGCAGGATCCGCTCGTGGTCGGTGGCCACACCCCATTGCCGCGCCGGGGTGTCCAGCGGGTCGTCATCGTCAGCGAACGGCCAGCACAACGCGCCGTGAAAGATGTTGCCGTCGCTCATCATCAGCGTGCGCTCCAAGTCGAGGGTGGTCGTCGTCTCGATACAGGGCCGACCATGTGCGTCGGTCATCAGTACTTCCTGAATGGGTTCGGCCAGAACGGAATTCAGCGAAGCCAGCACCGATGCGGTGAGCTGGTGGCGCACCACGTCGGATTCGGTGTTACAAAACAACGAATGTGGTGTGTGCAGGCCGAACACCGTCAGCGTCTCAACGCCCAAGTCACGCAGGCCGGGCGACAGGATGCTCGGGTCGGTCAGCGAATGGCAGTAGGCCTCGCACGGCAGCGGATCCGGTGGCCGCCCGGCCGCAGCCTGCGCGTACGCCTCCTCCAGCTGGGTCCAGGTCTCGTTGACATGAAACGTCCCCCCGAATGCCTGCTCCGGTGTCACCCTGTCGTCGCGTAAGCGGGGCAGCCGCCGCAGCACCATGTTCACCTTGACCTGCGCCCCCTGGGCCAGTAGGGGCGCGGGTTCGCCCAGCAGGCCGGCCAAAACCACCGGTGTGACACCGGCCAGAATGAACCGGCCCCGGATCAGGTGCTCGTCGTCGCCGCTGCGGTAGCGCACTTCGCCGTTTGGGTCAATGGTGTAAACGTTTGCGCCAGTGGTGATTTCGGCACCATGGCCGGCGGCTGCCGCGGCGAATGCCGCTGTCACCGAACCCATCCCGCCGACCGGGATGTCCCATTCCCCGGTGCCACCTCCGAGCAGGTGATACAGGAAGCAGATGTTTTGCCGCAGTGACTGGTCATCGACGCGAGCGAAGGTGCCGATCAGCGCGTCGGTGGCGATCAGACCGCGGACCAGGTCATTGCCCACCGCGTCGGCGATGGCGTGCCCGATCGGCTGCTCCACCATCGCCCGCCACGCGGCCGCGGCGTCAGGATTGCCGCCCTCGAGGACGTGCCGGCGGGCCTGGTCGCGGGTGCGCAGTGGTTGGATCAGCGTCGGCCACAGCCGCTGGGTCACCAGTCGGCAGCGCCGGTAGAACCCGGCGAACGCATGCTCGTCGCCGGCAGCGCCGATCGCCGCGAACGTCTCGCCCGAGTGCGGCCCGACCAGCAGGCCGGTGTGTCCTGCGGTAGCCGGGTCAGGGGTATACGACGAATAACGCCGCCGAGCCAACCGCACGGGAGCGCCCAGGTCAGTCGGGGTGCTCGGCGCCCAGCACCCGCTCGCTGTCGGCGGCCACATACAGCCCGAGCTGGATCGCCCTGGTCAGGTCGGCGGCGGCCCGCAGTTGTCGCACTCCCCACGACCGCGCACGCAATTCTCTGGCCATGATGTGGTGATCCGGCGGCTCAACGGTCGTGACCTCCCACAGCGCCTCGATCTGCGAAACCAGATCAGAACCGAGGTCACGCTGAGCCCAGGCCCGCGACTCATCGAACAGATGTGGCTCCAGCATGTCCACTGCGCCGGCCAGCGTGGCAGTCCACCTACCGCTGGCCCGGTCGCGTTCGCGCAGCACCCGGCCCACCAGCCGGTCCATGATCAGCGCGTCCCCGCCGACCGACCACGACAGCAGCGATCCCCGAACGCAGCGTTCCACCGCCGCATCGACCGCCCCCTCAGCCGACTCGTCCATGTCCCCCAGGTTGAGCGTGTCGAGGAGGTTGCGGCGCACGCCCTCCGGGGACAGCACCGCCACCACCCGCAGCAGTAGGCCGGACACACCCGAGGGATCCTCACTCTCGATGGTCTCAATCGACAGCAGCAGCGCCGCCGCGGTGGCGTGCGGATAGCCTTGCCCGGCAGCGCGGCCGAGCACCTCGCCACCGGGACACGCGCCAGCCGCTGCAGGTATTGCGGATAGGTCAACCACCGAGCGCGGATCGTCGCTGCCGCCTGCGCCAATGCCACCGGGAGATCACCCAGCTTCCTTCGCGACCTTCGCGGCGCCGGCCCCATCCTCAACTTCGGTGCGCTGCCGCAAATACGCCACCGACTGCGCGCGGCTAAACGCCGCGACATCCACCTCGCGCCCAAATTCGCTAAACGCCCGATCGGTGCTGGTGATCACCACCCGCGTGCTTCCGGCGGCCGGCACGAACTCCAGCAGACCGTCGGGATTGAGCACGTTGTCAAACACCAGCAGCGCCGCACCCGGGCGGGTCTGCAGATGCTCGCGCAGCCGCTGCGCGGACTTCAGCGAATCACATCGGGATCAGCCACCCCGACCCGCTGCGCGATGCGCGCCAACCCCGCCAACAGGTCGTCGCGGGATTCCGCGTTCACCCACCCCACCAGCGCGTGACCGGCGGCCACTCGTGACCGGGCGTAGGCGGCGGCGACCTGGGTCTTGCCCACCCCGCGCAATCCCGTCAACGCGCACACCACCGCCACCCCGGTCTCGTTTAGCGCCTCCGCCAGCCGCTGCACCGTCTCACGCACCACGAACGCGTGCGGTTGCCGCGGAATCTCCCCCACCTACCACCGCATCTGGGGCCGCCACATCAAGCAGCGGCAACACCGGCACTACGGCTGGGTCGGCCACATCCAGGCATCCCCACAGTCCCTCGATGGTCTGCTTGGGCAGCAGGTCAATCGCCGCCAGCGGGGTAAACGTCAACGAACCCACCCCCGCGGCCGGCGCATGACCGCGCACCACCCCGATGATCCGCGAGCCGGCCACGATCACCGCACCCGACATGCCACCCCACGGGCTCGCCGGGTCGGCCAAATCGCCGACAGCCACCGCCCTGTCCCTAATCGCCGGGCTGGTGATCTTGAACGCCACCACCGGGCCAAGATCCGCCCCCGCATGCGGGCTTGCGCCCTCACCGGTCCCCACGTAACCGTCGGCCTGCAGACGATAGTCGACCCCGCCGCGGCGGTTCAGGTCGGAAACCCCAGCGCCACACAGTCTTCGATCCTGGCGGCGATCTCGGTGTTCACCCGCACACGACATCGGCGCCAGCGCCGGCAGATCGGGCGCCGACAAGACCGCGATATCCACATCGCTGCGCCCGCTGCGCAACGCGACGGTTGCGGGATAGTCCCGTCCGTCGACGATGACGGTGTGGTCGGTGCCGTTTGCGCAGTGATCCGCCGTTAACACATACGTTCCGCCGATCCGCAGACCCGACCCGCGCCGCGGGTGTACCGCAACAAAACCGCCCGTTCGATCTCCAACGTCATCGGCTGCGCCTACCCATGTCGGTCAGTCCGGCGCATCCAGAAGCTGCTCATCATCACCACCACCACCACCGCCGGTCACGGCTACCTCAGCCTCATCAGCAGCGTCGATCCACAGCTCCACCTGATTACGGTTCTCGTCGAACAGGACTGGTTCCAAAGAGAGCTTCACCGTCTGGGTCGCCACCTTCTTGCGCGCCAACTCGCCGCCCGCCTCGATCAGCCACCACTTCACCCCCGCCTTCGCCGTTCCCTCGGTGGTGACCGCAAGCTGCAACGTCAACTCGACCGCAGCGGGTTTGAACCGCAACCACCGCTGCTTCCCATTGAGCTCGTAGGGGAACTGCCCCGCCCACACCGCATGCATCAACTCATTACGTAACGCCCCGATCGCCGCCGACAGCGGCACCACACCCCGCGGAACGTCCGCCGACGATTCCTCGACCAACTCGCCAAGCACCCCAAACACAAAGAACCCAAGTACAAGACGGTGAAATCGCGGAGTTAGCAAAGAAGGCGGGCGAGTAGGGTCACCGCTGCGGCAGAGATCAGAATTAGCGGGCTCGCTAATAGGCGCTGGTGCGGGCCGCTTACCTACCTATTGCGAACGACCGTCAGTCCCGTGGCTCAACGCCTTGGCTTATCGGATCTTTGAGGTCTTCTTACAGACCGGCGCGGTTGTGGCGACTGACGGTCGTTCGCCAGTCATGGCCTCGCTCTGGCAAACCCGCGGGATCATCTGTGGTGCGATTACGGGGATCGAGCGTGTCGCGCCGGGGCAGGGGCGCGACTGGCCGGTGGGATTGACGTCGTGGTTGCAGCCCGCCCGCACGGAGACAACGTCTCAGTTTTCTCGAGTCGTGGAGCTCTCAACATAGACCGACGCCGCGCGGGTCGCTGGGAAGACCCAACTCATCTTCACGCTGCCGCAGGTCAGCCCAGCCGTGCAGAACGGGATGAGCGCTCACCGGGCGAATCCGATTCGTATCCGGCCAGTGCAGCGTCCATTCCTGGCACTGGCTCATGCTTGCGTCTCCCTTTTCCGGTCGCGACGTGAGGATCAAGATCACTGTAGATGGCGACTCCGACAGGACTATCGCCTTTATCCAGGCAGTGGCGGGAGAGCACAGACTTCCATGCACCAGCGGGGGCGACATTCGCCAGCTTCATGATCATACGGATGCTTGGCGGCGGCGACGACAGCGGCAAGTCCTCCACGCTGGCGCCCATCCCCACCAGCAACATAGCCACGTCGGCGGCTGGTAACGCCGGGCGGTCACACCGTCAACGGTGGCCATGTACGAACTGACTTAGGTCCATTCAACCCGGGACTTAGGCAACTTATCCGCACCTGTTTAACGACGATACAATCATGAGAACTAACCGAGGACACCCATGAAGTCCATCTGTCGCGAGCTCGGTCCGGCGCCGCCTGCTAGTGGCGGGCCACGAAGTCTCGGCCCGTCCTGGCGGGCGGAGGTTTAGCTGATGAGTACATTCGAAATCGTTGCGCGCGAGGATTTCTCGGACGTGACGTATCTGCTCGAGATCCGGCATCCGCTAATGGCCCGGGCGGCACGTGCCGGCCAGTTCGTGATCGTCATGGCGCATGACCACGGGGAGCGTGTTCCGCTCACGATCGCGGACTTTGATCGCGCCAAGGGCACCATCACGCTGGTCATCCAGGCGGTCGGTAAGACGACGAAGGAAATGCAGCAGCTGTGCAAGGTCGGAACCGCGCTGCATGCCGTGGTCGGCCCGATGGGCATCCCCAGCCCGGTCGGTGGCGCGAAAAAGGTCATTTGCGTCGGTGGCGGCTTGGGCGTAGCACCGATTTTCCCCCAGGCACGCGCCTTCAAGGAGCACGGCGCCTACGTCATCGGCGTGCTCGGATTCCGCAGCAAGGCTCTGATGTTCTGGACGGATAAGTTCGACGCCTGTTGCGATGAGCTCATCGTGTGCACCGACGACGGCTCGAGCGGAATCAAGGGGCTCGTCACCGAGGGCGTCAAGCGCGGCATCGCCAAGCATCCCGATGTCGACCAATGCGTGGCGATCGGTCCGCCGGTCATGATGCGTGGCTGCGCGGAGGCGACGCGCCCACACAAGATCAAAACGATCGTGAGCATGAATCCGGTGATGGTCGACGGAACGGGGATGTGCGGCGGGTGCCGGGTCAAGGTAGGTGGAGAAGTTAGATTCGCCTGCGTGGACGGCCCGGACTTCGATGGCCACTTGGTCGATTTCGACGACCTGGTGACGAGGCTACGGCGCTTTGCCGCGGAGGAGAAGGTCGCGCGCGAGCGCTGGTCGGAAAGCTGCCGCATGAAAGCCGAGCCCAACCTGGGCACGCTCGCGGCGCAGGCGTCCGACCCCGATGCGGACAGCGTGTCGAGCGAGCTGCTCGAAATGCCCGATCCCTTCGATGAGGCCCGAGGAGGTTAGGTGACGAAGAAGCGTACTATCCGGACCATTCCCCAACAGCGAACACCGGTGCGCGAACAGGAACCCGCGCAACGCGTCAAGAATTTTGCTGAAGTATCCTGCGGTTACGCACAGGAGGAAGCGCTGGTCGAAGCCGAGCGATGCCTGCTCTGCCCGGACCAGCCGTGCGTGCGCGGCTGCCCGGTGGGTATCGACATCCCCGGTTTCATCGAGAAGATCGGGCAGAAGGACTTCCGTGCCGCCTACGATACGATCGCGGCGACCAATCTGCTGCCCGCGGTGTGCGGGCGCGTCTGCCCGCAGGAAAGCCAGTGTGAAGGCGTGTGCACGGTCGGTCAGACGCTGGAACCGGTGGCCATCGGCCGGCTCGAGCGCTTCGTCGGTGATCGCGCCATCGCCGAAGGCTGGACCAACCTGCCCTATATCGAGCGCAACGACTTCAAGGTCGGCATCGTCGGATGCGGTCCGGCGGGGATGGCCTGCGCCGCGGACATGGCCAAGGCCGGCTGCGAGGTTACCGTCTACGAAGCATTCCACCAGGCAGGCGGCGTGCTCAAGTACGGCATCCCCGACTTCCGTCTCCCCAACCCGGTGATCGACGCCGAGATCCAAAACCTCAGCAAGCTCGGCGTCAAATTCGAATGCAACACTCTGGTTGGGCGCCTGTTTACCATCGAGCAGATGCTCGACGAAATGGGATTCCACGCGGTCTTCATCGGCACCGGGGCAGGCTATCCGGCGATGCTGGGTATTCCCGGCGACTCGCTCAACGGCGTGCTGTCCGCCAACGAGTTGTTGACACGCTGCAACCTGATGCGCGCTAAAGACTTCCCGAATTACGACACGCCGCTACCACTCGGTGAGCGCGTGGCCGTTGTCGGCGCCGGCAATACGGCGATGGACGCGATGCGAGTGTGCCTCCGCCTGGGTGCGCAGAAGGTCTATTGCGTCTATCGCCGCAGTCGCGCCGAGTGCCCTGCACGAAGCGAAGAAGTCCACCATGCCGAAGAGGAAGGAGTCGACTTTCGCTGGCTCACCAATCCGGTCGAAATTCTCGACGACGGCAAAGGAGGAGTGCGCGGCATGCGCTGCGTGCGCATGGAACTGGGCGAACCCGACGAATCGGGACGACGGCGCCCCGTGGCCATCTCCGGCAGCGAGCACGAACTCGACGTCGATCTGGTCGTGTTTGCAATCGGAACAAACGCCAACCCGATCATGGGCCAAACCTCGAAACTTCGCCTAAACAAGCGCGGCTACATCGACACGGACTCGGAATTGGCCACCTCCGTGGCCGGCGTGTTTGCCGGCGGCGACATCGTGACCGGTGCTGCCACGGTAATCGAGGCGATGGGCGCAGGCCGCAAGGCAGCGCGCAGCATAAAAGCCTACCTCGGTCTACGCGACGCTGACACGCCTTATCTCGGCGAGGGCGCCGGCGGCGCCGGCCGATGCTTCGGCATCGACGTCAGAGAACGAAATTTCGTGCGCATCCGCGTGGCCTAGCGAGCCGACGCCTACGCCTTACACCGACCACGAGCCAGGGCCATGACCGAAGTTAGCGTTGAAAAGACCTTCGCGGAGCAACCGCGCCTGGCCCCGGAGGCGCCGCGGAGGAAGCGCGCCACGGAGCTACCCCAGCATGTCGTCGAAGTAATCAGCGATTCGGGCGAGGGGGCCCAACGTTGCGGCCAAGCGCTCGGTGCCATCGCCGCGCGCATGGGCAATGGCGTGTGGACTGTCGAAATCATCCCCGCGGAGATCCGTCCGCCTGCGCGCAGCGTCGCCGGGGCGAGCGGCAACCGCATCCGGCTCGGATCACGCCAGGTAACCAACGGTGGCGATGAGACCGACTTGGTGGTGGCGTTCAACGAGCAAGTGCTCCTCGGCCGGGTCCGCGCCGGTGAGCTCAAGCCCGGCTGCATCATCCTTCTGGAGTGCATGTGGCGCGACGATGCCGATCCGAAGATCGCCGACTCGTACACAGAAACCTATGAACGGCTCGTCGCCTCCGGCTACAACGTCTACGAGGTGCCGATGGAGCGCGAGTGTCGCGCCATCGTCGCCGACGCGCGGCGCGGGAAGAATATGTTCGCTCTGGGCATGCTGTGCAACCTTTATAGCCTGGAGTTGCAGCTCGCGCGCGAACAGATCGCGCTCACCTTCGGCAAGAAGGCCGCGGGGGTGGTCAAGACCAACGTGGCGCTCTTGGAGGCCGGTTACGCCTGGGCGGAAGCGAACCTCGATTTCAAGTACTCGATCCCCGCGGTCCAGGCGGCCGAGGCGCAGATCGTAGTCAACGGCAACACGGCTCTCGCACTCGGCGTACTTGCCTCGGGCATGGAAATCTGCGCCATGTATCCCATCACGCCGGCCACATCGGCGTCGCACTACCTGTCCGACGTTTTCGAGAAAGTCGGAGGCGTCGTGCACCAGGCCGAAGACGAGATCGCGGCCTGCGCCTTCGCCATCGGCGCCTCCTACGCCGGCAAGTGCACGGTCACGATCACGTCCGGCCCGGGCTACTCGCTGAAGCAGGAGGCTATCGGGCTCGCCGTGATGGCGGAGATCCCCCTGGTCGTGGTCAACGTCCAGCGCGGAGGACCGTCGACCGGGCAGCCGACGAAAGCCGAGCAAGGCGACCTTTTGACGGCGATGTTCGGTAGCCACGGCGACGCGCCGAAGGTCGTGCTCGCGGCCGCGACGATCGAGGATTGTTTCTACTCGATCATCACTGCGCGCAAAATCGCCGAGATGTTCAACATGGTCGTGGTCGTGCTCTCTGACGCGAATCTCGCGACCTCGTACACGCCGTTTCCACGGCCCCAGTTCAGCGACGCTTGGGTCGCCCCGCCGCTCGACCAGAGCCCAGTGCCGCCCGGCGCCAAGCCGTATGACTGGGACGCGGCCACCGGCCTCGCGCGCCGCTTCATTCCGGGCCAAGCCAATGGCATGCACACCGTGACGGGGCTTGCGCACGACCGCCTCAGCCATGTCGCTTACGACTCCGAGAGCAACGAGCAGGGCCTGCGCGCGCGCAGCCTCAAGCTCGCTGCGCTGGCCAAGACGCTTCAGGCCCCGCCACTGTTCGGGGACCAGGAAGGTGACCTGCTGCTCATTGGCTGGGGCAGCACCAAGGGGACGATCGAGGAAGCCGTCGAGCGGGTACGTGGCGAAGGGGCCAAGGTCGCATCGATGCACCTGCGGTTTCTGCAGCCGTTGCCGCCAGGCATCAAGGAGACGATGAGCCGCTTTTCCAAGGTCCTGACCATCGAAGGCAACTGGAGCGACAGCCCCGAAGAGGAGATCGTCGATGAGACTAACCGCCGGTATTCGGCGTTGGCCACGCTGCTGCGCGCACGCTATCTCGTCGACGTTGACTGCTGGAGCCAGGTGCACGGGGCGCCGATCAAGCCCGGGATTCTGTGCCAGGTTATTCGCGACAAGATTGCAACATTGAGGCGATAACGATGACGACCACCGCCACCGAATGCATGATCAGGCTCTACGAAGAGCGCCACGAACTCGAGGATTATCAGAGCGGTGTGCCACGCTGGTGTAGCGGCTGCGGCGACAACGCGATTCTTGCCGCCGTCCAGCGCCTCTGCCGCGACGAGCAGTTGCGTCCCGAGAAGACCGTTTTCGTGTCAGGAATCGGCTGCTCGAGCCGGTTCCCCCACTACATGAAGACCTACGGCTTCCACGGTATCCACGGCCGCGCGCTGCCGATCGCGGAAGGGGTGCGGATGGCGCGCCCGGATCTCAACGTGTTCGTCAACACGGGCGATGGTGACTGCTGCAGCATTGGTACCGCACACTGGATCCATGCAATCCGCTACAACATGAACATGACGGTGTTCCTGCACGACAACCAGATCTACGGTCTGACCAAGATGCAGGCTTCGCCCACATCACCGAAAGGCCTGAAGACCAACACCACTCCCCGTGGCGCCTACCTCGATGCGCTCAATCCGCTGACCGTAACGCTCGGCGTGCAGAACGTGTCGTTCGTCGCCCAGTGCGTCGACTGGATCCCAGAGATCTTATACGACATCGTCAAGGCGGCGTTTCACCACAAGGGATTCTCCTTCGTGCGCATCGTTCAGCGCTGCCCTGAGTGGTTGCCGACGCTGCTCGAGCCGTGGCTGCACGACCCCATGAACGTCAAGTTGCTGCAGCACGAGCGGGGCCTGGAGATTTCTCCGAGCCTCGCCAAGGTGTACAAGAACCAGGAGCGGCACGATCCGACCGACATCGAACGGGCGCGCAACGTCGCATCGAGCATCGATCCCATTCCGGTCGGTATCCTGTACCAGAACCCGGATGTTCCCTGTTATGAGGATGTGCGCGCAAGCGGCGAATCGCGCAGCACGGCGCGTCTCAAGGCCGGGCTTGAAGCTGAATTCGACAAGTTCACCGTATGGCCGAAGGACGGCGAGCTTCGCCACACGGCGTGAGCTTCCGAACATGCTGATGGAAGCCGAACTGCAGTCGCAAGTCGCGTTTCATCTGACCGGCCAACGGCCCGCTGCGGGCCTCGAGGCCGTCGATCCGCTCGTACTGCGGCCCGCGTTGCTTGCGCGCTACCGCGATCTCACCGCGCTGCGTTACGATTTTCCGCTGCTGCTGGTCGAGCGAGGCCCGGAGGAAGACCGCGTGCAGGCCCTTTCCGGTCTCATAGATCGGCTGCTGCAGGACATCGCCCGCGGCGAGGACGCCGAACGGGTGACCCGGCACGTGCTGCGTCTGGAGCGCCAACTCCGCAGCTTGCTGGCCGAAGGCGCCAAAGGATCGCTCTTGTCGCTCTGGGACCTGGCCGCGAAGCGCCTCGGCGTGCACGATGACGAATCGCTGCGCGACAGCCTCGGGCGCGCCCGCGGCGCGCTCAAGGTCGACGGTGCACTGGTCGATTGCGATGCTGCACTGCCCGCCGATCTGCTCGCGCATGCATGGCGCGGCGTGCAGGAGGCGAAGGCAGTGCGGTTTCGCGACACCGCCACCAGCCTGATCCAGAAGCTTTCCGACATCCTCCGCGCGGACTTCATGCGCTCGGATGCGGGGCGGAGTGCGGAAAGCCTCAAGGCGTCGATCGGCGATTTTCACGCCGACCTGTTTGACTTTGGCGCGATGTCGCGCCTTCTCCCCAAGGCCAAGCCGGAAACAGCGCTGCCGGAAAGCCGCCGGACGCGCATCCGTGCCCTGCTATCGGTCCTCACCTCCCAGCGATTCTATGCCGCTGTGGCAAGTGCAGGCGAAGCCGAGACGGCGTATTCGTTCGTGTACCGAAGCTGCGGCGATGCATTGGCTGCGTATCGTGAGCGACTCGAAGAGATGACGACTGTCGCCCGAGCCCTCGTGGTGGCGGAACTCGAGATCGCCGGCGAATTTCGCGAGGCGAGGCACGCCGCGTTTTTCGAGACCTATGGAGCCGATGGGCTCGACCCGGCGGACAAAGCGCTGTTCCCCGACTATCTCGTATGCATCAATGCGCGGCAACTCGACGCGGCCGAAACCGCAACGCTGGGAGAGATCCTTTCCGCCGACCTGCCAATGAAGGTTCTCGTCCAGTCAGACGATATCCTGGACGAACTGCCGCTCACCGGTGGACATCTCGGATTCGGCCTGAAGAGCCGCCAGCTCGTACACATGGCCATCGGGCTGGGCGACGTCTACGTGCTGCAATCGACAAGCTCCAACCTGTTTCAATTCCGCGGGCAGTTGCGCCGTGGCTTGGCCTACCCAGGGCCGGGGTTAATCAGCGTGTTCTCCGGCGCGACCGGAACGACCGGCGACCTGCCAGCCTATCTGTGCGCGGCAGCGGCGATGGACTCGCGCGCGTTCCCGGCTTTCACCTATGACCCGTCGGCCGGCTCGAATTGGGCGTCGCGCTTCGATCTGCAGGCCAATCCCGATGTCGATCAGGACTGGCCGGTGCGCGGCTTCGCCTACGAAGACGAGGCGCACCAGAGGATCGCGCAGGATCTTGCCTTTACACCGATCGATTTCGTGGCCTGCGATCGGCGTTACGGACGGCACCTGGGGCGCGTCGAGCGTGCCAGGTGGGCGCCGAACATGGTCCCAGCAGGAGATTGTCTTGCCCGGGATGGCACGGCAGCGCCGGAAAGCGTTCCGTACCTATTCATGGTCGGGCGTGACGACACGTTGCACCGGGTCATCGTCGACGAGAACCTGATGCGCGAAGCTCGCCGCTGTCGCGAAATGTGGCACAGCCTGCAGGAACTTGGTGGCATCCACAACTCGCATGCCGAGCGCCTGCTCGCCCGTGAGCGCGAGACGCGTGACGAGCGCGTACCGCGCGCGGCAGACGCCGCAGGCGCGGCGCCGGGTGAGGCGAACGTGGTCATTGTGCCGGCGGCGCCGGAAGCGGGTCCGGAGCCAGAAGCCGAAGCGGCCGCCGATGAAGCGTATATTGAAACCCCACGCTGCACGAGTTGCAACGAGTGCACCGGCATCAACAACAAAATGTTCGCGTACAACGAGAACAAGCAGGCGTATATCGCCGATATCACGGCCGGCACCTACGCGCAGCTGGTCGAGGCGGCCGAAAGTTGCCAGGTGTCGATCATCCATCCGGGGAAGCCGCGCGACCCAAACGAGTCGAACCTGGCCGAGCTCATGGAGCGTGCTGCAGCGTTTCAGTAGGGAGGTAGCCATGTCCGACTCCATCGCACTCTGGCACGCGGAGCACGTCAATTTTGCGAAGCTACTCGACCTTCTGGAGGGTCAGCTCGACCTCCTCCACAAAGGCGAGTCGCCCGACTACGAGTTGATGTTGGACATCATGCTCTACATGACGCATTACCCGGACGTGCTGCATCATCCCAAAGAAGATCTGGCGTTTGCAAGGATCAGGCAACGCGCCGCCGACAGCGGTCGCATCATCGACGAGCTAACGGAGCAGCACGCGCTACTGAAGGAAAGCGGAGACGCCCTGGTTCATGCCCTCGACGATATCGTCAACGGCTCGATCACGGCGCGGGAGCACGTCGAGGAGCCCGCCCGGGCCTATGTCGCGGACTTCCGCCGCCATATGCACACGGAGGAGACGGCGATCCTTCCGCTCGCGGCCACGCTGCTGCGCGCCAGTGACTGGGTCGCCATTGATGCCGCGATACGCCACATGGACGACCCGCTGTTTGCCAAGAATGGGGAGGAACGTTATGCGGCGCTGCGTCGGCAGATCGCGCGCGAAGCGCGCGCTCGCGGCGACCTCGTTTAGGGCCTTGCCCTGGGCGGTAAAGATCGCGCCGTTGGCCTCAAGCAAGTCGCTCGCGCCTGCTCATCGGAAAGGAACTCCACCGGCACAGCCAGGCACGGTACGCGCTACCACGCCGGTCTGGCGTGACTTTTCGTTCCATTGTTCCCCGACGGCGTATTCGGTCGCGGCAACGCCGCGCACGCGGGCCAGCGGATCATGGATGTCGACGCCACGGGGTTCCGCGGGGCGACCCTGGTCGGGGCGGTGGTGGGGGCGCTCCTTTTCACGGCGCTGGTGGTGATGAACGTCGTGTACCGCAGGCGCCGCCGCGAAGTGAAGCACATGCGGACCGAGAATCTCAAGAGCGACGCGTGAACGGGCCGCGTACCGGCTGGGTTGACGAGACTCCGATGGACGAGGCGCGCCCAAGTTGGTGACCGGAGCCCACCAATCCAAGTGGCGGCGACCCACGTCTCCCCCGCCGAGCGGATGCAGGAGAACACTGCTGGCGGTGGTGTCGCAATCTGAACGATTGGCGCGGTCGGCAACCCGAATCCAGGGTGAGACCGCCGACCTGTTGTGGTTGCCTAACCCCGATGACGAACTGGATCCCGCAGTCATTCACTCTGCGCACACTGAGATCGTCGCCGCGATCGAAGCCGAAGATGACGAGCTGGCCAGCCAACTGGCCCCAAGAGCCTGCCCGGGCCACGTTCGCTGAGTTTTCCGGCCGCGGTGGCGGCCAGGACCAGTCCGTGGGGCTCGACGGGAGGATCCGCCGCGGGACGGGCGAGATAACACAGTGCCGCCACCCCGCCCATGGAGTGCCCGACCAAGGTGAGCGGCCCGGCGACCCTGCGTGCGGTGAGCACCTGTGCGAGGTCATCGGCGAGTTGCTCGATGCGATACCCGCTCATCGGCGCCTGACCCGATCCGCCGTGCCCGCGGTTGTCGTCGCTAATGACCCGGACGGCGCCGCCGTATCGTCGCAACAGGTGATCGGTTTGGCGCACCGACGACGCTTGGCTCAGACAAAACCCGTGCAGGAAAACAACGGTCTGACCGGCGTATCGAGAGCCGCAGTCGCGCACGGCAAGTCGCACACCGTCGCGCATCGTCACATAAACGTCGTTCTGGCGCCAGCGGCGCTCGACGGGGCTGCGACGAGCTGGCCGATGATCGCCGACGGCTGCGGGCTGGTCATCCAAAGTGGCGGTAGCGCAGCGCGTCCCCCGTATCTGATCGCGGGTCGCGGGCACGGGATCACCGGAAGCGTCGCCGGCGAGGTGGGCATGGACATCGGGCGGATTCAGGGAAATCCAGGCGCTGCGGATGGTCTGGCGGATGGCATTGCGGCGCATCAAGGTTCAGCGGTGATGCTCCGAGCATTGGCCGACTGCCCATGGCGCCGACAGGGGTCGAGCGGATCCTCCGACGATCCGTCGGAATGAGCCTTGTCGGGTTACCGATCTCATGCTGTACGTGAGTCGCCATGGCCGGGTGCCTTTCGCTTCATGATGCCACCAAAACCGTGTAACTGTTCTTGGTGTTCATGGTGGCGGTGTGGTGAGCTGCAGATCGGGGGGGTCGCGGCAGGTGACGGGCCCCGCTAGGGCGGGTTTCTGTGCGACACAATGAATCGCGGGCCGCGGTGGCTTCCAGGCGTCATGTTCGTGCTCGGAGGGCAGCAGCTACACGCCGGCATGCCCGCCGAACGCGATCTACAACTGCCGCCGGATCATGGACTTCTGCGAGGGGATTATCGGAACAATATTGATCGGCATCGTGATCGGAGGCTCCTCAGGTTCTTTTTCGACACCGCCGCCGGCGGCTGGTGGTTCACGCTAGTCCGAAGTTCCCCCTGGTTTGGTGTGGGTTGTGGGTTTGAGCTGGGCTTTTGTGATGGTGTGCTGACTACGCCAGGCCGTGGCGGTGGGAGATGCCCAGTAG
>DASPOT010000305.1:0-37234 GCA_035625875.1 Mycobacterium sp. | reverse complement strand
ACCGCTTCGGGTATACGACTTGCCCAGCGCATCCGGATCCGGATCAAACAACCCCTCCACATCCCAGCCCCGATCCCGCGGAAAACCCGACACCACATCACGACCCCCCACCACCACATCCCACAAATCCTGCGGCGAACCTACCCCACCCGGAAACCGACACCCCACCCCCACAATCGCCACCGGTTCCGAAGATTTGGCTTCCAACTCAGCAAGGCGCCGCCGTGTCCGGCGTAGATCAATTGTGAGACGTTTGAGGTAATCGACGTGCTTGGTGGCGTCTGGCATCTGTACTCCTGCGAGCGTTGCTGGTTATTGGCGCAGTTCCCCGTCGAGGATTGCCAAAAGCTGAGTATCGGTTGCTGAATCGATCCTGGGGTTGAATTACGTTAGACCCGCAGGCCCGAACGTTAGACCCGCAGGCCCGACAGTGCGGCCCGAATCGGCACGTCGGAGGTGCGTACGCAGCGGATGCGCTGAGCGTGTTTGCCGGCAGAGCCGATCACTGCACTTGGTGGGCTTCTGCGCGACGCCGTCGAAACGTCCGTCCGCGCGGGAACTGTGATCAATCAACCATTTGGGTCGATTTGCCTGGTGTTGCTGCACCGCGGGCAAGTCCGGATCAGCTGCTGTCCACACAGGGCCGCGCGGCCACCATCCGCTACGCGGGACGAGGCGATGTCATCGGGTTGCCCGCCGCACTCGCCAGCGGCGCCGGCGAGATCGCCGAGGCCGTCACCGACTGCTACGCATTCGCCCGCGGCGGATAGCCCACGTGATTCAGTTGCTTAGCGACCGGCAGGGTTTGCCAACCACGGAGATGATCGGTTTGTGCGGATCGGGCCTTTGGTCTGTGCGATCGAGTGGTTGACTGTTCCGTTTCCCAATGCTCGAATCGGTGTCGCAGTCAGGCCTCGGAGATGATGGACATGCAGTTCAAGATCGCGCTCGAGGAGCATTGGGAGTCGCCGGAATTCGAAGCCACCGGCAGCCATGACTTCACCGATCCCGACTACTTTGCCGACGTGCAGCGTCGGCTGCGGGCGGTCGACCAGCGCGTCGAAGACATGGACCGCAACGGTATCGGGATCTCGATCCTGTCGCTGACGCAGCAGGGCATCGAAGGTCTCACCGACACCGGTCAGGCTGTGGACTTGGCCCGTAAGATGAACGACCACGCCGCCGAGAACCTAGTGGCCCGCCACCCGCAGCGGCTGCGCGCATTCGCCGCCGTCCCTCTGCAGGATCCGCAGAAGGCTGCCGTCGAACTCGAACGCGCCGTCCGAGACCTCGGTTTTGTGGGCGCTCTGGTCAACGGCTACAGCAATATCGGTGACGCGGACACCGGGCAATACCTCGACGAGCCCCAGGTCGAGCCTTTCTGGGCCCGCGTAGAACAGCTTGAAGTGCCGGTGTACCTGCACCCGCGGATCCCGCTTCCCAGCCAACAGCGGATCTGCGCCGGCTATGAAGGGTTGCTCGGGTAGGCCTGGGGATTCGGTGTCGAGACCGCCACCCACGCGCTGCGGCTGATCCTCAGCGGCCTGTTCGATCGGCACCCAAGCATCAGCGTCATCCTCGGCCACCTCGGCGAGGGGCTGCCGTTCACCTTGCCCCGCGTCGAGCATCGGTTGCGCCACCAGCGTCCCGAGACCCACGGTGTCCACCAGAAGCCCCCGACCGAGTACCTGCGGACCAACTTCTACCTCACCACCAGCGGAGTGTTCCGCAGCCAGGCACTGCTGAACACGCTGCTGGAGGTCGGCGCTGACCGCGTGCTGTTTTCGGTGGACTACCCCTATGAGTCCATGTATGAGCTGGCGTCGTGGTTCGACGAGTGCCCGATCAGCGAGAACGATCGGCACAAAATCGGCAGGACCAATGCCGAGCACCTGTTCGGCATCACGCAATCGGCGACGTCGGTGTAGGTCCGGCGACACCGGAAATAGTGCGTTGGTAAATCCTGTTTACTGATGCGGTTCTCCAGCCGTGCTGTAAGTCGCGCGCAGACCGGAGCAGACGTCGTCGGTCGCAGCCTTTAGATTAGGAGGAGGGAGTCTGGTGTCAACGGCGATGAGCCTGCTAGGCGAAGAGCAGTTGGCTCACTGCCTTGAGCGTTCGGTGTTGCCATCGGAGCTGCCTGGTGACACCACGACAGAAGGGATTGTGTTACTCACTATGGCCGACGTCGATGGTGCGACCGGGCCGGAGGTGGCGGAGATTCCCGAGCCTGCCCCTTCTGAGGAGACGGATGAGCAGCTGACGACGCGCTTCGAGCGCGACGCGATCCCCTTACTTGATCAGCTCTACGGCGGCGCGCTGCGCATGACGCGCAACCCGGCCGATGCCGAGGACCTGCTCCAGGAGACCATGGTGAAGGCCTACGCGGGATTCCGCTCGTTCCGGGAGGGCACCAACCTCAAGGCGTGGCTGTACCGCATCCTGACCAACACCTACATCAACGACTACCGCAAGAAGCAGCGCCAACCCGCGGAATATCCCACCGACGAGATCACCGACTGGCAGTTGGCGTCGACCGCTGAACATTCCTCCACCGGGCTGCGCTCGGCCGAAGTCGAGGCCCTCGAGGCGCTGCCGGACACCGAGATCAAAGAAGCGCTGCAGGCGTTGCCGGAAGAGTTCCGGATGGCGGTGTACTACGCCGACGTTGAAGGATTCCCGTACAAGGAGATCGCCGAGATCATGAATACGCCGATCGGGACGGTCATGTCGCGGCTGCACCGCGGCAGACGTCAGCTGCGTGGTCTATTGGCCGATGTGGCACGGGAACGCGGCTTCACGCGCGGTGGCCAGGCGCCGGAGGAGGTCTCATCGTGACCGAGTTTTCGTGCGCGTCAAACCCCTCGGGCTCCGCTGGCGGCGGCGAGTTTCACGTCGATTGCGCGCAAGTCATCGCCGAGGTGTGGACTCTGCTTGACGGTGAATGCACCCCGGACACCCGGAAGAAGCTGCGCCAGCATCTCGAGGCTTGCCCCGAATGCCTGCGGCATTACGGTTTGGAGGAGCGGATCAAGGCGTTGATCGCGAAGAAGTGCGGAGGCGAGAAGGCCCCGGAAAGTCTACGGGAGCGGCTCCGGCTAGAGATCAGCCGGACCACCATAATCCGCGGCCAATAGCCCTTCTAGGAAGCATTCGGACGTTTGCCGTGGTTGGCTTTGCTGTGCTTGCGGTCGCGCTTCTTGCGGCCACGCTTAGCCATGGCTGGTCCTCCTTGCAGGTTTAGCGCAGACCAGTCTCTCATGCGGCACGTGTGTACGGCGCCTGGGCTACACCACCGGGCTGGTCTGCGGTGGCACCACCGGGCTGCTTTGCTCTGGCACCACCGGGCTGGTCTGCCCAGGCGCCAGCGGGGTTTGCCCTGGCAAGACGGGGCTGGGATAGCCCGGCAACCCGGGAGCCTGTCCCGGCGATAAGGGGCTGGGATAGCCCGGCAACGCGGGGGTCTGTCCGGGTAATCCGGGGCTGGGATAGCCCCCTCCGGGCGAGAGCGGACTCGGATCGGAGGGCATTATCGAACCGCTGCCGGGCAGCACGGAATTCAGGAGAGAATTAAGCACCCGGAAGATCGCGTTGGCGACATTTACCGCCGTGGTCGGATCGGGCCCAGCAGGGGCGGGAGCGGGCGCTGGATCATCGACAAGCACAGGTTGCTGCGGAGACGCCCCGGCGACCCCGCTGCCAAATCCGATCGCGGCAATCGCGGCTAGCGCAAGCCCTATACCGATGGCCGCTCGGGCCAGCGGCCCACGAGTCTTCGGGTCTGCAATTACGTTCGGAGACAAGGGGATACTCCTCAACTCAGCTGAGGCACCGAGTGTGCTTCAGACACTCAAGTCACTCCGGTAACAATGCTGCTCAAGAATCACAGTTGAAACACGACACGATCACAGATCGAACTCTATAGATTTACTTATTAATCTTGGAATTTGTTTACTGTGAGTGACCTGCCGCCGGGGCGGGACGGCTGCGGCGGGCTCGCGCGACTCTGACTTCTCCTTGCTCACCGATGAAGGCCGATTGTGGTTCGATGGAGCGGCAGAGTTGCGCAAACACCGGCTGGGCAATGAACGGGGTGATGATGGCCGAGGACGTCCGCGCAGAGATCGTGGCCAGTGTGCTCGAGGTCGTCGTCAACGAGGGTGACCATATCGGCGAGGGTGACACCTTGGTGCTGCTGGAGTCGATGAAGATGGAAATCCCGGTCCTGGCCGAAATCGCCGGCACGGTCAGCAAGGTGAGCGTATCGGTGGGGGATGTCATCCAAGCCGGCGACCTTATCGCCGTGATCAGCTAGCCCGTTGGACCCTTCGTACTTGCTGCCGGCAGTGACTGATGTCCACCCTCGGTGACTTGCTCGCCGAACACACCGTTCTGCCGGGCAACGCGGTCGACCACCTGCACGCGGTGGTCGGGGAGTGGCAGCTGCTGGCCGACCTGTCGTTCGCCGATTACCTGATGTGGGTACGCCGCGACGACGGCGCGTTGGTCTGTGTGGCGCAATGCCGGCCGAACACCGCGCCCACGGTCCTGCTGGCCGACGCGGTGGGCACGGTCGTCGCCGCCGATAGGCTGCCGCTGGTGGCCGCGGCGTTCGAGTCAGGCACGATCGGGCGGGAAAGCAATGCGGGCCAACAGTATTCGTGGAAACAGACCGGCCTGAACGTAGAAGCCGTGCCGGTACGGTACGGCGAGCGGGCGGTGGCAGTCCTGACGCATCAAACCGCCCTCGCGGCCAGCCGCAAATCCAGCCCCCTGGAGACCGCCTACCTGAACTGCGCGGCGGATCTTGTCCACATGCTGTCGGAGGGCACCTTTCCCAATGTGGGCGACGTGGCCATGGCGCGCTCCAGCCCGCGGGCCGGCGACGGTTTCATCCGCCTCGACGTCGACGGTGTCGTCTCCTACGCCAGCCCGAACGCGTTGTCGGCTTATCACCGGATGGGCCTGACCTCGGAGTTGGAGGGCCACGACCTTATCGAGATCACGCGCCCGCTGATCTCCGACCCGTTCGAGGCGCAGGAAATGGCCGAGCATGTGCGCGACTCGCTCGCCGGGGGGGCGAGTATGCGGATGGAGGTCGACGCTGGCGGCGCCACGGTGCTGCTGCGGACACTGCCATTGGTTGTACACGGCTCGGCCGCCGGTGCGGCGGTGCTGATCCGCGACGTGACCGAGGTGAAGCGCCGCGACCGCGCGCTCATTTCCAAAGACGCCACGATCCGGGAAATCCATCACCGGGTCAAGAACAACCTGCAGACCGTGGCAGCGCTGCTGCGCCTGCAAGCACGCCGGACGACCAACGCCGAAGGGCGGGAGGCGCTCATCGAATCGGTGCGCCGGGTGTCGTCGATTGCATTAGTCCATGACGCGCTGTCGATGTCGGTGGACGAGCAGGTGAACCTCGACGAGGTCATCGACAGGATCCTGCCGATCATGAACGATGTGGCGACTGTGGACACGCCGATCCGGATCAATCGGGTCGGCGACCTCGGGGTGCTGGACTCCGACCGGGCGACAGCGCTGATCATGGTGATCACCGAACTCGTGCAGAACGCGATTGAGCATGCGTTCGACCCAGCAGCAGGGGGTTCCCCCGCTTGCGGGGGAGGGTGTGTGACGATTCGCGCAGAGCGGTCGGCGCGCTGGCTGGACATAGTGGTCCACGACAATGGGCGTGGCCTACCCAAGGGGTTCAGCCTGGAAAAGTCGGATCGGTTGGGTCTGCAGATCGTGCGCACACTGGTATCCGCGGAGCTGGACGGCTCGCTGCGCATGCATGACGCCGCTGCGGGCGGCGCCGACGTGGTGCTACGGGTTCCGATCGGTCGCCGGTCCAGGTCAATGCAATGACGCTGCACGCAACATTGCGGCCCCGACAGTCGTCGGGGCCGCAATGTTTAGTGACTAGGTCAGACTCCGCTTCTGGCCTTCGTCCGGGCGTTGCGACGCTTCAACGTGCGCCGCTCGTCTTCGCTCATTCCGCCCCAGACGCCGGAGTCCTGGCCGGTATTCAGCGCCCAGGCGAGGCACTCTGTGGTCACCGGGCACCGGTTACAGACCAATTTCGCGTCAACGATCTGCGCGAGCGCCGGTCCACTGTTCCCGACCGGGAAGAACAGCTCCGGGTCCTCGTCGCGACAGACCGCCTTGTGGCGCCAATCCATGCGTTGTTACTCCTCACTGTGTGCGCAGCACGGCACACCGGCATTTTTCTTCGGCTGTTAACACATGCACGAAAAAGGGTTTCCGTACCGTTACATGCGACCGTACGATCGTTTCACAGGCTCAACAGATGTCAATAGTGCCTGTGTTAGCACGTGGGCTATCTCACTTTGACGATCTGTTACGTAAACCCTAACCCATGTGTACTACACTATGGGCCAATTTGCACCCTAAATTCGCCCCGCCAGCTGGTCGGTTCAGGATTACTGCAGGTCAGATGGCTTTTCTGCGGGTGGGGCGACCACGGCCAGCGCGTCGGGAACGGCGCGGAACGTCATGGTCTCGCGCTCGCCGAGGTAGTCGCCGTCGAACTGGCTGGCGATGGGCGGGCCGGCGGAAGTAACCCGTAGGCAAGCCACGTCATCGTCGCGGACGAGCTGTTTGGCCTGCAGCTTCGGCCGTTTCGACATTATCTGGCGGAGCAGTCTCAGCGTGGGAATCACCTTCATCCCGGTGACCGCGAACACTCCCAGGCCTGACTCGAAGGTGCAACCGGGGTTGGTCCGCATCGGCCGGTTGTTGCTGTAGGTCCACGGACTGGTGTTGGACACCCAGACGAAGTGCACGCCCGGAATGGGGTCGCGATCAGGTAGCTGCAGCGTCAGTGTCGGTTCGCGACGGGCGTAGGCGAGCGCGATGGGTACCGCCACACGCCAATAGCGCGCCGGCGTGACCTTGACGCCCTTGTCGCGTTGCGCCTCGACCGCGGCCACCACTTCCGCGTCGACGCCCATCCCTGCGTTGAGCACGGCCCACCGCTCGCCGCAGTCGATCAGCCCGATGCGGCGCCACTTCTGCTGGCGCTTGTATTCGTCGAGCAGCCCGAGGAGCTGGTTGGTGGCGTCGATCGGGTCCGGTGGGATTCCCAGTGACCGGGCCATAACGTTCGCCGAGCCGCCGGGCACTATCGCCACCGCCGGCACCGGTCCCGCCGGCAGCGGACCGGGCGGTCCCAGCAAGCCGTTGACCACGTTGCTTACCGTGCCGTCGCCGCCGTGTACGACGATCAGATCCACCCCGTCCTGGACGGCCGCCCGCGCGATTTCGCCCCCATGGCCGCGGTGGTTTGTGTGCTCGACGGTCAACTCGAGGCGGCTCTCCAGCGCGTGCGCCAGTAAGTCGCGCCCGGATGCGGTGGTGGAAGTTGCAGTGGGGTTGACGACGAGCACAGCGCGCATGACGCATGAGCTTAGGCCCGGCGACGATGCGAGCCGCGCAGCGGCTCGCTGAGGAGGCGGGCAATCGGCTCGAGGGAATCCGGTAGCTACGCTGATGCTGTGACTGTCCCCCGCAAGCGGGTGGTCCGCCCACGCGCCCCGGCTACTGTGCGTGGCGCGGGACTGATGGTCGCGGTGCAGGGCGCGGCTGCACTGGTGGTAGCCGCGGTTCTGGTCGTGCGTGGGCTCGCCGGAGCCGACCAACGCGTGGTCAACGGCTTCGGCACCGCGATCTGGTTCTTTCTGGTCGGCGGCGGTGTACTCGCCGCCGGATGGGGGCTGTACGCCGGTAAGCGCTGGGGCCGCGGATTGGCGGTTTTTACCCAGCTTTTGCTGCTGCCCGTGGCGTGGTACCTCACAGCAGGTTCGCATCAGCCGGTGTTCGGGATCCTACTGGCGATTGTGGCGCTGACCGCGTTGGCGTTGCTCTTCAGTCCCGCCGCGCTGGGCTGGGCCACCCGCGGCGATCAGCGTGGTCCGGCCAGCTCAGCCAGTCGCGGGCCGGACAACCGATAGTTGATCCATTCGCGCTGCGGCTGTCCGCCGATCGCGTCGTAAAGGGCGATGGCATCGGAGTTCCAGTTCAGCACCGCCCATGACAGCCGCGTGTAGCCGTTGTCGAGGCATTCCCGCGCCAGCGCCGACAGCAGTGCGCGGGCCAAGCCGCGGCGGCGAAATCGCGGACGCACGTACAGGTCCTCCACATACACGCCGGCGACACCGTCCCAGGTGGAGAAGTTGAGGAACCACAGCGCCATCGCGGCAACTTCGCTGTCCACCTCGGCGACATGTCCTTGCACCGTTGCAGAATCGCCGAAAAGTGCTGTGCCGATTTGTGTTTCGGTGACAGTACACCGATCGGCGGCGCGTTCGAATTCGGCCAGCGCGCGGATCATGGCGGGAATCTCGCCGGCGTCTGCCGGTGCCGCCCGACGGATGTGCTCGGTCAATGCTCAACTCCCAGCGCGGTCAAGATCGTTGCGAATTTTGTTGTGGTCTCGTCAAGTTCATCATCGGGATCTGATTCGGCGACGATGCCGCCGCCGGCGTGGGCGAGTGCGGTGCGGCGGTCGGCCGACAGTTGCGCGCAGCGGATGGACACCACCCACTGGCCATCGCCGCGGGCGTCGCACCAGCCGACCGCGCCGGCGTAGAAACCGCGGTCGCCTTCCAGCGTGGCGATGAGCTCCGATGCGGCTTTCGTCGGCACACCTCCGACCGCTGGGGTGGGGTGCAGCGCCAACGCCAGATCCATTGCGGTGGTTGAGGTGTCGCGTAGCCGAGCAGTGATCGGTGTGCACAGATGCCAGAGCGCCGCGGTGCCGCGCAACCGGGGCGCGGACGCGATCTCCACGTCGTCGCATAACGGCTCCAGGACGTCACGCACCGCGTCGATGACCAGTTGGTGCTCGTAGCGGTTCTTTGCCGAACCGGCAAGCGCGGCGCCGGTGGCGGCGTCGAGCTCGCGGTCGGGGGCACGCGGCGCTGAACCGGCGAACGGCTGGCAGGTCACCCGGTCGCCGTCCCGCGCGACGAGAAGTTCCGGACTGGCGCCCACCAGAGCGGTACCTGAATAGTCGCGGCCGGCCGGTGTCAGATCGACGAGGTAGCCGTAGCTGGCTGGGTCGCCAGCGAGCAGCCGGCGCAGGATGACGCGGGCGTCCAGGGGGGCGTCGGCGGCCAGCCGCAACGCGCGCGCCAGCACGACTTTGCGCAGCACGCTATCCGCTGCCGCCAGCAGGTCGCGTGCCCGGCGGATTCGGGCGCGGTGCTCCTCAGGCGTGGGGACCGTCGCGGCGACGCGCACCGCGGGCAGTGGGCCGGACGGCCAGTCGGGCGGCGCACCGATGCGCAGCACGGCGCGCGGCACCATCAACGCGGCAGCGCCGTCCACGTCGAAAGGTAACGCGCCCAACACTATTGGTGCTCGTCCGGAGCGCAGCTCCGCCTGTGCGGCCGTTACCTCGGCGTAGCAGGTCCGCACACCGTCGGCAATGAACGTCCCAGTCGGCCCGCACAGCGCAAACGGTGGCTCGCTAGGCTTCATGGCCCTGCGGATGGCAGGTCAGCCCGAGCGCAGCAAGCTGTCGTACCCCATGCTCAAAACCACAGACCGCGATCGAGGCGGCGAGCATGGCGTAACGGCTGCCCTCGACGAGCGGCAGCTGCAGCCAGCGCGTGATTACCGCGCGGGAAAAGTGGCCGTGACCCACAAACAACACGTCGCGTGACGCCAGGTGCTGTAGCGCCAACGCGAGGGCGCGGTCAGCGCGATCGGTGACCTGCGCGATGCTTTCACCGCCCGGACAACCGTGCGTCCAGACCAGCCAGTCCGGTTCGGATTCCCGGATCTGCGCGGTCGTCAGGCCCTCGTAGCGGCCGTAATCCCATTCGGCGATCAACGGCGACACGTCATCGACGGTCAGGCCGGCAAACTCGGCGGTGGCCAGGGCGCGTCGGCGCGGGCTGCTGATTACCATGAGGTTCTCGGGCTTGAGTTCACCCAGTGTCGGGCCCACCGCCTGGGCTTGCTCGCGCCCGGTGTCGGTCAGCTCCAGTTCAGTGCGGCCGCTGTGCCGGTCAGACTTCGACCACTCAGTCTCCCCGTGTCGGAGCAGTAACAGCCGGTGGCTCTGCACGCCCATGCCGACCGATTGTGCCGGACACTCCCGACTTGTCCCGCGGCACGGGGAGAAGGTGTGCCAGGATGTCCCTGTGAGTGAGACCCGGGTACTGGTGGTGGCCAACCAGAAGGGTGGGGTGGCCAAGACGACGACCGTGGCATCGCTGGGTGCGGCGATGGCGGATACTGGACGGCGAGTGCTGCTCGTCGACCTGGACCCGCAAGGCTGCCTGACCTTCTCGCTGGGGCACGATCCCGACAAGCTGCCGGTGTCGGTGCACGAAGTGCTGCTCGGTGAGGTGGAGCCGAACGCGGCGCTGGTCACCACGGCCGAGGGAATGACACTGCTGCCGGCCAATATCGACCTGGCCGGTGTGGAGGCGATGCTGCTGATGCGCGCCGGTCGCGAGTACGCCCTCAAACGCGCGCTCGACAAACTCACCGACCAGTTCGACGTGATCGTCGTCGACTGCCCGCCCTCGCTGGGGGTGCTCACTCTCAACGGGCTGACGGCCGCCGGCGAAGCCATCATTCCGCTGCAGTGCGAGACGCTGGCGCACCGCGGCGTCGGCCAGTTCCTGCGCACGGTCGCCGATGTCCAGCAGATCACCAACCCGCACCTGCGGCTACTGGGCGCGCTGCCCACGCTGTACGCCTCGCGCACCACCCACACCCGCGACGTGCTGCTCGACGTCGCCGACCGCTACGACCTGCCGGTGCTGGCACCGCCCATCCCGCGCACGGTGCGCTTCGCTGAGGCCAGCGCATCGGGGGCGTCGGTGATGGCCGCCCGCAAAAACAAGGGCGCGGAGGCCTACCGCGAGCTGGCGGACGCGCTGCTCAAGCACTGGGAATCCGGCGAACCGCTACCGACGTTCACCGTGGAGATGTAGACAGGTGGCGCTCAGCCCAGCGCCGCGACAATGTCGCCGCGCTGCTCGAACACCTGCGTACCCGACACGGCCAGAATCACCCGCTGCCTGCCCGACGGTCGGTTGACCGGCAGGTAGCGCTCACTGGCGCCGGTGACCGGGTCGTAGACCCCCAGACCGCCCGTGACCGGGACGAGCAGCCGGCCCGCCATCATCGCGGCCGGCCCGAGGGGAACAGCCGGCCCGGCGGCGGAAATGGTGTAGCGGTAGGTCAGGTTCGCCGCGTCGAAGACCATCACAGCATCGCCGGTCCACCAGGTGACCAGGTTGCCGGGCCGTGATACTGCCGCCGACGGCGCCGCCGCCTTGGGCAGCAGCGTGCTCGCTACCGTGGCGCCGGTCTCGTCGATTACGTCGACCCTCGGCCGCGGCGACGGCAGATACACCGCCGTGGTGGTCTCGGAGACGGTCAACACGCAAGCACCGGAATTCGCGCCGACCCCGGGCTCGGCGACATAGCGTTGCTCCGGTTCATCCTCTTCCTTGGCCGGGCGCAGCAGGCTGAGCCGGAGGTCGGCCTGCTTCGGGCAGGCCTCGAGCACCGAAACCGCCGACGAACTGGCCGCCGCCGACACCAGGGCGCATCCGGTGCGCAGTCCCCGCGCCGACGGTTTCACCCGGGCGTCGATCTCCCCGTAGGACAGCATCCGGACCATGTCCGAGCGCCATAGCTCCAGCCGGGTGTCACCCGACGACAACACCGTCGTCCCGTCGGAAGAGACGTCGACGTGCTTATCGGCGTAGCTGCTGCGGGCCGGTCCGCGACGACCGGTGGACGCGTCGATGGTGCTGACCTGACCGCAACCCCGGTCATCCCGAAAGACCGCGACGGCGTACCGGTAGACCCAGGACACCGCGCACAGACGACTGTCACGGGCGTAGCTCCAGCGCAACTCACCGCTGGCCGGGTCGCGCCCGTCCACCTGGCGCCCGTCGCCGGTGACGACCGTGCCGCCCACCACCACGGGTCGGGTGCTGGCCGCGCTGGTGGCGGTCCAGAGCTGGTGCAGCGAGGCCGGAACTGCCCGGGCGGGAGTCGGGTTGGGCGCCGGTCCGGCGACCGGCCGGCTGATGGTGGCCCGGGCGTCGCCGGTCCACCAGATCAGCGCCGCGGACGCGGCCACGACGACCGCGATCGTCGCGGCGGCCACCACATCGGCGTTGGTGCGGCGTTCGGGTCTGACCATTCGCCAGCGCCGGCTCAGTTGACGTTCGCGGCGACGCTCGCCTTGCGTGACCGGTGACGACGGCGGCGGCCGCTGTACGCGGGATCGCCAGATGGTGCGGCAGCGGTCTCACCGTTGGTGGTGACGTGTCCGGTGACCGGTTTGCCGCGGCGGGTGCGTCGGCGCGACCTGGTCTCGTTGCGCTGGGGCGGCTTCTGGCCGTCGCGGCGCTTGACCTGTGAGGTGCGCGGCGCGCCGACGGTGCCCCCGGCGTCGGTCGGGATGCCTAATTCGGTGTACAGGTGCGGCGAACTGGAGTAGGTCTCGGCCGGCTTGGGGGCGCCCAGGCCCAACGCCTTGTCGATCATCGCCCAGCGGGCCAGTTCGTCCCAGTCCACCAGGGTGACGGCGACCCCGGCGCGGCCGGCGCGGCCGGTACGGCCGATGCGGTGCACGTAGTTGTTTTCGTCATCGGGGCACTGGTAGTTGATGACGTGGGTGACGTCGTCGATGTCGATACCGCGGGCGGCCACGTCGGTGGCGGCCAGCACGTCGACGTCGCCGCTGCGGAACGCTTTGAGTGCCTTCTCGCGGGCCACCTGCCCGAGATCGCCGTGCACGGCGCCCACCGCGAACCCGCGTTCGGCCAGCTCGTCGGCCACCTTCTGCGCGGTGCGCTTGGTGCGGGTGAAGATCATCGTCGCGCCCCGGTCACGGGCCTGCAGCACCCGGCTGACCAGCTCCATCTTGTCCAGCGCGTGGGCGCGGTAGACGAACTGTTCGGTGGCGTCGTGCACCGCCGAGGAATGTGGTGCCTCGGCCCGGATGTGGGTCGGCTGAACCATGAACGTGCGGGCCAGCGTGATAATCGGATCCGGCATGGTCGCCGAGAACAGCATCGATTGCCGCTCGTCGGGGATCAGGCGCAAAATGCGCTCGATGTCGGGCAAGAAGCCCAGGTCGAGCATCTCGTCGGCCTCGTCGAGCACCAGCACCGACAGCGCGCCCAGCTGCAGCTGGCCCTGCTGGGCCAGGTCGAGCAGCCGGCCTGGAGTACCAACGACGACGTCGGCGCCGGCGCGCAGCGCTTCGATCTGCGGCTCGTAGGCGCGTCCGCCGTAGATTGACACCACCGACAACTGGCGTTCGCCGTCGCTGCCGGCGGTCAGGTACTTGGCCGCGGTGGCCAGATCATCGGTCACCTGCAAGCACAGCTCCCGGGTGGGCACGACGACCAGGGCCCGCGGAATGCCGGTGAGCGGCCGCTTGGCGGCCGCCGCGGTGACGCGCTGAAGCAGCGGCACCCCAAAAGCGAAAGTTTTCCCCATACCGGTGCGGGCCTGGCCGATCACGTCGTCGCCGCCCAGCGCGAGCGGCAGCGTCAGCTCCTGGATGGCAAATGGACGTTCAATGCCCTCTTCGGCCAGTGCGCGTACTATTTCGTCGCGGACTCCGAGTTTGGCAAAGGTGGATTGAGTTGTGGTAACAAGCGGGGTCATACGTGGGCAAGGAGCCTTTCGGTGTCAGTCTTGGTCAATCTCGTTCGCGGTCCACGCGCGCACGAATTCTGACTCCGAATACCTTGTCGGTTCGCGGGCCCAACACTCAATCACGCGGGCCAACTCCGTGCACGCACATTTCGCCGGTAGCTACATGCCGCTACCTATTCCCATAGTACCTGGTCGGCCTTCGCACCCCCGGTCCTGGCCCGCCCGCCGACTAGAGTGTTGCCATGACTTCGCTGTCGCGCGGCGACCAGTTGACCAATCCGCCCCAGCCCTGGCTGCCTGCGGATCATCCCGGGGTCAACCAGTTGTTCGCGCTGCTGGCCTACGGCGAAGTGGCCGCGTTCTACCGGCTCACCGACGAGGCGCGGATGGCGCCGGACCTGCGGGGGCGGATCTCGATGGCGAGCATGGCGGCCGCCGAGATGGGGCACTACGAGCTGTTGCGCGACGCCTTGGAGCGCCGCGGCGTCGATGTGGTGCCGGCGATGTCGAAGTACGCCTCCGCGCTCGATGACTACCACCGGCTGACAACGCCGAGCACCTGGCTGGAGGCCCTGGTCAAGACCTATGTCGGTGACGCCCTGGCCGCCCACTTGTACCTGGAGATCGCCGACGGGCTGCCCGACGAAGTCGCCGACGTGGTGCGTGCGGCATTGTCGGAAACCGGGCACTCCCAGTTCGTCGTCGCCGAGGTGCGCGCCGCGGTGACCTCCAGCGCCAAACAGCGCAGCCGGCTGGCGTTGTGGTCTCGTCGCCTGCTCGGCGAAGCGATCACTCAGGCCCAGTACGTGCTGGCCGATCACGACGAACTGGTGGACCTGGTGGTGTCCCGGACCGAAGGCCTGAGCCAGCTGGGCGCATTCTTCGACCGTGTGCAGCACACGCACGACCAACGGATGCGTGAACTGGGCCTGCTTTAGCCCGGCGACAATGCGCGCCGTGGAACGGGGTGAGGAGGAGCCGGGCAATCAGATCCAGCCCGGCGACAATGCGCGCCGTGGAACGGGGTGAGGAGGAGCCGGGCAATCAGATCCAGCCCGGCGACGTGCCGCGCGCGGGCGAGCAGGGCTGTGTTCTAGCGTGTGCAGGTCGCGATCATCGTGCTGGTGTTCGACGCGACGATCGTCTGACCCTCGGCGTTGCCGATGGCGCAGTTGAGCTGTCCATAGAGGCTGGTTGCGATGACGGACTTGGTCTGCACACCCGGATTCAGGACGATCGTCTTACTCCAGGGCAGCGCCACGTTGAAGTCGGTGTGGGGCAGGCCCCGCGCATCGGTGTAAATCACGGTCACCAGGTCTAAGAGCTGCTTGGTCCCGCTCACGGTATAGACGACCGTGCGCGGATTCACTGGCGGCGGCGAGGACGGGCGAATCTCCGGCGGGGCGGTTGCGGTGGGCGCCGCGCTAGGTTCCGCGGTGGGGGTATTTGTGGGCCCTGTGCTGGGCGCCGTGGAGCGCGGCGGCAGAGTGGTCACCGTCTCGGGGGGTAGCGAGGTAGTGGGCGGTGCCCCCGGGGTTGTCGGTCGCGGTGTGGCGATCACCGTCCGGGTCGGTGACGGTACCACTGTGGCCGTGGTCGACGCGCTGTCCCCACCGTTGACGATGACGATGGTGGCGATGACGGCGAGCACCAGCACACCGGCAGCGATCGCAGCGACCGGGCGCCATCGGTGGTCGGCCGGCCCGGTGTGATCGTCACCGTCGGTGTAGGTGTCGTCGTCCGGGTAGTCCTCAATGTCGGTATCGAGGTGGTTGATGGTGCTGATGATGCTGATGTTATCGGTGAGAATGGCGATGATCCGCGCACCGCGTGGGTGTGTCGGGGGAATCGTCGCCGCAGCGGGTGAGATATTCGCTCACCGCGAACCGCTGCGCCTGGGCCGTCGATATCTGCCAGGCGCGTCCACTAGCCTGCTGCTGAGACGGTTTTGACTGACTGTCGACGGAAGGGGCCAGCGTGGAGGTCAAGATCGGTGTCGCGGACAGCCCGCGCGAGCTGGTGTTCACCAGCGCGCAGACGCCCGATGAAGTCGAAAAACTGGTCACCGCCGCACTGCGCAAGGACTCGGATGTGCTGGGCCTGACCGACGAGAGGGGCCGTCGCTTCCTGATTCACACGAGCAAGATCGCCTATGTCGAGATCGGCGTCGCCGATGCCCGCCGGGTCGGCTTTGGGATCGGGGCGGAGTCCGCTAGGAGCGGGTAAGCGGCACGTGTGACAGCCCGCCCCAGGCGAATTGCACGGTGCCCTCCACGGCCTCTTCCTTGGAAATCGGACGGTCGCTGTCCAGCCAATATCTGGCGCAGTCGACGCTGATGCCCACCAGGCCCACCGCGATCATCCGGGCGCGGTGCGGGTCCAGACCGGAATCGGCGCTGATCAAGTCGAACACCGCGTCGATGCACGATTCGGTGGCCACCCGCACCTGCGCGGCGACCCGAGGCTCGGTGACATAGTCGTTCTCGAAGATCAGCCGGTAGCCCTGGCCGTCGTGCTCTATGAAGTCGAAGAACGCCTGCACCGCCGCGCGTAACCGCTGCCGGTTGTCGGTGGTGGTGCGCAGTGCCTGCCGCACGCTGGACACCAAATTGTCCACGTGCCGATGAAGCACCGCCAGGTACAGTTCCAGCTTGCTCGAAAAGTGTTGATACAGAACGGGTTTGCTGACTCCTGCCCGCTCGGCGATCTCGTCCATACCGGCCGCGTGGTAGCCGCGGTCGACGAAAATCTCGCTGGCAGCGACGAGCAATTGGCTTCGACGCTCGTCGCGTGGCAGCCGGTTGCCGCGTCGGTTCCCGGCGACACCGCCCAATGACCGATCTCTGTCGGACGGTTTGACGGCACTGCGTTCGGCCGTGTTGGCGAGATCGCTCATCAAGTCCTCAATCTGGGTTTGTTGGCCGCAGGCTGCCCCTCGCAAGCGGCTTGTCGCACCGACACTACTACCGTTCACTCCCTCATGACCGCCAGCACACAGTCGTTCGGCGCCATCAGGCGCGCCAAAGGTCCCAGCTCGCGGCAGCTGTGCCATCCTGGGGGCTCTGACTTACGACCCGGCCCACCGCGGGTGCGGTCGAGTACCGGTGCTTCGCGATGACTGGCGAGAACCGTTGCGCGCGCAGCGCGACCCACTCGCCTGGGGCTCCGGCCGGGCCCGGTCCAACCGTGACCGACATCACCGCTGGCGCAAACAAACATGGCTCGGTCGGTTCGTATCCACCTACGGCTGGCGTGCGTACGCGCTACCCGTGCTGGTGGCGCTCACCGCGGTGGTGGTGTACCAGACGGTGACTGGGACCAGTGCGCCGGCCCCGGCCTCGGGGGAGCCGGCTCAGGGCCCGCCGATCATCGGGGCGGTGGGCACGGCGATCATCGACGCGCCGCCTCGTGGCCTGACCCAGTTCGACGCCAGCCTCCTGACCGGGATGCTGCCGGACGGCGGCCCCTTCACCCCGGCCGGCGAAAAGACCTGGCATATCGTTCCGGGCACCGACCCCCAGGTCGGCCGCGGCACCGCCAAGGTGTTCAAGTACACCGTCGAGGTCGAGAACGGTATCGACGCCACGATGTTCGGCGGTGACGATGCGTTTGTCCGGATGGTCGACCAGACGCTGGCCAACCCCAAAGGCTGGACGCACAACCCGCAAATCGCGTTCACCAGGATCGACAGCGAAAACCCTGACTTCCGGATTACGTTGGCGTCCCCGATGACAGTGCGCGAGGGGTGCGGCTACGAGTTCCCACTGGAGACGTCCTGCTACAACCCGTCGTCCGGACCCGGCGGGCAGCCGCGGGTGTTCATCAACGAGGCACGATGGGTCCGTGGAGCGGTCCCCTTCGAGGGCGATGTCGGTTCTTATCGGCAGTACGTGGTCAACCACGAGGTCGGCCATGCGATCGGCTACCTGCGCCACGAGCCGTGCGGTAAGCAGGGTGGCCTTGCGCCGGTGATGATGCAGCAGACGTTTTCGACAGCCAATGACGATGCCGCCAAGTTCGACCCCGAATGGGTCAAGCCCGATGGCAAGATCTGTCGATACAATCCCTGGCCGTATCCGATCGCCTAGTTGACCCGCCTGCGGTGGCGAGCCCGGGCAATCAGATCCAGCCGGGCGGCACGGCGGGAAGCAACCTCGGCCGTCTGCTGTTGATCTGTTTGCCGTTGCTGGGAACAACTGTTGTGATGGTTGTGGTGACACGCGTGAGAAGCTGAATCGAGGAGATAACGAGGAGACATTGGTGTCGACATCGTTGCTACCGCTTGTGGAGCCGGCTGCCGAGCTGACCCGAGAGGAGGTCGCCCGCTACAGTCGGCACCTCATCATTCCCGACCTGGGTGTCGACGGGCAGAAGCGGCTGAAAAATGCGCGGGTGCTGGTAATCGGCGCCGGCGGGCTCGGGGCACCGGCGCTGCTGTACTTGGCCGCAGCCGGAGTGGGCACCATCGGCATCGTCGATGACGATGTTGTCGACGAGTCAAACCTGCAGCGTCAGATCATCCATGGCGTGTCCGACATCGGCCGGCCCAAGGGGCAGTCGGCGCGCGACTCGATCGCCGAGATCAACCCGCTGGTCCAGGTGCGAGTACACGAGGTGAGGCTGCAGCCGCGCAACGCCGTAAACCTGTTCAAGCAGTACGACCTGATCCTGGACGGCACCGACAACTTCGTCACCCGCTATCTGGTCAACGACGCCGCCGTGCTGGCCGGAAAGCCGTACGTGTGGGGGTCGATCTACCGCTTCGAGGGCCAGGTCTCGGTGTTCTGGGAGGACGCTCCCAACGGGCTCGGCTTGAATTACCGCGACCTGTATCCGGAGCCACCGCCGCTTGGTATGGTGCCGTCCTGCGCTGAAGGCGGTGTGCTGGGCATCCTGTGCGCCTCCATTGCGTCGGTGATGGGCACCGAGGCGATCAAACTGATCACCGGGATCGGTGAACCATTGCTCGGCCGGCTGATGGTGTATGACGCACTTGAGATGAGCTACCGGACGATCGCCGTCCGCAAAGATCCGTCGACGCGAAAGATCACCGAACTGGTCGATTACGACGAATTCTGCGGCGTGGTGTCCGACGCGGCCGCCGACGCGGCCGCCGACTCCACCATCACACCGCGTGAGCTGCGCGAGCTGCTGGACTCCGGCAAGAAGGTGGCCCTGATCGACGTGCGCGAGCCGGTGGAGTGGGACATCAACCACATCGACGGCGCGCAACTGATCCCGCAGTCGTTGATCAACTCCGGCGAGGGTCTGGCCAAGCTGCCGCAGGATCGGATGCCGGTGCTGTACTGCAAGACCGGCGTACGCTCGGCCGAGGCGCTGGCCACGCTGAAGAGGGCCGGTTTCTCCGACGCGGTCCACCTGCAGGGTGGCATCGTGGCGTGGGCCAAGCAGATGCAGCCCGACATGGTGATGTACTAACCGGTCGGCCGTGCTGGGCGCGGTTACCCTAACCCTGTGAGTGTCGAGCGGCCGCCCGAGCACGTTTTGGCGGCGTTCGGTCTGAGCGATGTGCGGCCCGTACCGTTGGGTGACGGCTGGGAAGGCGGCTGGCGGTGCGGCGAAGTGGTGTTGTCGAGTGTGGCCGACCACGCCCGCGCCGCCTGGTCGGCCCATGTGCGCGAGACGTTGTTCGTCGACGGCGTACGTCTGGCCCGGCCGGTCCGCTCGACCGACGGGCGTTACGTGGTTTCCGGCTGGCGGGCAGACACCTTCGTCGCCGGCGAGCCGGAACCTCGGCACGACGAAGTCGTCTCGGCTGCAGTGCGGCTACACGAGGCCACTGCCAAGTTGGAGCGCCCCCGGTTCCTCACCCAGGGACCCGCAGCGCCGTGGGCCGACGTCGACGTCTTCGTCGCCGCCGACCGAGCCGCATGGGAGGAGCGGCCGTTACAGTCGGTGCCCCCGGCGCCGCCGGTAGTCCCCGCAACCGCAGACGGGCAGCGATCGATCGACCTGATCAACCAGCTCGCCGGTCTGCGCAGGCCAACGAAGAGCCCGAACCAGCTGGTGCACGGAGACCTTTATGGGACGGTGCTTTTCGCGGGCACCGCGGCGCCCGGGATCACCGACATCACGCCCTACTGGCGGCCTGCCTCCTGGGCGGCGGGTGTCGTCGTCGTCGACGCGCTGTCTTGGGGCGATGCCGACGACGGACTGATCGAGCGGTGGAACGCGCTGCCGGAGTGGCCGCAAATGTTGTTGCGCGCGTTGATGTTCCGGCTAGCGGTCCATGCACTGCACCCGCAGTCCACCGCCGCCGCGTTTCCGGGTCTGGCACGCACTGCGGCCCTGGTCCGGCTGATCCTCTAGACCAAAGTCGTAGCGGAGCTCGCGCAGCGGGACCCTGCCGTCGACGCTCAGCACCCCTTCGGCGCGCAGCAGTTCCAACTGCCGGGTGGCCAGACGCCGAGCCGGGCGTCCGGATGCGGTGATCACCCGGTGCCAGGGCAGGTCGGAGGAGTCGGTCCGCATGATCCAACCGGCGATCCGCGGACTGGAAAGCCCTGCGGCAGCGGCGATATCGCCATAGGTGGCGACCCGGCCAGCGGGGATCGCTGCGACCAGCGCACGCACCCGCTCGACCTGCTCGTCGGTCACCGGAGCCATGGTCAGCGCATCCGCTCGCGGATCACCGCGGCGACTTCGGCGGGTTTGGCCTGGGCCACCATGTGCTGGCAGTCGAAATCCAGCAGATGAAAATCGGATCCCAGCCGTTCTCGAAGCTCGGTGATGAGTTCCTCGCCGACGTACGCCGGCGATGTCCACCTCGCCCGCACCAGCGTCGTCGCGGTTCTCTTGTGCGGCAGCACGATGTCGCGGGCCAGTTCACTCCAGTAGGACATCATCGCCGGCAGGCTGACCCGCCAGCCGTAGCGACCACCCGGCAGCGCGACGAGGTGCTCCTCGAGTTCGGCGTCAAGCACGACGGGCTCCACATCCGCCCATGAGCCCATCGCCTTCTCCGCGCGGGCTTCCGCCGCGTCCGGGTAGTCGGGGGAAGCCAGCATCGCGTCGGCGACCTCGCGCATCCACGTACCGTCCAAGCCGATCGCCGGGTCGAGCAGCACCAGCGCCGCCACCTTGTCCGGGTGGGCCGCGGCGAGGTGTAACGCGACAGCACCGCCGAACGAGTGCCCAATCACCACTACCGGAGTGTCGGCCTGCTCGTCGAGCAGTGCGGCCAGCGCCCTGACGTTGGCGTCGATAGTCCACGGCGCGGACCACGACGACCTGCCGTGGCCGAGCAGATCAGGTGCGGCCATGGTGATTTCGGGCAGGTGGTGAGTGGCGAGGCGTTGCCAGCGCTGCCCATGCCCGGCCAGCCCATGGATCGCCAGCACCCGCACAGGTCCCGACGGACCATAACGGTGGACGTGAAGGTCAACGGTCACGCGTCGATGGTGCCAGCTGCGGTCTAAGCTAAGTCAAAGTCAAAGGCCCTTTCGGGGCTGATGACGACGAGGGCACGGCGATCACTGCGACGAATGCGAACCCGCTGGCCACGTGTTGCACGAAGGGCATGACCACGTGCACCGCGAGTGGCGCGGCCACGTAGGCATCCCGCACGGCGACCAAGTCGACTACATTCACGACGGATACCGGCACGCAGCTCACGATGACCACTACGACGAGCACTGACGCGAACCGGGATCGATTGGCGCCCGCCCATGCCGCCTGTCGACACGGTGTGAATCTCCTCTGGGCGCCGGCTATGGTCAAGCGACTCATGCGGAGGCTGAGCTCCTGGTGGTCGGCCGAACCAGCCCCACCCCGCTGCGGTGGATACACCCTTAGTACTCGACGTCCCGTTCGTCGTCTGCAAGAGAGACGACGATAGCCTGGTCGATCAGGTCGGCTTCGCTGGCATCCCGATCACCGATGTCGCCCGCTATGGAGGCGGTGTCCAGGCCAGTCTCGTCGTCGACATCGACGGCTCGTTGTTGTTCCGCCGCGTCGGCTTCAGGCGTTTCGTCGACTGACCCGGTGCCCTCGACGTCCATCATGATCGGAAATCCTCCTTCCGTCGGCGGGGCGCTGCCGCCGGCTATTGATCGGCCGTCAGTTTGGCGTTGTCGAACTGCAGCCGTGTGGTGGGAGGTGGCTGTCCTGCTTTCCAGCTCCAGTGTCCGGGCGACGCCGACCAGTTAACCCCTGGTTCGCTGATCCGGTTGCGGCGGTCGAGGCCTTGTCGCTGTAGCGCGGGGGTGCCCCGATGCATGCTGTTAACCATATGTTTGGGGCGCGCACATAAATACCATATGTGACGTCAAAGCGATATTGGCAGAAGGGGTTTATCGTCTCTGATCGGGAGGTGAAACATGATGTTGATGCGCACCGATCCGTTCCGTGAGATCAAGCCGCGCCACATCGAGATCACCCGCGCCGCGGAGCCCAAGCCGATCAACGCGTGACGGTGCCTGCCTGGCAGCGCTGCACCGGCGGCTAAAGCTGGCGCAGGATGACGAGGTAACGCGCGCCGACCCCGCGCATCACCGCTGGCGTGGCTGAAAGCCGCGGTGTTCCAACATGACTGACCCTTACGCCGTGCTCGGCGTGGCGCCGACTGCGACCCAAGCCGAGATCACGCACGCGTATCGGCGCCAGTTGCGCACTCATCATCCGGACAGTCGCTCCGGCGCGTCGAATTCGGGTGCCGACGAGAAGCTTCGGCAAATTCTTGCCGCCTATGCGCTGCTGCGTGATCCACGCCGCCGTGCGGATTATGACCGCACCGCTCGCCCCGCCTCTAAGGACACCGGCCCGGTGCGGATAACGGTCACCCGTGTCCAGCCCACCGACGATGAGCCTCCCTTGTGGGCTGGGCCGGTCCGCTGGCATCGCTGAGCGTCCCTGGTGATCCCGCGCCGCCTATCCAGCGCACATGGACTTGTCAGACCCCCGTGATGTCATGCCACTATGGCATACAGCTGGGATCCCGAGGCGCGGGCTGTGCTCGACCCGGGACTGCGCGGGCTGGTGCGTGTGCTGGGCGGCCCGGGGACCGGTAAGAGCAGCCTGCTAGTCGACGCCGCGGCCGCCCACATCGCCGCCGGTGTGGACCCGGAATCGGTTCTGCTGCTCACCGGTGCCGGCCGGATCGGAACGCGGGCGCGGAGCGCGTTGACGACGGCGTTGGTGCGGTCTCGTGCAGACGGTCCGTGCCGCGGAGTGATCCGTCAACCGCTGGTGCGCACCGTGCACAGCTACGCGTACGCCGTGTTGCTGCTAGCGGCCCAGCGCGCCGGGGATCGGCCACCGCGGCTGGTCACCAGCGCCGAACAGGACGTGGTCATCCGCGAGCTGCTCGCCGGTGACATCGCAGACGGGCCGGCCGCGGCGACCGCGTGGCCGGCGCAGCTACGGCCCGCTCTCGGCACCGCCGGTTTCGCGACCGAGCTGCGCGACCTGCTATCACGGTGCTCGGAACGCGGAGTGGACCCGCTGGAGCTGGAGCGGTTGGGCCGGCTGTGCGGGCGCCCGGAATGGACGGCCGCAGGCCAATTCGCCCGGCAGTACGAGCAGGTGATGCTGCTGCGGGCGGCCGTCGGGACGGCGGCCCCGGAGGCGACGAGGCTGACCCTAGGGGCCGCCGAACTCGTCGGAGCCGCGCTGGGCGCCTTCGTGGTCGATCCTGAGTTGCTGGCCGCCGAGCGCGCGCGGATCCGGGTCCTGTTTGTGGACGACGCGCAGCAACTGGACCCGCAGGCGGCCCGCCTGGTCCGCGTGCTGGCGGCGGGCACTGACCTGACACTGATCGCCGGCGACCCCAACCAGGCGGTGTTCGGCTTCCGGGGTGCCGAGCCGGCCGCACTGCTAGCGGACGACTCGGCGGCGGTGACGTTGACGGCGTCGCATCGATGCGCTCCCGCCGTGGCGCGCGCCATCAGCGGTATCGCTCGCCGGCTTTCCGGCAGCAGCAGCGGCAGGGAGATCGACGGCACCGGAACCGATTGCGGGTCGGTCACAGTGCGCCTGGCCGCCTCCGCGCACGCGGAGGCGGCCATGATCGCCGACGCACTGCGGCGCACGCACCTCATCGATGGGGTGCCGTGGTCGCAGATGGCGGTCATCGTCAGGTCGGTGCCACGGGCCGGCGGGCGGTTGCCGCAGGCCCTGGCCGCGGCCGGCGTCCCGGTCGTGATGCCCGCGGTCGGTGCACCGCTGGCTGAGCAGCCTGCGGCGCGGGCGCTGCTGACGGTGCTGGCGGCCACGGCTGACGGGCTCGACCGCGAGCGGGTCTTGACCTTGCTGACCGGGCCCATTGGCGGGGTCGACCCGGTCTCGCTTCGGCAACTGCGGCGGTCACTGCGTCGCGCGGGGGCCCACGCCTCCGGGAAACTCGGTGATCTGGTGGTGGACGCGCTGAGCGGCGACGGACTGGCGCAGCTACCTGTCGCGCAAGCTCGCCCGCTGCGCCGGCTGCGCGCCGTGCTCGACGCGGCCGCCCGTTGCCACCGAGACGGCCTGGATCCGCGCTACACGCTGTGGGCGGCGTGGCACCGGTCCGGTCTGCAACGTCGCTGGCTTGCGGCCAGCAAGCGGGGCGGACCAATCGGCGCCCAGGCCGCCAGGGACCTGGACGCGGTGACCGCGTTGTTCGACATCACTGATCAGTACGTCTCTCGCACGGCCGGTGCGTCGCTGGGCGGGCTGATCGAGCACGTCGCCGCGCTGCAACTGCCCGCCGTCAACCGCGAGCCGGCGTCATCGGCAGAGGAGGTCACCCTGCTCAGCGCGCACGCCGCGCTAGGACACGAATGGGACCTGGTGGTCATCGCCGGGCTGCAGGAAGGGTTGTGGCCAAACACGGTTCCGCGCGGTGGGGTGTTAGGCACTCAGCGGCTGCTGGACGTGCTCGACAATGTTAGCCAGCAGGCCTCGATGCGGGCGCCGCTGGTGGCCGAGGAGCGCCGGTTGCTTGTCGCCGCGATGGGCCGGGCGCGGCGGCGGCTGCTGGTGACCGCCGTCGATAGCGACGCCACAGACGCCGGCCAGGAGGTTGCGCTGCCCTCGGCATTGTTTTTCGAGGTTGCACAATGGGCCAGTGGAGGCGGCGGTTCCGGCGCAGCTCGGCCGGTTGCTGCGCCACGTGTGCTGTCGACGGCTGCGGTCGTGGGCCGGTTGCGCGGTGTGGTGTGCGCGCCCGAAGGCACGGTGAACGACGCCGATCGCGCCTGTGCGGCAACACAATTGGCGCGGCTTGCCCGGGCCGGTGTGCCGGGCGCCAACCCGACCGGATGGCACGGCCTGATCCCGGTCAGCACCGATGAACCGTTGTGGAGCGGCGAAGATCATGTCGTCACCCTGACCCCGTCGACCCTGCAGACACTCAACGACTGCCCACTGCGCTGGCTGGCCGAGCGGCACGGCGGAACCGACGCCCGTGATCTGCGTTCCACAATCGGTTCGGTGCTGCACGCGCTGATCGCCGAACCGGCCAAGAGCGAACCTGAGCTACTGGCCGAGCTGGACCGGGTGTGGAAACATCTGCCCTTCGATTCGCCGTGGTATGCGGCCAACGAGCTGGCCCGGCACCGGGGGATGATCCGGGCTTTCGTCGGGTGGCGGGCGCAGACCCGCCGCGAGCTGACCGAAGTCGGGGTCGAAGTCGACGTCGACGGAGCCGTCGAGACCCCGGGTGGCGCAAAAGTCCGGTTGCGCGGCCGGGTCGACCGGGTCGAGCGGGACGGGGCCGGTCGGCTGGTGGTCGTCGACGTCAAGACCGGCAAGACGCCGGTCGGCAAGGACGACACGCAACGGCACGCCCAGCTGGCGATGTATCAGCTGGCGGTGGGCGAGGGCCTGCTGCCTTTTGGCGACGAGCCCGGCGGCGCGCGTCTGGTCTATCTCGGCAGGACCGGGGCCGATGGCGTCACCGAACGCGAGCAGGACCCGTTGACGCCCGTGGCGCGCGATCAGTGGCGTAACCTGGTCCGGCAAGCGGCCGCCGCGACCGCCGGACCGCAGTTCCTGGCCCGAGTGAACGATGGCTGCACGCACTGCCCAATACGACCGAGTTGCCCGGCCCATACCGGCACCGACGGGTAGGGGCCGCGATGACAGCCCCGCCGCCGCGCTACAGCCCTGCCGAACTGGCCTGCGCGCTTGGGCTTTTCGAGCCTACCGCCGAGCAGGCCGCGATTATCGCCGCGCCGCCGGGCCCGCTGGTCGTCATCGCGGGAGCCGGTGCCGGCAAAACTGAAACAATGGCCGCGCGAGTGGTTTGGCTCGTCGCCAACGGCTACGCCGCACCCGGCCAGGTGCTGGGACTTACGTTCACCCGCAAGGCCACCGGGCAGCTGCTGCGCCGCGTACGGTCGCGGCTGGCCCGTTTGGCAGGCATCTGTCTGAGCGTGGCCGGTCCGACAGCCGAGCCGACCGGCGAACCTGCGGACACACCGGTGGTCAGCACCTACCACGCCTTCGCCGGGTCGTTACTGCGCGACCACGGCCTGCTGTTACCCATCGAGCCCGACACCCGGCTGCTCAGCCAGACCGAGCTCTGGCAACTGGCTTTCGACGTGGTCAACGGGTATAGCGGTGAGCTGCGTACCGACAAGACGCCGGCCGCGGTCACCTCGATGGTGCTGCGGCTGTGGAGTCAGCTCGCTGAACACCTGGTGGACATCGGCCAGCTCCGCGATACCCACGTGGAGCTGGACCGGCTGGTGCACACCCTGCCCGCGGGTCCCTACCAGCGTGACCGGGGCCCCAGCCAGTGGCTGCTGCGGATGCTTTCCACCCAGACCGAGCGCGCCGAGCTGGTGCCGCTGCTCGATGCGCTGCTGCAGCGAATGCGTACCGAGAAGGTGATGGACTTCGGCCTGCAGATGGCGTCCGCCGCCCGGCTGGCATCGGGGTTCCCGCAGGTCGGCGAGCAGCTGCGGAACCGGTACCGGGTGGTGTTGCTCGACGAGTACCAGGACACCGGGCACGCCCAGCGCGTCGTGTTGTCGTCGCTGTTCGGTGGCGGGATCGACGACGAGTTGGCGCTGACGGCCGTCGGCGACCCGATCCAGTCGATCTACGGCTGGCGGGGCGCCTCGGCCACGAACCTGCCGCGGTTCACCACCGACTTCCCCCGATCCGATGGCACCCCCGCACCGCTCCTGGAGCTGCGGACCAGCTGGCGCAACCCGCCACGTGCCCTGCAGGTGGCCAACGCCGTCTCGGCGGAGGCGCGGCGACGGTCGGTCGCGGTGCGCGCCCTGCGCTCGCGCCCGGGCGCCCCGCCCGGCACCGTGCGCTGCGCATTGCTGCCCGACGTGCGGGCCGAGCGCGAGTGGATCGCCGACCACCTGCACCAGCACTACCAGCAAGCCCGGGCCGGCGGCACCGCTCCGCCCACCGCCGCGGTCTTGGTACGGCGCAACGCCGACGCCGCACCGATAGCCGAGGTGCTGCGCGCCCGCGGAATACCAGTGGAGGTGGTCGGACTGGCGGGCCTGCTATCCATTCCCGAAGTTGCCGATGTGGTGGCGATGCTGCGGCTGATCGCCGACCCGACGGCCGGCGCGGCGGCGATGCGGGTGCTCACCGGTCCGCGGTGGCGGCTCGGCGGCCGCGACATCGCCGCGCTGTGGCGGCGCGCGCTGGAACTCCACGGCGGGGGGGCACCTCCCGCTTGCGGGGGAGAACGCTCCGGTGGGACGCTTTCCAACGAGTGGATCGCGGCGTGTTCCGATAGCCCGGACGCTGACACCGCATGCCTGGCCGATGCCATCAGCGATCCGGGACCAGCGAGCAGGTATTCGGTCGCTGGGTATCAGCGCATCATCGCGCTAGCCGATGAGCTCGGCTCGCTGCGCGGCTACCTCGGTCATCCGCTGCCCGACCTCGTGGCCGAGGTGCATCGCGTGCTTGGCGTCGATTGCGAGGTGCGGGCGGCGCACGCGGCGTCCGCGGACCGGACCGGCGCCGAGCATCTCGACGCGTTTGCCGATGTGGTGACCAGCTACGCCGAGCGGGCCGCCACGCCGACCAGCGTGTCCCCGCCCTCGGCGGCGGGTCTGCTGGCCTACTTGGATGCGGCCGCGGCGGTCGAAGACGGATTGCCGCCCGCTCAGCTCTCCGCCGCCCGGGATCGGGTCCAGGTGCTCACCGTGCACGCCGCCAAGGGCCTGGAGTGGCAGGTGGTGGCGGTGCCGCACCTCTCGGCCGGGGTGTTCCCGTCTACCGCGTCGACTCGCACCTGGCTAACCGATGCCGCCGACCTGCCGCCGCTGCTGCGCGGTGACCGCACGTCGGCGGGCCTGCATGGCATCCCGGTTATGGACACCTCGGATGTCACAAACCGAAAACAGCTGTCCGACAAGATCTCTGTCCACCGTCGCCAGCTGGCGCAGCGGCGCTTCGACGAGGAGCGCCGACTGTTGTACGTGGCCATCACCCGGGCCGGGGACACCTTACTTCTATCCGGCCATCACTGGGGCGCCACCGGCATCAAGCCGCGCGGCCCTTCGGATTTCCTATGCGAACTCAAGGGTGTCATCGACCGTTCGGCCGCCGCGGGTCAGCCATGCGGGGTGGTGGAACAGTGGGCGCCGCCACCGACCGATGGCGAACGAAACCCGTTACGCGACAACGTTGTCGAAGCAAACTGGCCCGTCGACCCGTTGGGTGCGCGCCGCCGCGATGTCGAACGCGGGGCGGCGCTGGTGGCCGCGGCGATGTCGGCGGACCCGCCGGTCCTGCCAGGCGGTGATGACACCGCCTGTTGGGCTGCCGACGTCGATGCTCTATTGGCCGAGCGAGCCCGCGTCGCGCGGGGGCATGCCCAAACGCTGCCCACCCAACTTTCGGTCAGCAGCCTAGTGGACCTGGCCCGCGACCCGGTTGGCGCGGCGCAGCGGCTGACGCGTCGGCTGCCGACACGCCCCGATCCGCACACCTTGCTGGGCAACGCGTTTCATGATTGGGTGCAGCAGTTCTACGGCGCCGGGGGGCTGTTCGACCTCTGCGACCTGCCAGGGGCGGCGGACACCGACCTGGCCCTGGCGGACACCGATGAGTTGGCCAAGTTGCAAGCGGCGTTTGTCAAGTCACAGTGGGCGGCCCGCACCCCGGTCGCCGTTGAGGTGCCGTTCGAGATGCTGATCGGCGACACCGTGGTCCGCGGGCGCATTGACGCCGTGTTCGCTGACCCGGACGGTGGCGCCACGGTGGTGGATTGGAAAACCGGTGAGCCGCCGGGCGGGCCGCAAGCCGCGCGGCAGGCCGCTGTCCAGCTCGGCGTCTACCGCCTGGCTTGGGCCGCATTGCAGGGATGTCCAGAGTCGTTGGTGCGCACCGCCTTCTACTATGTGCGTACCGGAATCACTGTCGCTCCGGATGCGCTGCCCGGCCCGGACGAGCTGGCGGCGTTGCTGGCTGACTCGACCAGCATCGCTGCCAGCCGGTATGTCGGTGCCTGACTCCCTGCGCCAAGCTAGGGTTTGTCGCGGTCATCATGCTTACATGGTGTCGTGCGCCAGGAGCCGATGACGGATTGCCATGGTCAGACCTAGATTGCGACGGTTGAGGGGTCTTGACGAGGCGCTGACCGCCCAGCCCGATTACGCGCTGGTCGGTGTGCTGCGGATTCCGGAGAGTCGTGACCCTACCCGTGCCATCTGGCGGCGCGCCGCCGTCGTTGTGCTCGCGTTGCTGATCGCGGCGGTCGTCGTCTACCTCGGCCGTGGCGGGTACACCGACGTTCGGGGCAAACCGCTGTCGCTACTGGACTGTGTTTACTTTGCGGTCGTGTCGCTAACGACAATCGGTTATGGCGATGTCACACCGATTACCGAATCCGCGCGACTGATCAACATTTTGCTGATCACCCCGCTGCGGGTGGCATTTTTGATCGTGTTGGTGGGCACCACGGTGCAGGTGCTCGCCGAACGGCAGCGGCAAGCGATCAAAATCCAGCGATGGAGGAAGAGAGTGCGCAACCACACCATTGTCGTCGGCTACGGCACCAAGGGCCGCACCGCGATCGCCGCCATGCTCAGCGACGATGTCAAGCCGTCCGACATCGTCGTGGTCGACGTGGACCGAGTCGCGCTCGACCACGCCGACACAGCCGGTCTGGTCACGGTGCACGGCAACGCCACCAGATCGGACGTCCTGCGGCTGGCTGGCGGCCCGCAGGCCGCATCGATCATTGTCGCGACCGGCCGCGACGACACCGCGGTGCTGGCCACGCTGACGGCCCGGGAGATCGCGCCCAAGGCAAAGATCATCGCGGCTGTCCGGGAAGGCGAGAACAGGCACTTGCTGCTGCAGTCGGGCGCCGACTTGGTCGTGATGTCGTCGGAGACGGCTGGCCGGTTGCTCGGCTTGGCGATCACCACGCCCAGCGTCGTGGAGATGATCGAGGACCTGCTGACACCCGAGGCCAGGTTCGCGATCGCCGAACGTCAGGTGGAGCAGACTGAAGTCGGCGGATCCCCGCGGCATCTGCGCGACATCGTGCTCGGCGTGGTCCGCGACGGCCACCTGCTGCGCGTCGACGCGCCCGAGGTCGATGCCATCGAAGCCAGCGACCGGCTGCTGTATATCCGCAGTGTGGGTAGCTAGCGTGGCGATCGCAAGCGCGGCGCAGCGGGTCGCCACTAGGGGGGCCTAGCGTGGACTTTCAGCTACGCAACGTGCCGTTGCTGTCGCGCGTCGGCGCTGATCGAGCCGACCGCCTGCGCACCGATGTCGAGGCCGCGAGCGCAGGATGGGCGGAGGCGGCAGTTTTGCGGGTGGATTCCCGCAACCAAGTGTTGGTCGCGGGCGGCCGGGTGGTGCTCGGCGCGGCCATGGCGTTGGGCGACAAACCGCCGCGGGACGCGGTATTCCTGGGGCGCATCGATGGTGGTCGGCATGTCTGGGCGATCCGGGGGGCGCTGGAAGCGCCCGAGGATCCCGACGTAGCCGTCGAGGTGGTGGACCTTCGCCGCGCCGGCCAAATCTTCGACGACACCAGCGCGCAGCTGTATTCGTCGGCCACTGCGCTGCTGAACTGGCATGACAGCGCCCGGTTCAGCGCCGTGGACGGCTCACCGACGAAACCTTTCCGGGCCGGCTGGTCGCGGGTCAACCCGGTCACCGGCCACGAGGAGTTCCCGCGTATCGACCCGGCAGTGATCTGCCTGGTCCACGACGGCGGCGATCGGGCGGTGTTGGCCCGCCAGCAGGTCTGGCCGGAGCGGATGTTCTCGCTTTTGGCCGGGTTCGTCGAGGCCGGCGAGTCGTTCGAAGTCTGCGTCGCCCGGGAAGTCCGCGAGGAAATCGGTCTGACCGTCGACGATGTGCGCTACCTGGGCAGCCAGCCGTGGCCGTTCCCGCGCTCGCTGATGGTTGGCTTCCACGCGATCGGCGACCCGGATCAGGAATTCTCGTTCAGCGACGGTGAGATCGCCGAGGCGGCGTGGTTCACCCGCGACGAAGTGCGCGCCGCGCTTGAAGCCGGTGACTGGAGCAGCGCGTCGGAATCGAAACTTCTTCTGCCCGGCTCAGTCTCGATAGCCCGCGTGATCATCGAATCCTGGGCAGCGCTGGACTGAGGCGACGGGCTGCACCCGATTTCCCGCTAGACGCGCAGTTCAGCCAGCTTCGCGCTGACCTCGCCGGGTTTCCGGGTTGGTCAGCATCGACCCGTCGGCGAACCGCACCGTCGGGACGGTCTGGTTGCCGCCATTGACGGAACCGACGAACTCCGCGGCCGCGGTTTCCCGCTCGATGTCGACCTCGTTGTAGCAGATTCCGGGGGCCTTCAACACCTTCTTGAGCCGACTGCAGTAGCCACACCACGGTGCGTGTAGATGGTGAGCGGAGCGTTGGTCATAAGTCGTTAACATAGCTTGCGGGAACCGTCCCGGAGAACCGGCGACCCCGCGGCGTGGCGATGCCCCGGGTTTGTCGGCCACCGCTGCCAAGATGGACGCCATGCCGGTGACCGCAAACCCCTTGATTGCCGGCCTGGACGATGAGCAGCGCGAAGCGGTGCTGGCGCCCCGCGGACCGGTCTGTGTGCTGGCCGGTGCCGGAACGGGCAAGACCCGCACTATCACTCACCGGATCGCTCACCTCGTCGCTGGTGGTCATGTCGCCGCGCAGCAGGTGCTGGCGGTGACGTTCACGCAGCGTGCGGCGGGTGAGATGCGCGCCCGGTTGCGGGCGCTCGATGGCGCCGCGCAAACCAGCTCGGGTGTCGGCGCGGTGCAGGCCATGACGTTTCATGCGGCCGCGCACCGGCAGCTGCGCTACTTCTGGCCGCGGGTGGTCGGGGAGACCGGCTGGCAGCTGCTGGAAAGCAAGTTCGCCGTCGTCGCCCGGGCCGCGAACCGTGCGGGGTTGCACCTGAGCACCGACGACGTACGGGATCTGGCCGGGGAGATCGAGTGGGCCAAGGCGTCGCTTATCGGCGCCGAGCAGTATGCGACCGCCGTGGCTGCGGTGGGCCGCGACACCCCATTGGACGCTGCGCAGGTCGCCGGTGTGTACTCGATGTACGAAACCCTCAAGACGCGCGATGACGGAGTGGCGCTGCTCGACTTCGACGACTTGCTGCTGCACACCGCGGCCGCGATCGAGAACGACGCGGGCGTTGCCGAGGAATTCCGCGACCGGTACCGCTGCTTCGTCGTCGACGAGTATCAGGACGTCACCCCGCTGCAGCAGCGGGTGCTGTCGGCCTGGCTGGGCGAACGCGACGACCTGACCGTCGTCGGCGACGCCAACCAGACCATCTACTCGTTCACCGGGGCGTCACCGCGTTTCCTGCTCGACTTCTCGCGGCGGTTTCCGGATGCGACGGTGGTGCGCCTGGAGCGGGACTACCGGTCTACTCCGCAGGTGGTGTCGCTGGCCAACCGGGTGATCGCTGCCGCCCGTGGCCGGGTGGCGGGCAGCAAGCTGCACCTGTCCGGTCAGCGTGATCCCGGTCCCGCGCCGTCCTTCCACGAGTATCCCGACGAGGTCGCCGAGGCCGCCGCGGTGGCGGCGTCGATCTCCCGGCTCATCGAGTCCGGCACCCCGTCCGCGGAGATCGCGGTGCTGTACCGGATCAATGCGCAGTCTGAGGTCTACGAGGAGGCGTTGACCGAGGCGGGTATTCCCTACCAGGTCCGCGGCGGCGAGGGGTTTTTCAGCCGTCAGGAGATCAAACAGGCGCTGCTAGCCTTGCGACGAGCCGCAGACCGCGGCGTCGACGGCGATCTGTCGGAGCTGGTGCGCGGGCTGCTCGAACCACTGGGGTTGACGGCGCAGCCGCCAACCGGCATCCGGGCTCGGGAGCGTTGGGAGGCGCTGACCGCGCTCGCCGAGCTGGTCGACGACGAAGTCGCGCACCGCCCGCAGCTGGATCTACCCGGTTTGCTGGCCGAACTTCGGGTGCGCGCCGACGCGCGCCACCCGCCGGTAGTGCAGGGCGTCACGCTGGCTTCGCTGCACGCCGCCAAGGGACTGGAGTGGGACGCGGTGTTTCTGGTCGGATTGGCCGACGGCACGCTGCCCATCTCGCATGCCTTGGCACACGGCGCCGTTAGCGAACCTGTCGAGGAAGAGCGTCGACTGCTCTACGTCGGAATCACCAGGGCCCGGATGCATTTGGCGCTCAGCTGGGCGCTCTCACGAACCCCGGGTGGGCGGCAGACCCGAAAGCCGTCACGGTTTCTGAACGGTATCGCCCCCCAGACACATCCCGATCCGGCGCCGAACGGGCTGCGGCGCAGACGAGGCGCCGATGCGCGCTGCCGGATCTGTAACAAGACGCTGACCACGCCTACAGCCGTCATGCTGCGGCGCTGCGAGACATGTGCTGCTGATCTCGACGGCGAGTTGTTGCAGCAGCTCAAGGAGTGGCGGCTGCGCACCGCGAAGCAACAGAACGTGCCCGCCTTTGTCGTTTTCACGGACAACACGCTGATCGCGATCGCCGAACAGCTGCCCGCCGACGATGCGGCCCTGGTCGCCATCCCGGGTATCGGCTCACGCAAGCTGGAGCAGTACGGGCCGGAGGTGCTGCAATTGGTCCGCGGTCGTGGCGGCTCGGCGACAACGCGCGCCGCGAGCGGGGGAAAGCCGGGCAATCGGGCGCGCTCGGCGACGATGCGGGCCGCTTGCCGGCCCGAGGAGGAGCCGGGCAATCGGGCGTAGGCGCCGAACATGCAGGTCAGAAAATCGCTTGTCGGTGCCGGCTGCTGGGTTTAGCCTCGAACCCGCAGTTTTGGCGCTTGGCGGTCCGCTGCCAAACGAGACGAGGAAGCCACGATGATCAAGCGCAACGCGTTCGGTGTAGGCGTGGCCCGTACGGCACCCGGCGCTGACGCCCTCCATGCCACCCATGCCGCCGCATCGGCGGCGCCGCATGGTGTCGCCGCCGCGACCGACGCGTCCGTGGGTTCTACGTAAGCGCTACCTAAGCAGCCCGGCATTCGCCCGAGGTGCCACGGACCCGAAGTCACAAGGATCCGTGGCCATAGTTTTGGGTCAGCAGCGTTTTGGGTCAGCAGCCCGCACCTGGTCCGGATCACCTCCACGACAGCCACCAGACCAGGAAGCAGATGAAGACAACATGTCCGCCCCGACTGTCCGCCGACAAAAGCTGCCGAAACTGCCTTGTCATGTCGGCGATCCCGACCTGTGGTTCGCCGACAGCCCCGCCGACCTGGAGCGTGCCAAGGCGCTCTGCGCGGACTGCCCCATTCGGCGCCAGTGCCTGGCCGCAGCGCTGGAACGGGCAGAACCATGGGGGGTGTGGGGCGGTGAGATTCTCGAGCGCGGCTCCATCGTGAGCCGCAAGCGTCCGCGCGGACGTCCCCGCAAGGAGCCGGGGCTGCGGCCGGCGGCGGCTTAAGTCCGATTTGCCGGCTCCTTCTCGGGCCGTTTCGGCCCGCATCGTCGCCGGGCTCGAACTGGATTGCCCGGCTCCTTCTCGGGCCGTTTCGGCCCGCATCGTCGCCGGGCCTAGACCACCGCCTTATCGGGTTCGGCGAAGCCGGGGATCAGCTCCTCCGACAGCGCCTTGATCGGCACATGCGCGTCCAACTGACAGAGGATCGCGGCCACCGACGCGATCACCCGCAGCGGAATCGCGAGCTTGGCCGGCAGGTCGAGCTGCCGCGCCGTCCTGATCTGCGCGACCGACCGGTCAATGTGACGGGTAGTGATCCGTTGCAGCCATTTGCGGGTGTAGTGGAAGACGTCCACCTCGATGGGTTCGACGTACTGGCGCAGCATCTCCTCGATGTCGCGCACCGACACTTGCTGACCCTTTTGGATGAACCCGGCTTTCTCCATCGTCGGCAGCAGCAGGTCGTAGTTCTTTTCGCGGGCCAGCCGGATCGTCATCCCGAGTTCGATGGGGAAGCCCCCGGGCAGCGGCGCCACCGCGCCGAAGTCGATGACCCCCATCCGACCGTCGGGCAGCAGCATGAAATTGCCGGGGTGGGCGTCGCCGTGCATCATCTCCAGCCGACGCGGCGCATCGAAGGTGAGTTCCACCAGTCGCGTGCCCATCAGGTCGCGCTGTTCGACGGTGCCGTTGCGGATGATCTCCGACATCGGGATCCCGTCGATCCACTCCTGGATCACGACTTTGGGGGCGCTCGCCACGACGTGCGGCACTACGAAGTGCGGGTCGTCGTGATACACCTTGGCAAAGGCGCGCTGGTTGTCGGCCTCCAGCCGGTAGTCGAGTTCCATCTCGGTGCGCGCGATCAGCTCATCGACCACGCCCTGCACATCGGCCCCCGGTGAGAGCTGTTTGAGCACCCCGACCATGCGCTGCATGGTCTTCAGGTCGGCCCGCAGCGCCTCGTCGGCACCCGGGTACTGGATTTTGACGGCCACCTCGCGGCCATCGGACCACACCGCCTTGTGCACCTGGCCGATGCTGGCCGAGGCAACAGGAGTGTCGTCGAACGAACTGAACCGGTCCCGCCATCTGGTGCCCAACTGGGCGTCGAGCACCCTGTGCACCCTGTTGGCGGGTAGCGGAGGGGCATCCTTCTGAAGCTTGGTCAGCGCTTCCCGGTACGGTTCGCCGTACTCCTCGGGGATGGCCGCTTCCATCACCGATAGCGCCTGGCCGACCTTCATTGCGCCGCCTTTGAGCTCACCGAGGACGGTAAAGAGCTGGTCGGCCATCTTCTCCATCAGCTCGGCGGTGACCTCGTCCTTCGATTTGCCAGTCAGCCGTTTGCCAAACCCGAGCGCTGCCCGACCGGCGATACCGACCGGCAGGCTGGCGAGCTTCGCGTTGCGAGCCGCGCGCCCACGTTTGATGTCTGTCACGCACCCATCATCCATCACCGTGCGGCCGTCGCTCGCATCGTTCTGGCAACAAACGATTTCAGCATGAACACAGCGGGTGCCTGGTCCATTGCCGGGCGGTGATGGAGCCGGCGCCCAGATCGAACTCCAGCGTCGCGTTTAGCGCTGGCGGCGGCCCGGAGTCGGCTACCGCCTCCAATCCGTGCACCGCTCCGATCACCCGGTTGACTTGACTGAGCGCCAGTGCTGCGGTTGCCAGCAGGGTGGCCCGGTCGGCGGTACCGACGATGTCCCGCAGCTGCGCGGCGACCGCGGGCCAGGCCGCGTCGCGGTCCCGGCGGTGCAGATCGGTACAACCGAGACATCTCGTGAATGTCGGGTCGTTTGCCAGCACTGGGGTGTCGGCGCCGGTGGCATCTGAATGCGACTCACCTGTCAACGATGTCGTGGACTCAGACGCCTCCAAGCGCGCTGACTCCGGCTGTTCAGCTGCGACGGGTGGCTGGGGTGAGGCGCGCCATCCCGCGGAGGATCCACGGTGTGCGCCTGGCCATCACCTCCACTGCGCGGTCCGAGCGGCGCATCGCGGTCCGAGGGCCGGGGGTGGGTGTTGACGCTAGTTCCGCCTCGGCCGATCCTGCCCGCGCGCCGTGGCGATCGACCGCCAGCAGTTGCCAGCTGCCGGGCACACCACGCAACTCGACGCTGCCGCGGTCCTCGAAGCCCGTCCCCGAGCCGACAACCAGGTCACGCACGGTGCGCGAGGCCAGGATTTCCCCGGCGCCGGCCTGGCCGCAGATGCGCGCCGCGATGTGTACCGCGATCCCCCCAATGTCGGCGTCCAGCAGTTCGCACTCGCCGGTATGGATGCCGGCGCGGATCTGGACGCCTAGCGTCTCGGCGTCCCCGCGCAACGCCTCCGCGCAGCAGATGGCCTGCGTCGGACCGTCAAACGTGGCGAGGTGGCCATCGCCGGTGCTCTTGACCACCGTGCCGCCGAAACGTTCCGCGAGGTCGGCGGTGATCTCACCAAAGCGCTGCAGCACCGCACGCCACCGCTCGTCGCCCGCCGCCGCGGCGTGTTGCGTCGACGCGACAATATCGGTGAACAACACCGTGCGCAGGGCACGATGTAACGGCGACGGTGCCCCATGGCTGCCGGTGAGGAACTCCTCGATCCCGGCCAGGATCCTGTCGGGCTCGGTCAAAAAAGGCACGTGGTAGGCACCGTCGACCTCCAGGTAGCGCGCACCAACAATGTGGTCGACGAGATACCGGCCGCCCTGCACCGGAACCG
>DASPOT010000304.1:0-66742 GCA_035625875.1 Mycobacterium sp. | reverse complement strand
GGCAGCATGCTGATGGATTCCGTCACCGTGCTGCTGCACCGGCTCGGGGTCGCCTACACGGCCATCATGAACCCGGTGTTCGAGGTGTGCCGCAGTCCGACGGGGGAGCTGCTGAGCGTCGAACCGAAAACCGACGGCACTCCGGACCATGTCGACGAGGCCTGGATCCATGTCCAGCTCTCGCCGTCCGTCCACAACAAGGCCCTCGCGAAGGTCGAACGCCTGCTGCCCGGCGTTCTCGCGGACGTTCGGCGGGTCGTGGCGGACTCGGCAGCGATGATGAGCACGCTCAATGACCTGGCCGCAGATCTCGAAACCGATCCCGCAGGCCACTATCCCGGTCCTGACCGCGACGACGTCGCGGCACTACTGCGCTGGCTGGCCGACGGGCATTTCCTGCTGCTGGGCTACCAACGCTGCCCGGTGGTTGACGGACTCGTGGCCCTCGACGCGTCAAGCGGCCTGGGCGTGCTGCGCCGGCGCAAGGGCTCTCGCCCCCGGCTGACCGACGACAGCAAACTGCTGGTGCTCGCCCAGACCACCGTTCCCAGCTATCTGCGTTACGGCGCATACCCATACGTCATCGCGGTCCGCGAAAACGCCGCAGACCACATCCTCGAGCACCGCTTCATCGGGCTCTTCACGGTCACCGCCATGAACGCTGACGTCCTGGAGATCCCGATAATTTCGCGCAGGGTTCGCGACGCGCTCGCGCTGGCCGACCTCGACCCCAGCCATCCAGGCCAGCTGTTGCTCGACGTCATCCAGACCGTCCCGCGCTCGGAGCTCTTCGCGCTCAGCGCCGAGCGGCTGCTGGCGATGGCGAAAGCCGTGGTGGATCTCGGATCTCAGCGCCGCGCACTGTTGTTCCTGCGCGCCGACCAGCTCGAGCACTTCGTGTCGTGCTTGGTCTATCTGCCCCGCGACCGCTACACCACGGCCGTGCGCTTGCAGATCGAGGATATCCTGGTCCGCGAGTTCGGCGGCACCAGCCTCGAATTCACCGCTCGCGTCACTGAATCACCTTGGGCGCTACTGCATTTCATGGTCCGACTGGCGGACGGCGCGCACATCGACACCTCGGAGGCCAACCGAGTCCGCATCCAGGCGCTGCTGACCGAAGCCGCGCGCACATGGGCGGACCGGCTGATGGGGGCCGCGGCGAGCGGCTCAGTCGGCCAGATCCAGGCCGAGCACTACGCGGCGGCGTTCTCCGAGGCCTACAAACAGACCGTCACCCCGACCGATGCCATCAACGACATCGCCATTATCGAAGAGCTGACTGACGATTCGGTCAAGCTGGTGTTGTCCGAACACGACTATGACGAGACCGCCCGGCTGACTTGGTATCTGGGCGGGCGAACCGCCTCATTGAGCCAGCTGCTCCCGATGCTGCAATCCATGGGTGTCGTGGTGCTCGAGGAGCGACCGTTCACCGTCACTCGGCCCGACGGACTGCCGGTGTGGATCTATCAGTTCAAGATCACACCGCAACCGACCGTCCCGCTGGCGCCGCCTGGTCCCGAGCGGCAAGCAACCGCACGGCGTGTCGCCGACGCGGTCACCGCCATCTGGGAGCGCCGCGTCGAGATCGACCGGTTCAACGAGTTGGTGCTGCGCGCGGAGTTGACCTGGCAGCAGGTCGTACTGCTGCGCGCCTACGCGAAATACCTTCGGCAGGCGGGCTTTCCCTACAGCCAGTCCCACATCGAATCGGTACTCAACGAGAACCCAAACACCGCACGGTCATTGGTCGCACTGTTCGAGGCGCTGTTCGACCCCTCCAGTTCGCCGAAGAGGCGTGACGCGCAAGCGGCCGCCGCCGCGGTGGTTGCAGACATCGACGCCCTGGTGAGCCTGGACACCGACCGCGTCCTGCGCGCGTTCGCTTCGCTGATCCAGGCCACACTGCGCACCAATTACTTTGTGACACGTGAGAATTCGGCCCGTGCCCAGAATGTGCTGGCGCTGAAGCTCAACGCGCAGCTGATCGACGAGCTTCCGCTGCCGCGCCCCAAGTTCGAGATCTTCGTGTACTCGCCCCGGGTGGAAGGCGTGCATCTGAGGTTCGGTCAAGTCGCCCGCGGAGGCTTGAGGTGGTCGGACCGTCGGGAAGATTTCCGCACCGAGATCTTGGGGCTGGTCAAGGCGCAAGCTGTCAAGAACGCGGTCATTGTGCCGGTCGGCGCCAAGGGCGGGTTCGTCGTCAAACGCCCGCCACTGCCCACCGGCGACCTCGCAGCGGACCGCGACGCCAGCCGCCACGAGGGCATTGCCTGCTACCAGTTGTTCATCTCCGGCCTGCTGGACGTCACCGATAACGTCGACCACGCCACCCGGGAGGTCCACGCGCCGCCAGAGGTGGTGCGGCGCGACGGCGGTGACGCCTACCTGGTAGTGGCCGCCGACAAGGGCACCGCGACGTTCTCCGACATCGCCAACGACGTCGCCAAGTCCTACGGATTCTGGCTGGGCGACGCGTTCGCCTCCGGCGGATCGGTGGGCTACGACCACAAGGCCATGGGCATCACCGCCAGGGGCACCTGGGAGGCCGTCAAACGGCACTTCCGGGAAATGGGCGTCGACACCCAGACCGAGGACTTCACCGTTGTGGGCATCGGCGACATGAGCGGTGACGTGTTCGGCAACGGCATGCTGCTGTCCAAACACATCCGGCTGCTCGCCGCCTTCGATCATCGGCACGTCTTCCTGGACCCCGACCCCGACGCCGAGGCCTCGTGGCAGGAACGTCGGCGGCTGTTCGAACTGCCCCGGTCCAGCTGGGACGACTATGACAAGTCGTTGATCAGCGAGGGCGGCGGGGTGTACAGCCGCGAGCACAAGGCGATCCCGATCAGTCCGCAGGTGCGCACCGCCCTCGGCATCGACGACGACGTCACCGAGATGACGCCGCCCAACCTGATTCGGGCGATCCTGCAGGCGCCGGTGGACCTGCTGTACAACGGCGGCATCGGCACCTATATCAAGGCGGAAACCCAGTCCGACGCCGACGTCGGCGACCGGGCCAACGATCCGGTGCGGGTCAACGCAAACCACGTGCGCGCCAAGGTGATCGCCGAAGGCGGCAACCTCGGTGTGACGCCGCTGGGCCGCGTCGAATTCGATTTGTGCGGTGGCCGGATCAACACCGACGCACTGGACAACTCCGCCGGTGTGGATTGTTCCGACCACGAGGTCAACATCAAGATCCTGATCGACTCGCTGATCACCGCGGGCAAGGTCAAGCCCGAGGAGCGCACACCGCTGCTGGAGTCGATGACCGACGAGGTCGCCGAGCTGGTGCTGGCCGACAACGCCGACCAGAACGACTTGATGGGCACCAGCCGTGCCAACGCGGCGAGCCTGCTCAACGCGCAGGAGCGCCAGATCAAGGAGTTCGTAGCCGAACGTGGGCTCAACCGCGAACTCGAGGGCCTCCCGTCGGAGAAGGAGATTCGCCGGCGAGCCGAGGCCGGCATCGGGCTCACGTCGCCCGAGCTCGCGACATTGATGGCGCACGTCAAGCTGGCGCTCAAAGACGAGCTGTTGGCCACCGACCTGCCGGATCAGGATGTGTTCGCGTCTCGATTGCCGCGCTACTTCCCGTCACCGCTGCGCGATCGGTTCACCCCGGAGATCCGCTCGCATCAGCTGCGCCGCGAGATCGTCACCACCATGCTGGTCAACGATTTGGTGGACACCGCCGCCATCACCTATGCGTTCCGGATCGCCGAAGACGTCGGGGTCAAGCCAGTCGACGCGGTGCGCACTTACGTCGCCACCGATGCCATCTTCGGGGTGGGGGAGCTGTGGCGGCGGATCCGCGCGGCCGACGTGCCGGTCGCGGTCTCCGACCGGATGGCGCTGGATACCCGTCGGCTGATCGACCGTGCCGGACGCTGGCTGCTCAACTACCGTCCCCAGCCGCTGGCTGTCGGCGCTGAGATCAACCGATTCGCCGAGAAGGTCAGGGCGCTGACGCCGCGCATGTCGGAGTGGCTGCGCGGTGACGACAAGGCCATCGTCGAAAAGGAAGCGCGGGAATTCGCCGCGCAGGGCGTTCCCGAAGATTTGGCTTACCTGGTCGCCGTCGGCCTGTACCGCTACAGCCTGCTCGACATCATCGACATCGGCGACATCGCCGACATCGACGCCGCCGAGGTTGCCGACACCTATTTCGCCTTGATGGACCACCTGGGCACCGACGGGCTTTTGACCGCGGTGTCCGAGCTACCCCGCGACGACCGCTGGCATTCGTTGGCGCGCTTGGCGATTCGCGATGACATCTACGCCTCGCTGCGGTCGCTGTGTTTCGACGTGCTCGCTGTCGGGGAGCCGGACGAAAGCGGCGAAGAGAAGATCGGCGAATGGGAACACATCAGCGCCTCGCGGGTGGAGCGGGCGCGCCGCACGCTCACCGACATCTACGAGAGTGGCCAGAAGGATCTGGCGACACTGTCGGTCGCGGCGCGGCAGATCCGCCGAATGACACGGACGAGTGGACGAGGACCGGCCGGGTGAGCACCGGATTCGTCGCGCCCGTCCCGGTGCGCTGGTCGGACATCGACATGTACCAGCACATCAACCACGCGACCATGGTCACGATTCTCGAAGAGGCTCGCGTCCCGTTCCTGCGGGAGCCCTTCGGCGTCGATATCACCACCATCGGCTTGTTGATCGCCGATGTGCGGGTCACATACAAAGGTCAGCTGCGGCTGGCCGATTCGCCGCTGCAGGTGACCATGTGGGTGAAACGGCTACGGGCGGTGGACTTCACGCTCGGTTACGAGGTGCGCTCGGTCAACGCGGAGCGCTCCTCGAAGCCGGCGGTGATCGCCGAAACCCAGTTGGCTGCGGTCCATATCGACGAGCAGCGGCTGGTGCGCCTCTCGCCGAAGCATCGGGAGTACCTGCAGCGGTGGCTGCGGTAGCCGAGCGGGGATTATGGCTGGGTGACGCCGCCGACCGCAGGGATTTGGCCACCTTCGTCGACCGTGCGCTGCGGCTCGACGACGCCGCGGTGATTCGGCTGCGCGCTCGATCCGGCGGGTTGCTGACGGCATGGGTGGCCACCGGCTTCGATGTGCTGGCGAGCCGGGTGGTGGCCGGCACCGTGCGGCCCAACGACTTGTCCGTCGGCGCAAACGAATTGGCGCGCGGGCTGGCCGCGATGGACGCCTCGGGCTATGTCGACCCCGGTTTCCCCATGGATTCCGCGTGGCGGGGTGCATTGCCCCCGGCGACTGGTTTTAGGCATGTGGATGACGTGCCAGCGCGGGTGATGCTCGATCTGGCGCAGCGCGGTGCGCAACTCGCCAAGGAGCACAGCAGTTCTCATGGCCCGCCGGTCTCGCTGCTGGATCAGGAAGTGGTTCGAGTCAGCTCGGCCGACGTCAGCGTGGGCCTACCCATGCGCTGCGTGTTCGCTTTGACCGCAATGGGTTTCCTGCCGCAATCGCCGGAGGCTGTCGACGCCGACGAGATCGTCCGGGTCCGGATCCTGCCGGCGTGGTTGCGGATCGACGCCCGGTTCGGCTCGGTGTATCGCCGTCGCGGCGACCCGGCGCTGGTGTTGCGGTGAACTGTGCTTTAGTCGAGGTCGAACGCTGCCCGGATTGCTTGTGAGAGAACCGGTTCCTGATCGGGCAGCAGGTAGCCGATGTGGCGTCCTATTGCGTTTGTCGGGATTGTAGTGATGTTGTCGCAGCTGACGACAGACGTCTGGTCAAGTCCATTCTGGGTACCAACGACGACCTCGGTGGACAGGCCGCGAACGGCAGCGGTGATGGGCGCAACAGTCACGCGAGTCAAGTGCGGCCGGACGAGTTCGCGGGTCAGGATCACGACGGGTCGCGTCTTGTCAAGATGGGCGAGGTGGATCGGCCGCATCAATCGATGTCGAGAGCCAGTTTTGCGTTGTATTCGGCAAGTGCGTCGAGGTCGTGGTCGGGCTCGGTGGCGGAGAGGATAGCGGCGTCGCGGGCGGCGATCTGGCGGCGCTGCTCGCGTTCGAGGGCTCGTACCACGACCGCCGCGCGGCTCGGTGCGCGCTTCTCGCTGACCTCGCGGTCGAGGTAGGCGACGATGTCATCGGGTAGCCGAACGGCGATCTGAATGCTCATACCAAAACGGTACCAAAGTGGGATGCATTCGGACGTTCAGCATGGCGGTCGGCGGCGATCTTCGCCGACCACCAAGGCGGCGATAGTGCGCGACGCGGTTTCCACTGCCTTAGCCATATCCGGCATTAGCGGCCGGGCTTCTCGTCGGGTATGAGGATTCTCTTTGGCGTTATTGCAACTCGCTTGGAGGCAAAACCTCCTGCATGGTGCTTTTTTTAGTAGTGATGTCACGGCATTCACCAAACAGGGTGATGCCACCAACGGTTTGTTTCGGGTGGTATGGGACGAACTCCGCCACCACGTTGTTTTTCTGTACCACTGCGCCGTGACTGTGGAAGCCTGGATCCCCTTCCCATCCGTTGCGCCGAAGTTGTTCGACCATCGCCGCAACTTGAGCTTGGGACTCTTCATACGTTGGAGGATGCGGGTAATCGATCGAGAGCTGCGCCCGGCACGGCGGCTCGTTCTGATCGTTGCAGGACATGCGTTGAAACACCGCGCCGACGTCGCGAAGTCCTAGCGTGTGGACGATATCGCGCGCGGCGTCGACAACCTGCGCTTTGGATTCTTCGGGTGTCATCGGAACTAGCCCCCACTGTCCATACTTCACCAAGCCCACCACTCCGCATCCCTGAAGGATCGCCGCGAAGGCCACCACTGCGGCTGCCATCACTCCCCGGATTATCGTCATCGGGGTTTCTCCGTGGTTGGCACTGCTGTGTGATAGTGACCACCCGTTCCCGGGCGCGGCAGCTCCGGGTCCACCCGGTCTGGGAGGCCGTACTCGCCGCGGTGCGGTGCTGTCATGCCGTGTTGTTGCAAATCTGCACCGTGGCCGGAGGCGATGTCGGCGATGCTGTAGATGGATTCAGTGCCGTGGGTGAAGTATTGGCTGTGGTCCTGCCACGGCCACGTCATGCTCGGCACCTCGGCTTTGAAGCGGGTGGACCCGAATCTGTCGACGGCGGGGTCGGTGCCCAGCCCGAACCCGAGCGCGGCACTCCCTGGTGCTTGATTCTCCACATATTTCTCAAGGTATCGCGAGTAGGTGATTGGGTCGTCCGATGCGTCTCCCACATATACGTGGCCGCCATCGCGCAGGTGGAAGTCAGCGGCGCTGTGAGCCAAATCTGTCCCCGGTGAGCCGACCAGAACGACGTCGTTGGCGTGCATACCAAAGCCGGCCGCGGCGTCGGCTACCGTTGTGGAACCGTAGGAATGTCCGATCGCCGTGACATGGGAGTCGGCGCTACCGACGTGGGTCAACTCGAGGCCGTTGACATCGGAGGCCAGCAACGCTCCGCCCTCCCGCGCCAGATCGGGGCGCAGCACCCGCCCGTCGGTGAGACTGTTGGGTGCGTCATAGCCCATCCATATCATGACCGACGTGCTTTTTCCTGGATCGGCCGCCACAGTTTCTTTGTAAACATTTAGGCCATCCGGCCTAATCAGATAGCCGTCGCGAACGCTATTGCCGACGCCGGGGACAAGGACAGTCGTGTTGTCGGCCTTATCGGGATTGCCGATGGCGATGGCCGCCCTGCCCTGGCCACCGAACTTCTCAGGCTCATAGGTCTGAAGGAATACCGGGTTCTTCCGCTTTCCATCGGGGCCTTTCTCCCCGTTGAAGTCGAGTCCGTCCCTGACCTTCGTCGCGTTTATGTAGCGGGTGATGTCAGTGGCCGAGAGCCCGTAGGTCGCCGGATTGTTGACCACATCGTCGGGACACACCCTGTGCTGTTTGGCGACGTTCTCCACCCGTTGTATGTCGTCGTTCATCACCTTCTGATTGACCGCGTCGCGTGCCTCGACCGGAATGCCATCGAGGTTACCTAACTCTGGCGGGTGTGCGGCGATCACCCGGTCTTTTTGTTCCTGGCTAAGCGAATTCCACCACTTGTTGACGTCTTTGGCGCTAGTGCCCGGTGGCGGAAGTTGGTTTGCGTCTTCCGGTTTCGCAGGGGATTCCGGCGCATCGAACGCTCGGATACTCGCAGGGTCGTACCCATCGGTTCGCAGGTTGGTTAACGAATTCTGCAGCGTATCCGAATACTGGTCGCGAGTGTGGTCGACTTGGCCCAGGGTTGCTTTGGTGTCGTCAATGGCTTCGTGTTCACAGTCCGATATGTATTGTTGAAGCCGCGATATATCCGCTTTGAGAGCGGATATATCGTCCTCGTTGCTAGCTTGAGCGAGCAGGGTGTCGTCTTGGCGGATCAGGTTTTCGGCTTGGCCGATCCAGTCGTCGAGTGTTTCCAGTCGAGTCTCCAAAGTCGCGATCTGCCCGCCGCCAGATCGTTGCGCCTCGGCCAACGCAGCCGCCACGTTTTCCAGATCGACGGCGATGTTGGGCAGTTGTGCGGCCTGCAACCCCAGGGTCTGGGTGGCGCGCTGCACTTCGGCGGAGTCGTTGATCGGGTGCTCGCCGTTGTCCCGATTCCAGGATTTCTCGAAACGCTCGCGTGCCTGACCGAAGGCGGTGTCGGCGTCTTTGGTGCGTTGACCCGCGTTATGAAACGCTTGCGCCAAATCGGCGATCTGCGCGGGCCGACCAGCCTGCAGGCTTTTGTTGACCGCCCAGGGGTCGCCACCGGCCTCGGCGATCAGCAACGGGACGCTTATGTAGCGGAGTTGCACCGGGCTGCCCGCAACGCCGCCGCGTTGTGCTGCTCCATCGCGGTGAAATCGGCCGCGGCCGTACGGGCCTTGTCACCGACGTTGCTGAGTATCTCCTGATGGGCCCGCAGCCTGGTGGCGTGGTGAGCACGCGCCATGCCGATGGCCTCGCGGAACTCGTGCGCTGCGGGGAAGTCACCGAACATCCCCGCCACCGGCGACGTCCGCGCCAGGTGGTTGGCCCCGTCGTCGGCGCGTGAGCTGGCGCGGCAGGAATCGCTGGCTCCCGAGTGCAGCAATCCGGTGTCGACGAACATCGCTACCCCTTTCCCGAGTTGTCGGTAAAGCTACTACCGCATATGCGCCGGTCAATTCACCTTTTTGGTCGGCGGGCCATAGCCACAAGCAAGGCCGTCAGACGAGCCACGCCGCGGCGTTCGGCGGCAATCGACCGTCAACCAACGGGGCGCTGGCCAAGATCACTTCCCCGTCTGGCAGTGCCATCGGCCGCTTACCGGCATTCAGCGCGCACACCAGCCGACCGCCACGACGCCGAAATATCAGCGCACCGCGCCGCGCGGCCAGCCAGTCGATTCGGTCACCCGAGAATTCCGCACGCGCCCTGCGTAATTCGAGTGCTCGCCGGAAGAATGACAATGTCGAGTCAGCATCGGAAAGCTGCTTTTCGACAGTCAGTCCCGCCCATTCCGGCGGCATCGGCAACCAGGTGTCGGCGTTCGTCGAGAACCCGAACGGGGGAGCCTCACCCGACCACGGTATCGGAACCCGGCAGCGGTCGCGGCCGCGTTTGGTGTGTCCCGAGCGCTCCCACGTCGGGTCCTGCAACACCTCGTCGGGCAACTCCACATCGGGCAATCCCAGCTCCTGACCGTTGTAGATGAACGCCGTGCCCGGCAGGGCGAGCATCACCATCGCCGTCGCCCGCGCCCGCGCTCGTCCGACTTCGCCGCCGCCGTAGCGAGTCACCTCCCGGCCGACATCGTGGTTGGCCAGCGTCCAGGTCGGCGTGGCATCTTCGATCGCCGCGGCCGCCAGCGTGTTTTCGATCGCGTCGCGGATCTCGGCGGCGTCGAAGTCGGCTTGCGCCAGCCGGAAATTGAAGCCGAGGTGCAGTTCGTCGGAGCGCAGATACTCGGCCCACCGGGCGTTGTTAAGGACCCACACTTCTCCGATGGTCAGCGTGCCCGGATAGTCGTCGACGACCCTGCGGATATCCCGGTGGATCGCATGCACGTTCGGCTGGTCGAACCGGGGGTCGTCATTGTCGTCGCGCAGCAGCCGGTTGTCGAGGGACTTCATATCCGGCAGCCCCGGCGGCTTGGCCATCCCGTGCGCGACGTCGATGCGGAAACCGTCGACGCCGCGGTCCAGCCAGAACCGCAGGGTTTTCTCGAAATCGTCGAACACCTCCGGGTTGTCCCAGTTCAGGTCGGGCTGCTCGGCATCGAACAGGTGTAGATACCACTGACCCGGATTGCCGTCCGGCTCGGTGACCCGCGTCCAGGCCGACCCGCCGTGTACCGATACCCAGTTGTTGGGCGGCCTCAGCCCACTCGGCCCGCGACCGTCGCGGAAGATGTAGCGCTCGCGTGCGGCGCTGCCCGGGCCGGCGGCCAGCGCCGCCTGAAACCACGGGTGCTGGGAACTGGTGTGGTTGGGCACCACGTCCATGATGATCTTGATGCCCCGCTGGTGGGCCGCGGCGATCAGCCGCTCGAGCGCGGCCATCCCGCCGAACAGCGGATCGACGTCACGGGGATCGGCGACGTCGTAGCCGTGGTCGGCCATCGGTGAGACCGCGACAGGGTTGATCCAGATCGCGTCGACGCCGAGCGCCCTCAGGTAGTCCAGCCTGCCCGCCACCCCGTCCAGGTCGCCCACCCCGTCGCCGTTGCTGTCGGCGAACGACCGCGGATAGACCTGGTAGAACACGGCATGAGACCACCACGCCGCACCAGCGGCGCCGTGCGGGTCAGCCGTCGGCTCCCCCATCAAAACATCGAGTTGACCAACGAGTGAGCGGCCATTTCGAGGTAGTCGAGCAACTCCTTACGGTGCTCGTCGTCGAGGGTGTGCGAGTCGATGGAGGCCACTGCGACGTGCATGCACCGCAACCACGCGTCGCGCTCGATCGGCGAGATCAGGAACGGCGCATGCCGCATTCGCAGCCGAGGATGGCCGCGCTGTTCGGAGTACGTTCGCGGACCACCCCAGTACTGCTCGAGGAACATCCGCAACCGTTTCTCGGCGCCTGCCAGGTCGTCCTCGGGGTATACCCGGCGCAGGATCTCGTCCTCGGGGACCAGCTCGTAGAACCGCGACACGATCGCGCGGAAGGTCTCAGCGCCGCCGACGGCGTCGTAGAAGGACTGCTGTTGTACCCGTTCCATCGCCTCCATTGTGGGCCATCGCGAGGGAGGTCGCCGCGCGGCGGGGGCTGTGCGTCCTGCTTGCTATACCGTCTGCTACGCGTTCGGACGCGCTCGTCGGCGGTGTCGCCGCGTATCAAGTGCGTTTTCGGTTCAGCCCTCGTGGAGGGGTTTGGCCAAACCGCCGGTTGGCACGTGCCATGTCGGAGGCGAGCCGTTCCATCAGGTCTCGCAGCGGTGACGGCGGCAGCTGTGCGCCGGCTTCGAACGAGCCGCTCAGGTCAAATCCGGCCCGGGCGCATTCGCAAATGGCCCACGGCATTCCGCGCTCGTCGGCCCCTAAGCGTCGCATATGGTGGCCACCGTGTGCTCCTGTAGCTGAGCCATATCGGCCAGTGCCGACATGATGCGATGCTCATAACGGGCGCGCCGCGTGTCAGCATCGTCGCTCACCTCGCCCGAGCGCTCGCGGTGTGGCCCGACGCTGACACAGCCTTCGTCGTCGACGACGAAACCTTCGTTGCGGGCGGCTGTTTCGATCTCAGATTTTTTGCTTTCTAGGTCCTGCATCCCCGCGACACAGTCAGTCATGGCTGACAGCGCGGTCTGGATCCGGGCATTCTCCCTGTCCGGAGGGCCTCACTCGGGTCCGGGCCCAGGTCAGGAGTGTCAGCCATGGCGAGGTATTATCCACGAACGGCCGGTTGATGCCGGACCTTGTCGATCGGCGGCTTGCCGACGCAAGGATGGAACCGAGCAGCCCATGTTCACCGGATTGACACTGCGCACACACCCCAAATTGGCGTGCAGTCGGTGGCAAATCATGGTGGACTGTTCCGCGGAGGACCTATGGCGCAGCGCAAGAAACGCCGCGGCCACCGAAGCTCCGGTGCCGCGGCAGCCCTAACCGGGCCCGCGACCGCGTCATGCCTGCACAGTGTCGACACCCATCCGCCCATCCGGCACGAGAGCGGATCGATCTGGAATCGTCGCCGGGTGCTGCTGCTGAACTCCACCTATGAGCCGCTGACCGCGTTGCCGGTGCGCCGGGCGATCATTATGCTGATCTGCGGCAAGGCCGAGGTGGTGCACGACGACCCATCCGGGCCGGTGATCCACTCGGCGACCAGGTCGATCGTGGTGCCCTCGGTCATCCGGCTGCGGTCCTATGTCCGGGTGCCCTACCGAGCTCGTGTCCCGCTGACCCGGGCCGCGCTGATGCACCGCGACCGCTTCTGCTGTGTCTACTGCGGGGCCAAGGCCGACACCGTCGACCATGTCGTGCCGCGCAGCCGCGGCGGCGATCACTCCTGGGAAAACTGTGTCGCGTCCTGCTCGACGTGCAACCACCGCAAGGGCGACCGGCTGTTGGCCGAACTTGGCTGGACACTGCACCGGATGCCGATGCCGCCGAGGGGAGAGCATTGGCGACTGTTGTCGACGGTCAAAGAGCTGGACCCGTCGTGGGCGCGCTACCTCGGTGAAGGCGCGGCGTAGCCCGGCGACGATGCGGGCCGCGCGATGGCCCGAGGAGGAGCCGGGCAATTGGGGCTGAGCCGGCGACGATGCGGGCCGCGCGATGGCCCGAGGAAGAGCCGGGCAATTGGGGCTGAGCCGGCGACGATGCGGGCCGCGCGATGGCCCGAGGAGGAGCCGGGCAATCGGGCTCAGCGGCTTAGTGCACCGATCTCTCCTCGGTGGGATACGGTTTGCGTCGTGAGCATGATGGCGATCCACCTCTACTTTGTGGGTATCCCCCTGTTGCTGGTGGTCGTGCTGGTGGCGCTGATCTGGTCCCGCAAGGGACCCCACCCGGCGACCTACAAGTTGTCGGAGCAGTGGACGCATCCGCCGATTCTGTGGGCCGCTACCGACGAAGATGTCGGCGACGGCCACCACGGAGATGGCACATCCGACTTCAGCGTGGGGGGCGGGGCCAGTGGTAAGTGGTGAGGTCGCGACGATCCAGCCCACCGAGCTGCCGAACGGCTTTGTGGTCACGTCCAGCGGACGGATCTCTGGGGTCACCGAGCCCGGCGAGGTATCGGTGCACTACCCGTTCCCCATCAAAGACCTCGTCACCCTGGACGACGCGCTGACGTACGGATCGCGGGCGTCCAAGGCGCGGTTCGCCGTCTACATCGGCGACCTGGGCAACGACACCGCCTCGCGGGCCCGTGAGATCCTGGGCAACATATCCACGCCGAATAACGCTGTGCTGCTTGCGGTTTCACCAAACCAGCATGCGATCGAGGTGGTTTATGGTGCGGATGTGCGGGGTCGTGGCACCGAGTCGGCCGCACCACTGGGGGTGGCGGCTGCGGCGTCGGCGTTTCAGCAGGGCAACCTGATGGACGGGCTGATCAGCGCGATCCGGGTTCTCAGCGCTGGCATCTCCCCGCCCTAGCGGGTGTCTTGACGGGTCAGGATGTCCACGGCCCCATACCGCCGACCTTGTCGATCTGGATGCGGGTGAGAAATCCCGGCGGCGCGTTATCCGGCGGGAACTTAATGCCGGGGCTGGTCATCGTCTTGGCGAGTTCTCTGAGTAGCTCCGGTGCACCGCCCTCGACGATCCGGCCTGTCCCGGTGATGGCCAGGTAGGGTCGCATCGCCTCGCCACGGTCGGGGGAGAGGACGGTCAGCGCCACCCGCCCGTCGCGACGGACATTGCGGACCTTCTGGTGTTCGGTCAGATGGGCGGTGACAAGTTCGTCGTCGTCTGGCGTGGACTGAAGGGCCACCCAGACCACGGTTGCGTGCGGGCTGCCGTCGGAGTTGAGCGTAACGAGCGTGGCGTCCGCGCCAGATCCGATGAGGTCGCGAGCGGTGGGGTGGAGTTTCATGCCACGTTACGACTGCCCGACAAGGGCGGATATTCCCCGGGAGCGACGGAAATGCCGTTCCTCGCCACAACGGTGCGCGTTGTAGCCGTCACGCCGAGGCGGGCCGAGCAAGTAGCCGAGCTCGCGGGTCAGGTGGACTTAGTCGGCGTCGAACCTGCGGGCCTTCAGCGCCCGTTTGACTCCCGCTTGGCCCTCGATCACCAGCCGGCGCAACGCTGGCGGCGGTTCCGGAGCGGCCAGGAACTCGTCGGCGGCGGCGATACCGTCGTCGTTGATATCCCAGGACGGATACAGCCCGACCACCACTGTTTGCGCCACTTCGCTGGAGCGCCGTTCCCACACTCCGGGTATCGCCTCGAAGTAGCGCGCGGTGAACGGCTTGAGCAGCTCGCCCTGCCCGGGCGCGACGATGCCAGCGATGATCGACCGGCCGACGACGTTGGGCAGGGTGTCGTCCTCAATCACCTCGGTCCACGCCCTGTCCTTGACCTGGAATTGCGGTCGTGCCGCCGAGGCCTGGGCGCCGTACCGTTTGCCGGCAGCTGTCGGGTCGCGTTGCACCTCGGCGTCGATGAACGGCGTTTCGGGGCCGTCGGCGTCGATATCGCCGGCGGTGGCCAGTGCGGTCACGATGCGCCAGCGCAGGTCGGTGTCGACCTCCAGGCCTACCAACCCCAGGTCGGCCGGGTCGTGGTCGAGCAGGTCCGCCAGCGCCACCACATGCCGGGTCGAGAGCACCGACGAGCACAGCGCGTTGACGAAGGCCAGCTGGTGATCCGATCCTGCGTCGGCGCCGCGGGCCAGCTCCAGCAGCCGGTCAGCGAATGCCGGCCAACCATCCGAGCGGGCCCAGCCCGGCTCGGCGTAGGAACTCAGGGCCGTCTGTGCCTGCATCAGCAGCCGCTGTGCCACCCCGACATCAGTTTCGGCGACGACACCGCGCGATACCAGCGACACGAAATCGCGGGCGCGGAATTCGGCCTCGCGGGTCATCTCCCAGGCCGCCGACCACGCCAGCGTGCGCGGCAGCGGCTCGGCGATGTCGGCGATGCGCTGCAGCGCGGTGCCCAGCGACTCCGGGTCCAGCCGCAGCGAGCAGTAGGTCAGGTCGTCGTCGTTGACCAGGATTAGCTTCCCGCGCGAAACCCCAGCCAGCGCAGGCACTTCCGTACTCGTACCGACGACGTCAAGCTCTTCGCGATGCACCCGCACCAACCGGCCGGCACCGTCGTCGTCGTAGATCCCGACCGCGAGGCGGTGCACCCTGGTCTCACCGGCGCCCGGCTCGGCGCCGCCCTGGGTCACCGCGAACCGGGTGAACCGACCGTCGGTGTCAACGTCGAAATCGGCCCGCAGCGTGTTAAGGCCGGTCGTCTTGAGCCACTGTTGCCCCCAGTCGGAGAGATCGCGGCCCGACGCCTTCTCCAGCGCGGCCAGCAGGTCGCCGAACGTGGCGTTGTCGAATGCGTGGGCTTTGAAGTAGTCGCGCAGCCCGGCGAGAAAGTTCTCCAGCCCGACGTAGGCCACCAGTTGTTTGAGCACGCTGGCGCCTTTGGCGTAGGTGATGCCGTCGAAGTTGACTTCGACGGCGGCCAGGTCGGGGATGTCGGCCGCGATCGGGTGCGTCGACGGTAGCTGGTCCTGCCGATAGGCCCATGACTTCTCGGCGTTGGCGAACGTGGTCCAGGCGTGGGTGAATTCCGTTGCTTCGCTTTGGCAGAGCACCGCGGCGAAGGTGGCGAACGATTCGTTGAGCCACAGGTCATCCCACCATCGCATGGTGACCAGGTCGCCGAACCACATGTGTGCCATCTCGTGCAGCACCGTCTCGGCGCGCCGCTCGTAGGATGCCCGGGTGACCTTGCTGCGGAAGACGTAGTCCTCCAAAAATGTAACGGCGCCGGCGTTTTCCATCGCGCCCGCGTTGAATTCGGGAACAAACAACTGGTCGTATTTGCCGAACGCGTAGGGCACGCCAAAGTGCTTGTGGTAGAAGCCGAATCCCTGCTTGGTTTGGGTGAACAGCCGCTCGGCGTCCATGAACTCGGCCAGCGAAGCCCGGCAGAACAGCCTCAGCGGGATGTCGCCGTGCTCGTCGGTATAGGTATCGTCCCAGTGGGCGTATGGCCCGGCGACCAGCGCCACCAGGTAAGTGCTCATCCGCGGCGTGGTGGCGAAGCAGTGCACACCGTTCTCGACGCTCGCGGTGGCCCCGTTGGAGATCACCTGCCATTGCTCGGGCGCGGTCACCGTGATGTCAAACATGGCCTTGAGGTCGGGTTGGTCGAAGCAGGCGAACATGCGTTTGGCATCGGCGGTTTCGAACTGGGAATACAGGTAGACCTCGTCGTCCACCGGGTCGACGAAGCGGTGCAGGCCTTCGCCGGTGTTCGAGTAGCGGCAGTCGGCGTCGACGACGACGACGTTGTGCGTGGCCAGCCCGCGCAGCGGAATGCCGGTGGCCTCGTCGTAACCGGAGACGTCGAGTTCACGCCCGTTGAGGGTGGCGCTGTGCACGGTGTCGGCGGCGATGTCGATGACGGTGTCAGCACCGGCGAGCGCGTCGAACTCCACGGTGGTCACCGACCGGAAGGTGCGCTCACCCGGCCCGCCGCCGCCGTCGGTCAAGTCCAGGTTGATCCGGTAGCTGTCGACGGTGATGAGGGCGGCGCGTTCGACGGCCTGATCGCGGGTGAGGTTGGGAAGGGCCACGTGCTCAACTTAGTCCGAGGGCGGGAACACGCTTAGTGCGGCTACGGTTGTGGTGGAGGGTGATCCGGCCGTCGACGAGAGGAACCCTGCCATGCCCGAAAAGTCTCCCCAGAAATCCAGAGCCGATTTCTGGTTCGATCCGCTGTGCCCGTGGTGTTGGATCACCTCGCGCTGGATCCTTGAGGTGGAGAAGGTTCGCGATATCGAGACCAATTTCCACGTGATGAGCCTGGCGGTGCTCAACGAGGGCCGCGATATGCCCGAGGAGTACCGGGAGGGCATCAAGAAGGCCTGGGGACCGGTGCGGGTGGCGATCGCCGCCGAGCAGGCTCGCGGCCCAGAGGTCTTGGGGCCGCTGTACACCGCGATGGGCACCCGCATTCACAACGAGGGCAACAAAGACCTCGACGACGTCATTAAGCAGTCGCTCGCCGAAGCGGGGCTACCGGCCGAGCTGGCCAAGGCCGCGGACAGTGACGCCTACGACGAGGCGCTGCGCAAGAGCCATCATGAGGGGATGGATGCCGTGGGTGACGACGTGGGCACGCCGACCATCCACGTAAACGGGGTGGCGTTCTTCGGCCCGGTGCTGTCGAAGATTCCCCGCGGCGAAGACGCCGGCAAGCTCTGGGACGCCTCGGTGACCTTCGGGTCCTACCCGCATTTCTGGGAGCTGAAGCGAACCCGCACCGAGCGACCGGAATTCGACTAAGGGCCGGCGTTATCCGCGGTCCGCTCGGGCAGGACCGGGCTTCCGGCACAATGTCGGGCATGCGTGTCTACCTGGGTTCTGACCACGCCGGCTACGACCTTAAGCAGCAGATCATCGAGCACCTGAAGAAATCCGGACACGAGCCGATCGACTGCGGCGCGTTCAGCTACCAGGCCGACGACGACTACCCGGCGTTTTGCATCGCCGCTGCTTCGCGCACGGTGGCCGAGCCGGGCAGCCTGGGCATCGTGCTGGGCGGATCCGGCAATGGCGAGCAGATCGCCGCCAACAAGGTGCCCGGGGTGCGGTGCGCGCTGGCGTGGAGTGTCGAGACCGCGACGCTGGCCCGTGAACACAACAATGCGCAGTTGATCGGTATCGGCGGCCGCATGCACACCGTTCCCGAAGCACTGGCCATCGTCGACGCCTTCGTGGCCACGCCGTGGTCGAAAGCCGAACGGCATCAACGGCGTATCGACATCCTCAGCAAATACGAACGAACCCACATAGCGCCGCCGGTGCCCGGCGCTGACACCTGACGACCGTGCCCGAAGGGCATACTCTGCACCGCCTGGCCCGGCTACACCAGCGCCGGTTCGCCGGTTCACCGGTCGCGGTGTCCAGCCCGCAGGGCCGGTTCGCCACGTCTGCCGCTGCCGTGGATGGCCGGGTGCTGCGGCGCGCCAGCGCCTGGGGCAAACATCTTTTCCACCACTATGACGACGGCCCGACTGTGCACGTGCACCTTGGTCTCTACGGCACCTTCACCGAATGGGCACGTCCGCCCGGCGCTGCGATGCCCGCCCCGGTCGGTCAGGTGCGGATGCGCATGGTCGGCGCTGAGTACGGTACCGACTTGCGCGGACCCACAATGTGCGATCTGCTGGACGATGCCCAGGTCGCCGAGGTGGTGTCTCGGCTAGGACCCGACCCGCTACGCCGCGGTGCCGATCCGGCGTGGCCGTGGGCACGGATCACGAAGTCCCGCAAGCCTATTGCCGCGCTGCTGATGGACCAGACCGTCATCGCCGGTGTCGGCAACGTCTACCGCAACGAGCTGCTATTCCGTCACGGCATCGACCCGTACCGGCACGGCCGGGCGATCAGCGAGGCAGAATTCGACGCGGCATGGACAGACCTGGTGGCGCTGATGAGGGTCGGCCTACGTCGTGGCAAGATCATCGTCGTCCGCGCCGAACACGACCACGGACCGCCGGCATACCTGCCCGACCGGCCGCGCACCTACGTATACCGCCGCGCCGGCGAACCGTGTCGGGTGTGCGGGGCAAGGATTCAGGCCGCCGAACTGGAAGGCCGCAATGTGTTCTGGTGTCCCCGGTGTCAGCGGTGAGAGCCCCCGTTCGGCACCGGCTGGCGGCCGGGCGTTCTGCCGTCGTCCGCCTTCATAGCTCGTTCATAGGACGGTCTGGTACGAACGTCCTCGTGAAAAAGTTCGCTCAGCTTGCCGCAATGACAGCCATGGCGACCGCCGGATTGGGACTGGCTGGTTTGGGTGCCGCAGCCGACGCTGTGGCCCAACCACTCGGGTCCTTCCCGGATTATCACTGGTGCCCGGGTGACCCCTGGGACCCCGATTGGGGCTGGAACTGGGACTGGGGCTACTGCCACGACGATCACCACCGCGACATCGATGGACCCGACCACGGCCGTGATTACTGGGGCGGCCCCGGCGGACCTGGCGACTGGCACCCTGGCCCCGGTGGACCCGGCGACTGGCACCCTGGCCCCGGTGGGCCTGGCGACTGGCACCCTGGCCCCGGTGGGCCTGGCGACCACGGGCCGGGCGGGCCTGGCGACCACGGGCCGGGCGGGCCTGACGACCACGGCCACTAGCACCACTATCAGCGCAAGCGACGGTCGCGGCGAATCCGCGACCGTCACTTTGCTTACTAGTAGGCCTGCGCGTCACGGTCGGAGCAGAACCTAGCTCGGCAGGCACCCGCCGATGTTGGCCGGCGGAACGCGCCGGGTCGAAAAACCCACAGGCCCTGCGTGGTTTCACAAATGAAGCTCTCCGGGTAACCTGCCGGGGTGAAAAAAAATCGCACGTATTACCGCAGCAGCAGCCGTCATCGCCGCGGGCTTAGGGTTGGCCGGTTTGGGTGCCGCAACTGACGCTCAAGCCCAGCCCGGTCCATTCCCGCAATGGTGCCCGGGTGACTACTGGGATCCCGGGTGGGGCGATAACTGGGACTGGGGGCACTGCCACGACAACTGGCGACCGGGTGGACCGGGATGGGGACCACCGCCTCCGCCGGGACCGGGATGGGGACCACCGCCTCCGCCTCCGCCGGGACCGGGATGGGGACCTCCGCCTCCTGGGTGAGCGTCTCAGTGGTCTTAGGGCCGATCGCTGCGACCACTTTGCCCCAACTGGCCTGACAAGGCTCTCGTAACGTTCGCCTAACAAGATCAGATGTGCATAACCGCACCTGCCGACGTCGATTCGGCAGGTGCGGTTTTGTGAGGTCAGCCGACTGGCAGGCGCAGCATCAGCTGGCAGCCGCTTGGTGAGCCGTCCGGTCAGCCCTTCTTGACCCCGAGCGCGGCGTAAACCTCGTCGGACAGGGCGACACTGCGCGGGTCGGCGCTGGCTTTGGTGGCGTCGTAGTGGTTCATCACATACGCGTAGCCGATCCGGTGTTCCAGGTCGACGAACGCGAACGAACCGCCCAATCCGCCGTGGCCGAAGATCCGCGGGTTGGGCCCGTTCAGACAGCGCTGGTTGAGCATGTAGCCCAGCCCCCAGCCGTGGTCGGCGACCCGAGGGCCGAGCACCAGATCGCTCTCGAAGCCGCCCTGCGGCACCCGCACCAGTTCCATGTGGCGGCGGCTGAGCAGCTTCTCCTGGGCGAGCGCGTTGTAGAAGGTCGCCATTCCCAGCGCCGACACCTGCCCGTTGTTGGCGGGAAACTCGAGCTGCAGCCACAACTTCCGGTCGTTGGAGCCAAGTTCGTCGTCGGGAACAAAGCCCATCCCAACGGACAGCCCCGCCTTCGGATGCTCGTCCAGCCTGATGGGGCATGCCGGGGCCTGGGCGGCGGCCAGCAACTCGCGGAAGCGCGGCTTGTTCACCGGATCGGCGCACCGGTGATGTTCGCTGACGGGCAGACCGATGTGCACATCGATACCCAGCGGCTCGGCGATTTCGGTGCGAAGGTACTGACCAACCGTGCAGCCGGTGACCCGACGGAACACCTCGCCGAGGATGAAACCGAAGGTGAACATGTGGTAGCCCTGCGCGGTGCCCGGCTCCCACCACGGTTGGGCGGCCGCGAGCCGTTCGCAGACAAGGTCCCAATCGGCGATTTGCTGCCATGGCATCGGCTTCTGCGGACCGATCACGCCCGATCGGTGGCTGATCACCATGGCGATGGTGATGGCCTTTTTGCCCGCCTGCCCGAACTCGGGCCAGTAGCGGGCCACCGGCGCATGCAAATCAATCTCGCCGCGCTCGGCGAGTTGGTGCACGCAGGTGCTCGTCAGTCCTTTGGTGCCGGAGAGCACGGTGGCCAGCGTGTCTTGCCGCCACGGCCGGGTACCGGCGGCGTCCGCCGAACCACCCCAGAGGTTGACGACGAGATTCCCGTCCACCCAGACCGCGACCGCGGCGCCGACCTCCTTGCGCAGGGCAAAGTTCTGCTCGAACGCGTCGCGTACCCTCTCGAAAGCCGACGCGCACGAGCCTTGAATGTCGACTTCGCCCATGGCGCCTCTGTGTCGGATTTGTCGGCCTCCCTAGCGTCGTCACGCTCGGCCTCGTCGGCCGTCGCGTCGGAAGAACCCCAGCCTGAGCGGGCGACGGGAATCGAACCCGCGTCGCTAGTTTGGAAGACTAGGGCTCTACCATTGAGCTACGCCCGCATGTATTAGTCGAGCGCGACTGTACGTCGCGGCAGACATCAAATCCAAACGACGCCGTTGTGTGACCTCGTCGTGAGGTCGCTGCCGGGACGGCGGAGTCGGGCCGTAGGATCGCGAGGTCAGCCGGGGTGTAGCGCAGCTTGGTAGCGCATCCGCTTTGGGAGCGGAAGGCCGCAGGTTCAAATCCTGTCACCCCGACCAGCCCAGCGCCGCGCCCGTGGCCACCGACCGTCAGCAACGACACCAAGGAGTACACCCGTGAAGAGCACCGTCGAGCAGTTGAGCCCCACCCGGGTTCGCATCAACGTGGAGGTGCCCTTCACAGAGCTCGAGCCTGACTTCGAGCGCGCTTACAAGGAGCTGGCCAAACAGGTGCGGCTGCCGGGCTTCCGTCCTGGGAAGGCGCCTGCCAGGCTCATCGAGGCGCGCATCGGCCGGGAGGCGATGCTTGACCAAGTCGTCAACGACGCACTGCCCAGCCGGTACGGCCAGGCGGTTACCCAGTCAGACGTGCGACCACTGGGCCAGCCCGAGATCGAGGTGACGAAGAAGGAGTACGGCCAAGAGCTTGTCTTCACGGCCGAGGTCGATGTTCGCCCGAAGTTCACGCTGCCGGACCTGAACGCGCTACGGATCACGGTGGATCCGGTCGAAGTCAGCGACGACGACGTCGATGCCGAATTGCAGTCGCTGCGCGCCCGGTTCGGCACCCTGACCGGAGTCGACCGGCCCGCGGCCATCGGTGATGTCGTCTCGATCGACCTATCCGCCACCATCGACGGTGAGGACGTGCCGGACATCGCGACTGAGGGACTGTCCCATGAGGTGGGCTCGGGCCGCCTCGTCGAAGGTCTCGACGAGGCGATCGTCGGCCTGTCACCCGGGGAGTCCCGGGTCTTCACCACCACTTTCGCGACCGGCCCGCACGCGGGGAAGCAGGCGCAAGTCACAGTCACCGTCGGGTCGGTCAAGGAACGCGAACTGCCCGAGCCAGACGACGAATTCGCGCAACTGGCAAGCGAATTCGACACCATCGACGAGCTGCGGGCCAACCTGGCCGACCAGGTCGGTCGTTTCAAGCGCATCCAGCAGGCGGAGAAGATCCGCAACGCCACGCTCGACGTCCTGCTCGAGCAGGTCGATATACCGCTACCAGAGGCGATCGTGCAGGCCCAGGTCGATAGCGCCGTGCACGGTGCCCTGCACGGCCTTGACCACGACGAAGCCAAATTCGCCGAGGCGCTTGCTAAGCGGGGCTCCTCACGCGAGGAGTTCGACGCCGACGCCCGCGCCGCAGCAGAGAAGACCGTCAAGACCCAGTTGCTGATGGACGCCGTGGCCGATGAACTGAACATCCAGGTGGGGCAGGACGACCTCACCGAACGACTGGTGCTGATGTCACGGCAATACGGCATCGAGCCGCAACAGCTGTTGTCTTATCTGCAGGAGAACGACCAGCTGCCGGCCATGTTCGCCGACGTGCGGCGCGGACTGGCCATCGCAACAGTGGTCGAGGCGGCCAGGGTCACCGATACTGACGGAAACACCATCGACACCCGCGAGTTCTTCGGTAAGCGCCCGGAGGCCGACGAGGCCGAGCCAGCTGGCGAGGCTGAGGAGGCCGACAAATCAGGCGACGAGGCCGGTGGCGAGACCTCCGGCGAAGCGGTCACCGGCCCGTCGCAGGAGTCGTCCGACAACACAACGACGTGACGCTGTGAGCGAACGGGCGTACTTCAGGGAGTGCGCACCGTCGCCAGTTGGTTAGTGTCGGTGCATACGAAACTCGAGAAAGCAGGTATCCCGTCGTGACTGACATGCGTTCGAACGCGCAGGGCCTCAACCTCACCGACTCGGTCTATGAGCGCTTGCTCTCCGAGCGCATCATCTTCCTGGGCTCCGAGGTTAACGACGACATCGCTAACCGGCTCTGCGCGCAGATTCTGCTGCTGGCCGCCGAAGACCCCACCAGGGATATCTCCCTGTACATCAATTCCCCGGGCGGGTCGATCAGTGCCGGCATGGCGATCTACGACACCATGGTGTTGGCGCCGTGCGATATCGCCACCTACGCGATGGGGATGGCGGCGTCGATGGGCCAATTCCTGCTGGCAGCGGGCACCAAGGGTAAGCGCTACGCGCTGCCGCACGCCCGCATTTTGATGCACCAGCCATTGGGTGGGGTGACGGGCAGCGCTGCGGATATCGCCATTCAGGCCGAGCAGTTCGCCGTCATCAAAAAGGAGATGTTCCGGCTCAACGCCGAATTCACCGGCCAGCCGATCGAGCGGATCATGGCTGACTCCGACCGCGACCGCTGGTTCACCGCCCAAGAAGCCCTGGAATACGGCTTCGTCGACCACATCATCACCAACGCCCCCGTAAATGGAGCAGTCCGATGACTCCTCAGATCCAGCCCCAGGCGCGCTACATCTTGCCGTCGTTCATCGAGCACTCGAGCTGGGGCGTCAAAGAGTCCAACCCGTACAACAAGCTGTTCGAGGAACGCATTATCTTCCTGGGCGTCCAGGTTGACGACGCGTCGGCGAACGACATCATGGCGCAGCTGCTGGTGTTGGAGTCGTTGGATCCCGACCGGGACATCACCATGTACATCAACTCGCCGGGCGGCTCATTTACCTCGCTGATGGCGATCTACGACACCATGCAATACGTGCGGGCCGACATCGCTACCTGTGTCCTGGGTCAGGCCGCGTCGGCCGCGGCGGTGCTGCTAGCCGCCGGCACCCCGGGCAAGCGGATGGCGCTCCCCAACGCCCGTGTACTGATCCACCAGCCGTCGTTGGCCGGAGTGATCCAAGGGCAGTTCTCCGATCTGGAGATCGAGGCCGCCGAGATCGCGCGCATGCGCGAGCTGATGGAAACCACGCTGGCCCGCCACACCGGTAAGGAGCCCGAGGTGATCCGCAAAGACACGGATCGGAACAAGATCCTGACCGCCGAAGACGCCAAGGACTACGGGATCATCGACACCGTGCTGGAGTACCGAAAGCTCTCCGCGCGGGCCGTCTAATTGCGCGTCACCGCGGTTGCGAGTTCGGCGACGTCAGCGGGCCGCACCCGGCAGCATCCGCCGATGATGCGCGCGCCGGCCGAAGCCCATTGCGACGCCAGTTGCGCGGAGAACCGCGATGAACCGACCCAGGCGCGGCGCCAGCGATCCCACTGCTCGCCGCTGTTCGGGTAGACGATCACCGGCTTGCCGACCTTTCGCGCCATGCCGATCGCCGGCAGCACGTCGTCGGGTGCGCAGCAGTTGACGCCGACCGCGACAATCTCCGGCACACCGGTGACCAGTGCGAACGCCTCGGCGAGCGGTTGTCCGGCACGGGTGCGGGTCCCGTCGATGGTGTAGCTGAGCCAGGCCGGCACGCCGAGCCACCGCACCAAGTCCACCAGCGCTTCGGCTTCGTCGACATCGGGCACGGTTTCCAAGGCGAGCACGTCGGCGCCGGCATCGGCCAGCACCTCCAGCCGCGGCCGATGCCACTCCGTCAATGCCGCGACGCTGAGCCCGTAGCGACCGCGGTATTCGGACCCGTCGGCGAGCGCGGCGCCATACGGCCCGACCGAGGCGGCGACCCATCGGCCAGTCGTGCCCACCTCGTCTCGAGCGGTCTTGGCGAGTTCGACGCTGCGCCGCAGCAGCCGGACGGCATCGCGGCGCCCGATCCCTCGTGCGGCGAAACCCTCGAACGATGCCTGATAGCTGGCGGTCGTGGCGATCATGGCGCCAGCGCGAAAGTATGCCGCATGCACCGCTGCGATCTCGTGCGGCGCGTCCACCAGCAGCCTCGCCGACCATAACCCGTCGGACAGATCGTTGCCGCGGGCCTCAAGCTCGGTGGCCAGGCCACCGTCGCTGATCAACACGGTATCGTCGGGCACGGCGAATCCCACAGAGCCACCTTAGGGTGATTGCCCGGCTGTGCACTGGGAACAGTCCGCTGGTCGAGGGCCTCTCGGTCACGTAACGGCCGCGACACGCCAGGGACACAGTTGGCGCGTAACGGGGAGCGACGGGCCTCGTCGGGCGATATGTTCAGACGAACAGGCATGAATACCACCGACGCGATTCGGCCGTATAGGTCGCGTAGCGCCGGACCAAGCGGGTAGCGTCGGGAACTACACGGCGGCACACCACCACGAACGGCGATCAGGAAGTAGGCCCTCAGCACCATGGCGCGCATCGGAGACGGCGGTGACCTGCTGAAGTGCTCCTTCTGCGGGAAGAGCCAGAAACAGGTCAAGAAGCTCATTGCGGGCCCCGGCGTGTACATCTGCGATGAGTGCATCGACTTGTGCAACGAGATCATCGAAGAAGAGCTCGCTGACGCCGACGACGTCAAACTCGACGAACTGCCTAAACCCGCCGAGATCCGGGAGTTCCTGGAGAGCTATGTCATCGGTCAGGACAACGCGAAGCGGACGCTGGCGGTCGCGGTGTACAACCACTACAAGCGGATCCAGGCCGGGGACAAAGTCTCGCGCTCGGGGGAGCCGGTCGAGCTGACCAAGTCCAACATCTTGATGCTCGGGCCCACCGGCTGCGGCAAGACCTACCTAGCCCAGACGCTGGCCAAAATGCTCAACGTGCCGTTCGCCATCGCCGACGCCACCGCGCTGACCGAGGCAGGTTACGTCGGTGAGGACGTCGAGAACATTCTGCTCAAACTGATCCAGGCCGCCGACTACGACGTCAAGCGCGCGGAAACCGGAATCATCTACATCGACGAGGTCGACAAGATCGCCCGCAAGAGCGAGAACCCGTCGATCACCCGGGACGTCTCCGGTGAGGGCGTGCAGCAGGCGCTGCTGAAAATCCTGGAGGGCACCCAGGCGTCGGTACCGCCGCAGGGCGGCCGCAAGCACCCGCATCAAGAGTTCATCCAAATCGACACCACCAACGTGCTGTTCATCGTCGCTGGCGCGTTCGCTGGGTTGGAGAAGATCATCTATGACCGCGTCGGCAAACGCGGGCTGGGCTTCGGGGCCGAGGTGCGCTCGAAGGCCGAGATCGACACCACGGACCACTTCGCCGATGTCATGCCCGAGGATCTGATCAAGTACGGGTTGATCCCCGAATTCATCGGTCGGCTGCCGGTGATCGCCTCGGTGACCAACTTGGACATGGAGTCGCTGGTCAAGATCCTTTCCGAGCCGAAGAACGCCCTGGTCAAGCAGTACACCCGGCTTTTCGAAATGGACGGCGTGGAGCTGGAATTCACTCAGGACGCGCTGGAAGCGATCGCCGAACAGGCGATCCACCGCGGCACCGGTGCCCGTGGCTTGCGCGCGATCATGGAAGAAGTCCTGCTGCCGGTCATGTATGACATCCCCAGCCGCGACGACGTCGCCAAGGTCGTGGTGACCAAGGAGACCGTGCAGGACAACGTGCTGCCGACGATCGTGCCGCGCAAGCCGGCGCGCGCCGAGCGCCGCGACAAGAGTGCCTAACTCGGTGCCCTAAACCACGCCGGAAATGCGTCGGCGCTGCGGCTACCGGCGGGCTGGCCCACTTCCTCGGCCCAGTGGTGGTGTTCTGGTGCTGGCCACTATGGCGGCGATCAGCGTGGTGGATCGAGTTTTCACCACATCGGATTCGACCGCGAGCCGCTGGGTGTAGGACCGCATCGTCGACGCCGGTGCGTGACGCCGAGGATGCGGCGGCGATTCACCGACGTTGCCGGCGCGGCGGGCACACCGTTCGCAGTCTGATCGACTGCCAGGTTGCGGGATGGCGCTGCGCCGAGGCCTCGCGGTGGCGCACTGCGACCGCGACTTCGACGCAATTCGCAGGCATTGCGGTTTGCAGACGCTGCCGTTGTTCTGACGCGTGGAAGCGGATCGAGGCGAAGCCATACTGACGTTACTGGCGCGTACACATCTTTCTTAGACTTTCCGTGCCAGCGAACGTGACGAACACCACACTTTGGCTGCGCCGCCGTCGGTGCCGCGGTCCGTGACCTCGGCGTGTTGTGGCATGCCGGTGGTGTGTTCATGCGCGTCGGCGTCGATGAATCTCTAAGAACAGTGCAATAATCGGTACTGCTAGTGACATGAATATGTGGGCCGGGGTCCACTCCCGACGGCGCAGGAGCCATAGCCGCGACGCAGAGTGACCATACGGAGAGCAGCAACGGAAGGCGGGGACGTGGGTCCGAACGGCAACGGAGCCGAGTCAGAGTCAGAATCGCATATCTCCGGTGCGGGGGCGCCGCAGCGGCAGCAGCTGGAGAAGGTCGTCATCCGTTTCGCCGGGGACTCCGGTGACGGTATGCAGCTCACCGGTGACCGATTCACTTCGGAAGCAGCGCTTTTCGGCAATGACCTGGCAACCCAACCGAACTTTCCGGCCGAGATTCGTGCCCCGGCGGGCACCCTGCCCGGGGTCTCGTCATTCCAGATTCAAATCGCCGACTATGACATCCTCACCGCGGGCGACCGGCCCGACGTGCTCGTGGCGATGAACCCGGCGGCGTTGAAGGCCAATATCGGCGACCTTCCGCGTGGCGGAATGGTGATCGCGAACTCTGACGAATTCACCAACCGCAACCTGGCCAAAGTTGGTTATGAGGCCAACCCGTTGGAGAGCGGCGAGCTGTCCGACTACGTCGTGCACGCCGTCGCGATGACCACGCTGACGCTGGGGGCCGTCGAGGCAGTCGGCGCGTCGAAGAAGGACGGCCAGCGGGCCAAGAACATGTTCGCGCTGGGCCTGCTGTCGTGGATGTACGGGCGGCCGATCGAGACCAACGAGAGGTTCATTAGGGAGAAGTTCGCCCGCAAGCCCGACATCGCGGAGGCCAACGTTCTCGCCCTGAAAGCGGGCTGGAACTACGGCGAAACCACCGAGGCTTTCGGCACCACATACGACGTCTCGCCAGCGAAACTGCCGCCCGGTGAATACCGGCAGATCTCGGGCAACACCGCGTTGGCCTACGGCATCGTCGTCGCCGGTCAGCTGGCGGGCATCCCGGTGGTGCTCGGCAGTTACCCGATCACACCGGCGTCGGACATCCTTCATGAGCTGTCCAAGCACAAGAACTTCAACGTGATCACCTTCCAGGCGGAAGACGAGATCGGCGGTATCTGCGCGGCGCTGGGGGCCGCATACGGTGGCGCGCTTGGGGTTACCAGCACATCGGGCCCGGGTCTCTCGTTGAAGTCGGAAGCCATTGGGCTCGGTGTGATGGCCGAGCTGCCGTTGCTGGTCATCGACGTGCAGCGCGCCGGCCCGTCCACGGGTATGCCCACCAAGACCGAGCAGGCCGACCTGCTGCAGGCGATGTTCGGTCGGAATGGCGAGTCACCGGTCGCGGTGCTGGCGCCGCGGTCGCCGGGTGACTGCTATGAGACCGCATTGGAAGCGGTGCGGATCGCGATCTCGTATCACACCCCGGTGGTGCTGTTGTCCGACGGCGCGATCGCCAACGGCTCAGAACCGTGGCAAATCCCCGATGTCAGCACCATCGAACCCATCGAGCACACCTACGCCAAGGCCGGCGAGCCCTTCCAGCCGTATGCTCGCGATCCGGAAACGCTCGCGCGCCAGTTCGCGATTCCGGGTACCCCAGGTCTGGAACACCGCATCGGCGGGCTGGAGGCGGCCAACGGTTCCGGCAACATCTCCTACGAGCCGGCCAACCACGACCTGATGGTGCGGTTGCGCCGGGCCAAGATCGACGGGATCCGGGTTCCCGACTTGGAGGTTGACGACCCGAACGGTGACGCCGAGCTGCTGCTGATCGGGTGGGGCAGTACCTACGGTCCGATCGGTGAGGCGTGCCGGCGTGCCCGGCGCAAGGGCATCAAGGTCGCGCACGCCCACCTGCGTCATCTCAACCCATTCCCGGCCAACCTGGGTGACGTGCTGCGCCGCTACCCGAAGGTGGTCGCGCCGGAGATGAACCTGGGCCAACTGGCGCTGCTGCTGCGTGGGAAGTACCTGGTGGATATACAGTCGGTGACCAAGGTTCAGGGTGTCTCGTTCCTGGCCGACGAGGTGGGGCGCGTTATCCGCGCCGCGCTGGGCGGGACACTAGCCGACATTGAGCAAGACAAGACAATGGTCGCCAGATTGGCAGTGGCCACGGTTGGAGCAGGGGCTGACGCATGAGTGACGTGATCGGCAACCTGACGGGCGCAGACCTCGAAGTGACATCCGGCTTGTCAAAGGACTGCTGCGTGCCCACTACTGACCGGCCGCAAAAAGCCAAGGACTTCAGCAGTGACCAGGAGGTCCGCTGGTGCCCCGGCTGTGGTGACTACGTCATCCTCAACACCATCCGCAACTTCCTGCCGGAACTCGGCCTGCGCCGCGAGAACATCGTCTTTGTCAGCGGTATCGGCTGCTCCAGCCGCTTCCCGTACTACCTGGAGACCTACGGTCTGCATTCGATCCATGGCCGTGCGCCGGCCATCGCGACCGGTCTGGCGCTGTCCCGACCCGATTTGTCGGTATGGGTAGTCACCGGTGACGGTGACGGGTTGTCAATCGGCGGCAACCACCTGATCCACGCGCTGCGCCGCAACGTCAACATCACGATCCTGTTGTTCAACAACCGGATCTACGGCCTGACGAAGGGGCAGTATTCGCCGACGTCGGAGATCGGTAAGGTCACCAAGTCGACGCCGAGGGGTTCGCTCGATCACCCGTTCAACCCGGTGTCGTTGGCTCTGGGCGCCGAGGCGAGCTTCGTCGGCCGCGCACTGGACTCCGACCGCCAGGGATTGTCCGAGGTGCTGCGCGCTGCCGCCCAGCATCGCGGATCTGCCCTGGTCGAAATACTGCAGGACTGCCCGATTTTCAACGACGGCTCGTTTGATGCGCTGCGGAAGGAGGGGGCAGAAGAGCGGGTGATCCGCGTCCGTCACGGCGAGCCGATTACCTTCGGCGCGAAAGGCGAATACTGCGTGGTCAGGTCCGGCTTTGGGCTCGAAGTGGCCAAGACCGCCGACATCGCTGCCCAGGAGATTGTCGTGCACGACGCGCACGCCGATGACGCCGCCTATGCGTTTGCGCTGTCACGGCTGTCCGATCAGAACCTCGAGCACACGGTGCTGGGCATCTTCCGCCACATCAGTCGGCCCACCTACGACGACGCGGCCCGTTCCCAGGTACACGCCGCCCAGACGACGACACCGTACGACACCGCCGCCCTGCAATCGCTGCTGCACGGACGCGACACCTGGACCGTCGACTGACGTGACTTCGCCTGCGCCCAAGTCGGTTTCGGTGGCCGGGGTGGTGCTGGCGGGGGGTGCATCGCGGCGGATGGGCCGAGATAAAGCGACGATGCCTATCCCGGACGACATCGCGAGCCCCGGCGGCGTCACCACGATGGTCGAGCATGTAGTCGGCGTTGTCGCCCAGCGGTGCCACCCGGTTTTCGTGATGGCTGCGCCGGGGCAACCATTGCCGCCGTTGCAGGCGCAGGTGGTGCGTGACGAGGTCCGCGGACTGGGACCGCTGGTCGCGACGGGGCGTGGATTGCGGGTGGCTGCGGAGGCCGGCGCCAAGTGGGCGTTCGTCTGTGCGGTCGACATGCCGTTTTTGGCCGTCGATTTGATCGACGACCTCGCCGGCCGGTCAGCAGCGCTCGGCGCTGACGTGGTGTTGCCGTGGGACGGCCACGATCACTATCTGGCCGCGGTGTACCGGACCGACTTGGCTGATCGAGTCGATGCACTGGTGGCCGCCGGTGAACGCAAGATGCGCGCATTGGTCGACTCGGTCGACACTCAGCGGATTGTGATGTCGGATTCCCGGGCGCTGGCCAACGTCAATTCGGCCGCAGACCTGCGCTTACTACAGCAGTCCTGACACTGAGGGTTGCTGGTCCGTCGCGGGCGGCTGGTAAGGCCTTCGTTAGACCACGCAATACTTCTACAAATTCCGGACGAGGAATTTAGTAATTCACCCGATGGATCCGTAATAAATACGTTATTATTCCAGACAAAAGCCCACTATGCTGATCGAGTTTGGCACCGGACGGCCACAGCATCCAAGTTTGGGCGCCGCTCGTATCACCTTGCGCCAGTGGAGGTTTCAGCTGTTCGATGGATCAGCTGATGGATATGACCTGGCGGAGTGCCGCCCGTGCGAAAGTCGACAATTTGATGATTCCCAGCAAATTGCCATGAATCATGAAAACAGCTACGGCGCCGCCTCGGACCCGGCCGCGCCGAACCAATCGGCAGCGATCGCTGTCGATCGATGACAGTTGTTCCCCGAAATCCATTGGCAACAAGCGAAACGAGCCTGTGCCGCGCCTGGGCTGCCATTCGGCACATCGTCCGCGGCCGCATCGGCATTCGGCGGGACCATTGAAACACACTGTGGCGCTGGGAAGTTGCAGCACGCTGCGCAGCCGCCTGCTACCGGCTTAAAGGTACTCCCGTCGCGGGGTCTACGACGATCCAGCTAACGGCAACATCGGTGTACCTCGTGTCCGGCCACGGCGATCGCCGAGCGAGTGCTCCGAACCAGTCAGATCCAGCCTGGCAAACCGTGTGGTCCAGCTCACAATATTTGTGTGATTTGGCTCACTATCACGCAGTTATTACACGGGCCTAGTGTGAGCCAAAAAAGAATGCCTGACCTGGGGAGACAATCTCTACTCCTGCTGTGATCATACCGTTATCGAATCGAGATATCGGCTACATTCGAGATGACGAATGCAACCCGATCTCGTACGGTCCGTGTCAGCCCTGTAACGGGCGAACAAAATTGAATCCACGGACCCGCGTGTGAGCGGGGCTGCGGACGGCAACAGCCGCGTCGCAGCCACCGGGCAGTAGCCCCGTCGGGCGGATCATGCCCCCGCTGCCGTGCCGGAACGAGACGGCACGTCCCGAAGCACCAATCCCGCCTCAGCACAGGCACCCGCCCACATCAGTGGGCTTGCTTCGGCGCGCGCAGCGCGAAAGGAACGAGATTGAAGAACGTTGGCAAGACGCTCATCATCGCCGCGATCACAGGGGTGTTCGCCACGGCGCCGATGGCGCCGTCGACCACCACCGCCTTTGCGGACGACGTGGAGGCGAGTGCGCCCGCCGCTCCCGCGGATGACATGGAGGCTGACGGGGCCGCGCCCGTCGCTCCTGCGGACCATGCGGAGCCTCCCGCCCCTGCGCCCGCCGCTCCCGCCGATGACGTGGAGGCTCCCCCGGCCCCGCCCGCCGCTCCCGCAGACGACGTGCAGGCTCCCGCGCCAGCCCCCGCCCGCGTCCACGCGTACAGCGTCAACTGGGACGCAATCGCGCAGTGCGAGTCCAGTGGCAACTGGTCGATCAACACCGGGAACGGCTTCTCCGGCGGTCTGCAGTTCACCCCAAGCACTTGGCTGGCCAACGGTGGCACGGGATCCGCGGCTAATGCGAGTCGTGAGGAGCAGATCCGGGTGGCCGAGAACGTCCTGCGGACGCAAGGCATCGGCGCCTGGCCGGTTTGCGGTCGTCTCGGCTGACCCGCAGCCGCGACCTGACGGCGGTGCCGGGCATGATGCCCGGCACCGCCGTCGTCTCGGAGCCATGCTCCGGCGCCGACGCGATGCGCCCGGAGTGGAAGGTCAGGCCCGCGCGGTAACGCGACGGACTGACCGCCGGCCCTACAGGTCGAACACCAATAGGGTGCTGGTGGCGGTTGCGACCACCGCGGCCGCGGCGTCACTGACGACACCTTCGGTAAAGGCCACCCGAGATCCCGATTTCACCACGGTCCCGGTCGCGGTCAGCAGCCCGCTGCTGAGTCGCACCGCCTTCAGGTAGTTCACCTTGATCTCGACCGACGTGTAGCCCTTACCGGCCGGCAGCGTGCTGTGTAGCGCCAGGGCCGTAACGGAGTCCAACAGGGTGCAGATGAGGCCGCCGTGGACGGCGCCGATCGGGTTGTACGCCGACTCGTCGGGCCGGCAGGTGGACACCACCCGGCCGGGCTCCGCGGAGACCAGAGTGAATTGCATCAACTGGGCCATCGGGGGTGGGGGCAGCTCACCGGCGATCATCGCCCGCAGATAGTCGATGCCGACCATCGCCAGGCCCCGCGCGGCGGCTGGGCCGGGATCGTGCCAGCTGACGGTGCGGGAGCGCTGCGGCCCCCAGTCGTTGCTGGCTTGTAACGAGGTGTCGGTCAGTTCCCCGGTCATGGCGTCCTAACTGTTCGTCTGCCTTTTTGCCGGCGGTAGCGGTTGCGGTCGGGGTCGCTCGGGTGCACCGCATGGTCGAGCCCCCAGGTCAACAGGGCGTCGAGCACGGGTAACAGTGCCCGGCCCGAATCGGTGAGCCGGTAGTCGAACCGCGCCGGCGTCGCTTGGTACAGGATGCGCCGGATGACCCCAGCCTCCTCCAGCGCCTTGAGCCGGGCCGCCACCCGATCCCTGGGCGCGCCGGTGCCCTGGACGATGTCCTGGAACCGGGTATTACCCAGCGCCAGCTCCCGGACTATCAATAGCGCCCAACGCTCGCCGACCAGCTCGAGAGCGGCGGCAATCGGACATGGCCGGCCCGGCAGCTCGGCCAGCGTGACAGCGGGCATAAGCATCAGCATGCCCGAGCTGAGTTTGAAAATCAAACTCAGCACCCCGCCGGCGAACCCTTGCGCTGTGTTACCAACACTGCATGACCGCAACGGCATTCGACAGCCTCGACGACTATCTGGCGCTACCGCGGGCCTCGGGCCTGGCAGTGTCGGCGGACGGGTCGCGGGTGGTGACCATCGTGGCCGAACTCAACGACAAACGCACCGAATACGTCAGCGCGGTCTGGGAACTCGATCCGGCCGGCCGGCAACCCGCGCGCCGGTTGACCCGCTCAGCTAAGGGTGAGTCGTCGCCGGCGTTCACCCTCGCCGGCGACCTGCTGTTCGTCTCCTCACGGCCCACGCCGGGCTCCGCCGACGACGACAAGCCGCCAGCCTCGCTGTGGCGGCTGCCCGCCGCTGGCGGCGAGGCAGTCGAAGAGCTGAGCATGCCCGGGGGAGTCAGTGTGGTGCGCACCACCCGCGGCGCCGACATGACGGTGGTCGGGGCGCCACTGCTGCCAGCGGCAGGCAACATTGACGAGGACCGGCGGCTGCGAGACTTGCGCAAGGACAACAAGGTAACGGCGATCCTGCACACCGGATATCCGGTGCGCTACTGGGACAAAGACCTCGGGCCGGACGAACCTCACCTGGTTGACGCAAGTGGCCCGCGTGACCTGACCCCCCGGCCGGGCGCGGCGCTGCGCGACGCCGGGTTCGATATCAGCGCCGACGGGCGATTCCTAGTGACGACCTGGCGGGTCTCCGGGCCAGGACCCGTGCAACGCTCGGTGCTGGTGCGGATCGACCTTGGGTCCGGCGAACGCAGCGTTATTGCCGACGACCCGGACGCCGACCTCGAGCACCCCGCGATCTCCCCGGACGGTACGGCGGTTGCGTTCACCCGCGAAACCGTCTCCACCCCCGAGCGCGCTCCGCGAATGACGTTGCAATACTTGCGATTCGGCGAGGACGTGGTTTCGGTGGCTGACAGCTGGGACCGCTGGCCGGCCTCGGTGACGTGGTCGAGCGACGGGGCCGCCCTCATCGTTACGGCCGACCAGGCCGGTCGGGCCCCGGTGTTCGCCGTTGAATTGTCCACCTCGACGGTCACCCAGCTCACCGACGACGACTTCGCCTACACCGACGTCGTCGCCGCGCCCGACGGGGTGATCTACGCCCTGCGCAGCTCGTATCGAACACCACCGCACCCGGTGCGGATTGACCCCGATAGCGTCATCACCGTGCTGCCCTGCATCGATTTACCAACACTGCCAGGCACATTGACCGATATCACCGCGACCGCGACGGATGGAACTGCGGTGCGGTCGTGGCTGGTGCTGCCGGAGGACACCGCACCCGCCCCGTTGCTGCTGTGGATCCACGGTGGACCGCTGAGCAGCTGGAACAGCTGGTCGTGGCGATGGAATCCGTGGCTGATGGCCGCCAAGGGTTACGCGGTGCTGCTGCCGGACCCGGCACTGTCCACCGGCTATGGGCAAGCGTTCATCCAGCGTGGCTGGGGAGCGTGGGGCGGGCCGCCGTTCGAGGACCTGATGGCCGCCACCGACGCGGTCTGCGACCACCCACGCATCGACGCGACCCGGATCGCGGCGATGGGCGGATCGTTCGGCGGCTACATGGCCAACTGGGTCGCCGGCCAGACCGACCAATTCGCCGCGATCGTCACCCATGCCAGCCTGTGGGCGCTGGACCAGTTCGGTGTGACCACCGACCTCGCCTACTACTGGCGCCGCGAGATGACACCGCAGATGACCGCCGCCAACTCACCGCACCGCTTCGTCGACCGGATCACCACGCCAATGCTGGTGATCCACGGCAACAAGGACTATCGCGTCCCGATCGGCGAGGCGTTACGGCTGTGGTACGACCTGCTTGCCGCCTCCGGGCTGTCCGCCGCCGACGACGGGAGCAGTCCGCACCGGTTCCTGTACTTCCCGTCGGAGCATCACTGGGTGCTCGCGCCGCAGCACACCAAGATCTGGTACCAGGTGGTGTTGGCGTTCCTGGCCGAACACGTGCTCGCGGAGACCGCCGAATTGCCCGAGATGCTCGGAGTAGCGTCAGGCCGGTGACCGCAACGCGCGATTTCGACATCGTCTTGTACGGGGCGACCGGCTTCGTGGGCAAGCTGACCGCTGAATACCTCGCCCGGGCCGGCGGGGACGCGCGAATCGCGCTGGCCGGCCGGTCGACCGAACGCTTGCAGGCGGTGCATGAAAGTCTGGGCGAGTCGGCGCAAGCCTGGCCGATCGTGGTCGCCGATGCTTCGTCGCCGTCGACATTGAGTGCGATGGCCGCTCAGACACAGGTGGTGGTTACCACGGTCGGGCCCTACGCGCGCTACGGGTTGCCGCTGGTGGCCGCGTGCGCCGCGGCGGGCACCGATTACGCCGACCTGACCGGTGAGGCGATGTTCGTGCGCAACAGCATCGACCTGTACCACAAGCAGGCTGCCGACACCGGTGCGCGCATCGTGCACGCGTGTGGATTCGATTCTGTCCCTTCGGATCTGAGTGTGTACGCGCTGTACCGCAAGGCCAGCGATGATGGCGACGGTGAACTCACCAGCACCGACTTCGTGTTGCGGGGTTTTTCCGGCGGGTTCTCCGGCGGCACGATCGCGTCGATGATGGAAGTGCTGGACACCGCCTCGCGCGACCCTGACGTGCGCCGCCAGCTCGCCGACCCATACACGCTGAGTCCCGACCGCGGCGCGGAACCCGAACTCGGCCCGCAGCCCGACCTGCCGTGGCGTCGTGGTCGCGACATTGCGCCGGAACTGGCCGGCGACTGGACGGCGGGATTCTTCATGGCACCCTACAACACCCGAATTGTGCGGCGCAGCAACGCATTACTGGACTGGGCTTACGGACGCCGGTTCCGCTACAGCGAACACATGAGCGTGGGATCGTCGTTGGTCGCTCCGGCAGCGTCGGCCGTCGTCACTGGAGTCGGCGGCGCGGTGTTCGGGTTGGGCAGCCGCTATTTCCGGCTGCTGCCGCGCCGGCTAGTGGAGCGTTTCGTGCCCAAACCCGGCACCGGTCCCGGTGCAGCCGCTCGTGAGCGCGGCTATTACCGGGCCGAGACCTACACCACCACCACCGCCGGCGCCCGCTATGTAGCGAGGATCGCGCAGCAGGGCGATCCAGGCTATAAGGCGACCTCGGTACTGCTGGGGGAGTGCGGTCTTGGGCTCGCGCTGGACCGCGACCAGCTCTCCGGCCTGCGTGGTGTGCTCACACCCGCGGCCGCGATGGGTGAGGCGTTGCTGGCGCGGCTCCCGGCGGCGGATGTGTCGCTGGAGACCGTCCGGTTGAAGTGATTCGGGCGAGCGGAACCGCTGTCAGCAGTGATCGGTTGGACTAGTGTCAAGAACGCGTTACGACAACATCCCAGCCAACAAACGATGAAGGTGGATGAACCCATGGCCGGCCTTGATGATCTCTACGCCCTGATCCCTACGGGTGACATCGCAAGCAGGCTCGGCGTCGACGAAGGCGAGGTAAACAGCGCGATTCGCACGCTGGTGCCGGTGCTGGTCGGCGGCCTGCACCAGAACGCCCAGGATCCCGACCACGCGTCGGCGATCGAGTCGGCGGTCAGCGATCACGCAGTCAGAGGCCTGCTGGATACCGGTGTCAGCGTCGACCAGGTCGACGAGGCCGACGGACAGAAGGCAATCGCGAAGATCTTCGGCGGCAACGACACCAGCCAGGTCGCCGCGGCGCTGTCAGGTGCCGGAGTCGGCAATAGTGACTTGTTCCAGAAGCTGTTGCCGATGTTGGCGCCGATCGTGCTGGCCTACATCGGCAAGCAAATGACCCAGAAGGCGCCCGCGCAGGCGTCCGGAGGTGCGCTCAACGACGTGCTGGGCAGCATCCTTGGCGGGGCGTCCGGCAGCGGCAACAAATCGTTGGGCAGCATCTTGGGCAATGTCCTGGGTAGCAAGGCCGCCGACGCAGTCGGAGGCATCCTCGGCGGACTACTCGGGGGCAAGAAGTAGCACAGCACCCTCGGGCGTGAAAGTTGCCCCGATCACATGCCGGGTGGGGTTTTTCGCGGCCGCTGAGCGCGGTTTTTAGAATTGACCGGTGACCTCCAGCCCGAGCGGCGACGCCGATATCCTGCCCAAGTCGTGGGATCCAGGCGCGGTCGAAAGCGCGATCTACCAGCGCTGGGTCAACGCCGGCTACTTCACTGCGGACCCGGCCAGCGCGAAACCCGGGTATTCGATCGTGCTGCCACCACCGAATGTGACCGGCAGCCTGCACATGGGCCACGCGCTGGAACACAGCATGATGGACGCCCTGACCCGCCGCAAGCGGATGCAAGGCTACGAGGTGCTGTGGCAGCCGGGCATGGACCATGCCGGCATCGCCACCCAGAGCGTGGTGGAGGCCCAGCTCGCTGTCGATGGCAAGACCAAGGAGGACTTCGGTCGGGAGCTGTTCATCGACAAGGTGTGGGAATGGAAGCGTGACTCCGGCGGCGCCATCGGCGTCCAGATGCGCCGGCTCGGTGACGGGGTGGACTGGAGCCGCGACCGGTTCACCATGGACGAGGGCTTGTCGCGGGCGGTGCGGACGATCTTCAAGCGGCTCTATGACGCCGGGCTGATCTATCAGGCCGAGCGGCTGGTGAACTGGTCGCCGGTGCTGGAGACGGCGATTTCGGATCTCGAGGTCAACTACGAAGAGGTCGAAGGCGAACTGGTGTCGTTCCGGTACGGCTCGCTCGACGACTCGCAACCTCACATCGTGGTCGCCACCACCCGGGTCGAAACGATGCTCGGTGATACCGCGATCGCGGTGCATCCCGATGACGGGCGCTACCGCCACCTGGTCGGTACGACATTGCCGCACCCTTTTGTCGACAGGGCGCTGGTCGTCGTCGCCGACGAGCACGTCGACCCCGAATTCGGCACTGGTGCGGTCAAAGTCACGCCCGCGCACGACCCGAACGACTTCGAGATCGGGCTGCGCCACCAGTTGCCTATGCCCTCGATCATGGACACGAAGGGCCGAATTGCGGGCACCGGAACACAATTCGACGGTATGGACCGCTTCGTTGCCCGTGTTGCGGTGCGGGAGGCGCTTGCGGCGCAGGGCCGCGTCGTCGACGAGAAACGCCCCTACCTGCACAGCGTCGGGCACTCCGAGCGCAGCGGCGAGGTTATCGAACCGCGGCTGTCGATGCAGTGGTGGGTCAGGGTGGAGTCGCTGGCCCAGGCCGCTGGCGACGCGGTGCGCAACGGGGACACCGTGATTCACCCCGCCAGCCTGGAGCCGCGCTGGTTCGCCTGGGTCGACGATATGCACGACTGGTGTATTTCACGTCAGCTGTGGTGGGGCCACCGCATCCCGATCTGGTACGGGCCCAACGGCGAGAAGGTGTGCGTCGGTCCGGACGAAACCCCGCCCGAGGGTTGGGAGCAGGACCCTGACGTACTGGACACCTGGTTCTCGTCCGCGCTGTGGCCGTTCTCTACCATGGGCTGGCCATCGCAGACTCTGGAGCTGGAGAAGTTCTATCCGACAAGCGTTTTGGTCACCGGATACGACATCTTGTTCTTCTGGGTGGCCCGGATGATGATGTTCGGCACCTTCGTCGGCGGCGACGACGCCATCACGCTTGACGGCCGCCGAGGACCGCAGGTGCCGTTCACCAATGTGTTCCTGCACGGTCTGATCCGGGACGAGTTCGGCCGCAAAATGAGCAAGTCCAAGGGCAACGTCATCGACCCGTTGGACTGGCTGGAGAAGTTCGGCGCCGACGCGCTGCGGTTCGCGCTGGCCCGCGGCGCCAGCCCGGGCGGTGACCTGACCATCGGTGAGGACCACGTCCGGGCGTCGCGCAATTTCGTTACCAAGTTGTTCAATGCCACCCGGTTCGCCCTACTCAATGGTGCGAGCCCGGCGCCGCTGCCCGATCTCGCTGGCCTGACCGACGCCGACCGCTGGATCTTGGGACGGCTGGAAGAGGTTCGCGTCGAAGTTGATTCAGCCTTTGACGGCTACGAGTTCAGCCGGGCCTGCGAAGCCCTCTACCACTTCACGTGGGACGAATTCTGCGACTGGTACGTCGAGCTGGCGAAGGTGCAGCTCGCCGACGGCCTCGCGCTTACCACCGCCGTGCTGGCCGCCGTGCTCGACACACTGCTGCGGCTGCTGCACCCGGTGATCCCGTTCGTCACCGAGGCACTGTGGCGGGCGCTGACGGACGGAGAATCGCTGGTGATCGCCGACTGGCCGAAGCCGTCCGGGGTCAGCCTGGATACCATTGCCGTCCAGCGGGTTGGCGACATGCAGAAGCTGGTGACCGAGATCCGCCGGTTCCGCAGTGATCAAGGTCTGGCTGACCGGCAGAAGGTGCCGGCACGCTTGATCGGGGTCGCGGACTCGGATCTGAGCGCGCAGGTGGCCGCCGTGAGCTTACTGGCGTGGCTCACCACAGCGGGTGCGGAGTTCAGTCCAACGGTTTCATTGGAGGTTCGTTTGGGCGGCGGCACCGTCGTCGTCGAACTCGACACCTCGGGCGCGATCGATGTCGCCGCCGAGCGTCGCCGGCTCGAGAAGGACTTGGCCGTCGCGCAAAAGGAACTGGCTTCCACCACCGCGAAATTGGACAACGCAGACTTCCTGGCCAAGGCGCCCGCGGACGTCGTCGGCAAGAACCGCGAACGCCAGCGGCTGGCCCGCGAAGAAGCCGACCGGATCACGGCCAGGCTGGCCGCAATGTGAACGCCCCGTACGTCGCTCCCACGCCGGACGAGATCGCGTCGTTGCTGCAGGTCGAGCACTTGCTCGACCAGCGCTGGCCGGAAACCCGCATCGAGCCCAGCCTCACTCGCATCAGCGCGCTGATGGACCTGCTCGGCTCGCCGCAACGCGGCTATCCCTCGATCCACATCGCGGGCACCAACGGCAAAACCTCGGTGGCGCGAATGGTCGACGCACTGCTCACCGCGCTGCACCGGCGCACCGGCCGCACCACCAGCCCGCACCTGCAGTCAGCGGTCGAACGCATCGCGATCGACGGCAACCCGATCAGCCCTGCCCGCTACGTCGAGGTGTACCGGGAGATCGAGCCGTACGTGCAGATGATCGACCAGCAATCCCAGTCCGCCGGTGGCCCGGCGATGAGCAAATTCGAGGTCGTCACCGCGATGGCATTCGCCGCGTTCGCCGATGCGCCGATCGATGTCGCTGTCGTCGAGGTAGGTCTGGGCGGGAGTTGGGACGCCACCAACGTGATCAACGCGCCGGTGGTGGTCATCACCCCGATCAGCGTCGACCACGTCGAGTACCTCGGTGCCGACATTGCGGGGATCGCCGGTGAGAAGGCGGGCATCATCACCAAAGCCGACGACGCTGCGGTGGAAACCGTCGCCATCATCGCGCGCCAGGGGCCGGAGGTGATGGAGGTGCTGTTGGCGCAATCCGTGCGTGCCGATGCCGCGGTCGCCCGGGAGGACTCGGAGTTCGCGGTGCTGGGTCGGCAGGTAGCCGTCGGTGGGCAGATGCTGCAGCTGCAGGGTCTTGGCGGGGTGTACCCCGATCTTTACCTTCCGCTGCACGGTGAACATCAGGCGCACAACGCGGTGGTGGCGCTCGCGGCGGTCGAGGCCTTCTTCGGTGCCGGTGTTCAGCGTCAGCTCGACGTCGACGCTGTGCGGGCCGGGTTCGCCGCAGTCACCAGCCCGGGCCGGCTGGAGCGTATGTGCAGCTCGCCGACGGTGTTCATCGACGCCGCGCACAATCCAGCCGGGGCGGGCGCGCTGGCGCAGGCGCTGGCCGAAGAGTTCGACTTCCGCTTCCTGGTCGGAGTGGTGAGCGTGCTGGCTGACAAGGACGTCGGGGGCATCCTCACCGCGCTGGAGCCGGTATTCGATCGGGTCGTCGTTACCCACAACGGGTCACCACGGGCGTTGGATGTCGAGGGGCTGGCGTTGGCAGCTGAGGAACGGTTCGGACCTGACCGGGTGCTGACCGCCGAGAACCTGCGCGACGCCGTCGACGCGGCGACCGCGTTGGTCGACGACGCAGCCGTCGAGGGGGACGCGTTTTCCGGGACGGGCATCGTCGTCACGGGTTCTGTTGTCACCGCCGGGGCCGCACGCACTTTGTTTGGTCGTGATCCGGAATGACTCAGCCGCCGGACCGGCCCGACGAGCCGGGCGAGCGGCCGGCGGCGCCACCGGCCGACCCGTGGAAGAGCTTCCGCGCGGTGATGGCCGCCACGCTGATCTTGGAGGCGATCGTAGTGCTGCTGGCGCTACCGGTGGTCGGGGCGGTCGGCGGCGGGCTGACCAGCGGGTCGCTGGTGTTTCTGATTGGTCTGGCGGTGGGGTTGCTGGCGCTTGTCGGGCTGCAGGGCCGAAGCTGGGCGATCTGGGTGAACCTTGCCGTGCAGGCGGTGCCGATTGCCGGCTTCGCGGTGTATCCGGGCGTGGGTTTCATCGGTGTGCTCTTCGCCGCGGTGTGGGCCCTGATCGCCTACTGTCGTGCCGAAGTCCGGTGGCGGCAGCAACGCGGGCTGTTACCCGGCCAGCAGCAGCCCCCGGACTGATCGGCCGGACGGCCTGGGCGGTTGGTTCGGTACGCTGTGCGCCGTGATGGAGCGGACCCTCGTGTTGATCAAGCCGGACGCCGTCGAGCGGCGCCTGGTGGGCGAGATCATCGGCCGCATCGAGCGTAAAGGTCTGAACATAACGGCGCTGGAACTCAGGGACGTCGGCGACGAGCTGGCCCGCCATCATTACGCCGAGCACGAAGGCAAAGCATTCTTCGGATCCCTGCTGGAGTTCATCACGTCGGGGCCGGTGGTGGTGGCGATCGTGGAGGGGCCGCGCGCGGTGGCGGCCATCCGGCAGCTCGCTGGTGGCACCGACCCGGTGGAGCAGGCCGCGCCCGGCACGATCAGGGGCGATTTCGGCCTGGAAACGCAGTTCAACCTGGTGCACGGCTCCGATTCGGCCGGTTCGGCGGAACGCGAGATCGCGCTCTGGTTCCCTGCAGAGCAGGTCTAGCGTCCGGGTCTGCAATCGGGCGACTCCGAGTCGGCTCAACAGTATGGGATACTGGTGTCGGGTGAACGTCGCCGCACGGGCGTCCGAGACCCGAATGAAGACTTAGACAAGCGCGACGATCGCGGTTCGCGATGCGGCGCGGACTGTCCAGCCATCATTCAACCCGGCGCCGAGTCGGTTCGACACGAGCCGCTCGGAGCGAGACCATCATAAGCCCGGGAGAAGTGACCCGGGCACATAGCGAAGCCCTCGCGTGGCCGCGTCGACACGACGCGCCCGGGGGCTTGAGGAGATTACGTGATAGACGGTGTTCCATCTTCAGACCTATCAAAAGAGCCGACGCAGCACGAGGACCTGCCGGACCGCCTAAGGGTCCATTCGCTGGCGCGAGTGCTGGGAACAACCAGCCAACGGGTGCTCGACGCGCTGAACAAGCTCGACGGACGGATCCGCAGCGCGCATTCCAGTGTGGATCGCGTCGATGCCGTTCGGGTGCGTCATCTGCTGGCCACCGCCGGCGTTGCGGCCGAGCCCGACGATGCCGCCGAGCCCGACGCTGCGCGCGATGCCATCGAGCCCGACGATGCCAGCCAGGCGGGTGAACCCGAATCCCGACTGATGCTGGAGACCACGGTAGAGCGGGCCGACTACATGCCGTTGTTCGTCGCACCGCAACCGATCGAAGCCGACGAGTTCGACAGCCCCGACAGCGCCGATGACTCCGACGGCGCCGAGGACTCTGACACCGACAAAGAGCAGGCCGAGCGGCCGGCCGGCCGGCGGCGGCGTGGCCGTCGCGGTCGTGGTCGTGGACGCGGTGAACAGAACGGATCCGACAACCGCGGTCAGGTCGGCGACGGCGAAGCCGACAACGATGAAGAACAGCGCGACTGCACGGTTGGCGACTCGACCGAATCCGAGGACATCGGCGACTCCGAAGACGTTGACACCCCCGAGGAAGAGAACGGTGTGCCGGAGGCCAGCAGCCGGCGGCGCCGCCGGCGGCGTCGCCGTAAGTCAGGCTCCGGTGACGACACCGACGACGCACCGGCACCCGACGATCCGCCGAACACAGTGGTACACGAGCGGGCGCCACGCGCAGTCGACGAGTCCGACACCGAAGAAAACGACGCAGTAAGCACCGAGATCCAGGGCATCGACGGGTCGACCCGGCTGGAGGCCAAGCGGCAGCGGCGCCGCGACGGCCGGGACGCCGGCCGGCGTCGTCCACCGGTGTTGAGCGAAGCCGAATTCCTGGCCCGCCGGGAGGCGGTTGAGCGGGTGATGGTGGTGCGCGACAAGACCCGCACGGAGCCACCGCACCAGGGTGCCCGCTACACCCAGATCGCGGTGCTCGAAGACGGCATCGTCGTCGAGCATTTCGTTACCAGCCCGGCATCGGCATCGCTGGTGGGCAACATCTACCTGGGCATCGTGCAGAACGTGCTGCCGTCCATGGAGGCGGCGTTCGTCGACATCGGCCGCGGCCGCAACGGCGTGCTCTACGCCGGTGAGGTGAACTGGGAAGCCGCCGGCTTGGGCGGAGACAACCGCAAGATCGAGCAGGCCCTCCAAACCGGCGACTATGTCGTGGTGCAGGTCAGCAAGGACCCAGTCGGGCACAAGGGCGCCCGGCTGACCACCCAGGTGTCACTGGCCGGCCGGTATCTCGTGTATGTGCCGGGCGTGTCGTCGACCGGGATCAGCCGCAAGCTGCCCGACACCGAACGCCAGCGGCTCAAGGAGATCCTGCGCGAGGTGGTGCCGGAAGACGCCGGGGTGATCATCCGCACCGCGTCCGAGGGTGTCAAAGAGGAGGAAATCCGTGCCGACGTCACGCGCCTGCAGGAGCGCTGGAATCAGATCCAGGCGCAGGCCGCCGAGACCAAGGAGAAGGCCGCCGGTGCCGCGGTAGCGCTCTACGAAGAGCCCGGCGTGCTGGTCAAGGTCATTCGTGACTTGTTCAACGAGGACTTCGCCGAGCTGATCGTCTCCGGCGAGGAAGCCTGGACGACGATCAACCAGTACGTGAATTCCGTTGTTCCCGAACTAGTTTCGAAACTGACCAAGTATGAAGGCGCCGCGAACGACGGGCCGGACGTGTTCGCGGTGCATCGTATCGATGAGCAACTGGCCAAGGCGATGGACCGCAAGGTGTGGCTGCCGTCGGGCGGCACGCTGGTCATCGACCGGACCGAGGCGATGACGGTCATCGACGTCAACACCGGCAAGTTCACCGGGTCGGGCGGCAACCTCGAGCAGACGGTCACCAAGAACAACCTCGAGGCGGCCGAGGAGATCGTGCGCCAGCTGCGGCTGCGCGACATCGGCGGCATTGTGGTCATCGACTTCATCGACATGGTGCTGGAGTCCAACCGCGACTTGGTGCTGCGCCGGCTGACCGAGGCACTGGCCCGCGACCGCACCCGTCACCAGGTGTCCGAGGTCACCTCGTTGGGCCTGGTGCAACTGACCCGCAAGCGGCTGGGCACCGGGCTGATCGAGGCGTTCTCCACATCGTGCCCGAACTGTGGCGGCCGCGGGATCGTGCTGCACACCGATCCGGTCGACTCGGCGCAGGCAACCGGCCGCAAGTCCGAGTCGGGGGGCCGGCGGGGCAGGCGAGCAAAGAGGACCCGTCCGGACGAGCCTGTGGTAGCTGACGAGCCTGTGGTAGCTAAGGTGCCGGCCCACACTCCAGGCGAACATCCGATGTTCAAGGCGATGGCCGCGGCCAACGGTCGTCAGGACGGCGTACCCAGCCAGACCGAAGAGGAGCTCACCGGGGAGATCGCGCGCGAAGCCGTCGGTGAGGAAGGGGCTTCGGATACCGAACGAGAGGGCGTACCGGAGGACGTTGAAGAGGACCTGGACGACACTGACGAAGACGTTTTCGAGGACACCGATGAGGAAGACGAGGTCGACCTCGACGACGAGGATCTCGACCTCGACCTCGACGAGGACCTCGACGTCAATGACGACTCAGACTCAAATGGCGAAGACTCTGATGAGGACATCTTCGATGAGGACACTGCCGGTGCCGACGCCGGGGATGATGGCTGCGCTGGCGAAACGCACGTCTCCGTCGTCACCGCGCCGGCTCGTGAGCGTCCGCACCGGCGGCGCACCGCGGCCCGGCCGGCGGGTCCTCCGATCCACCGGGACTGATCCGGTCGGTTTGACCCTTTAGCCGCTGGTCACGTACCCTTGAGCAGTTGTCGCCAGGCAGGCAATCGGACCGTGCCGGCGCACCCCCAGACCACCCACGCGCACCGCCGGTAGCACGCGCGCGAAGCAGGGAACGGAAGAGGTACACGCAACGATGGCGAGCTACGCAATCGTCAAGACCGGCGGCAAGCAGTACAAGGTCGCGGTCGGAGATGTCGTCAAGGTCGAGAAACTTGACTTGCAGCCCGGAGCGAAGGTGTCGCTGCCGGTCGCCCTGGTCGTCGACGGTGCCACCGTCACCACCGATGCCAACGCACTGGCCGAGGTCGCGGTGACCGGTGAGGTGCTCGAGCACATCAAGGGGCCCAAGATCCGTATCCACAAGTTCAAGAACAAGACCGGCTACCACAAGCGTCAGGGACACCGTCAGCAACTGACGGTCCTGCGGGTCACCGACATCAAGTAGCGGAGGCGACAGACATGGCACACAAGAAAGGCGCTTCTAGCTCGCGCAACGGCCGTGATTCCGCCGCCCAGCGGCTGGGCGTTAAGCGGTTCGGCGGGCAGGTCGTCAAGGCCGGCGAGATCCTGGTCCGCCAGCGCGGCACCAAATTCCATCCGGGTGTCAATGTCGGCCGCGGCGGCGACGACACATTGTTCGCCAAGGCGGCCGGAGCCGTGGAGTTCGGCGTCAAGCGCGGACGCAAAACCGTCAGCATCGTCGCCGCCGGACGGACGACCGACTGAGCGTCGCGAGCGTGCACCTACTGCGAAAATTTCGCAATAGCTGCACGTTCGTGGTCGATTGCCCGGCTCCTTCTCGGGCCGTTGCACGGCCCGCATCGTCGCCGGGCGGTAGGTGAGAGGAAGCCCGATGCCTCTGTTTGTCGACCGCGTCGCCATCCACGCGCGGGCGGGCTCCGGCGGTAACGGCTGCGCGTCGATCCATCGCGAGAAATTCAAGCCGCTCGGCGGCCCGGATGGCGGCAACGGGGGCCGCGGCGGCAGCATCATCTTCGTCGTGGACCCGCAGGTGCATACCCTGCTGGACTTCCACTTCCGTCCGCATCTGGTCGCACCGTCCGGCAAGCACGGCATGGGCGGCAACCGCGATGGCGCCGCCGGCGCCGACCTCGAAGTCAAGGTTCCCGACGGCACCGTCGTCCTTGACGAAAACGGCCGGCTGCTCGCTGACCTGGTCGGCGCGGGCACCCGCTTTGACGCCGCCGCCGGCGGTTGCGGCGGGTTGGGCAATGCCGCGCTCGCGTCGCGGGCCCGCAAGGCGCCGGGCTTCGCGCTGCTCGGCGAGAAGGGCCAGGAGCGCGAGCTCACACTGGAACTCAAGACCGTCGCCGACGTCGGCCTGATCGGCTTCCCATCGGCCGGGAAATCCTCACTGGTGTCTGCGATTTCGGCGGCCAAACCGAAGATCGCCGACTACCCTTTCACCACGCTGGTCCCCAATCTCGGTGTGGTGTCGGCGGGAGAAGACGCCTTCACCGTCGCCGACGTGCCCGGCCTGATCCCGGGCGCATCCCAGGGCCGGGGGCTGGGCCTGGATTTCCTGCGGCACATCGATCGGTGTGCGGTGCTGGTGCACGTCGTCGACTGCGCCACCGCCGAACCGGGCCGTGACCCGGTCTCCGACGTCGACGCGCTGGAAAACGAACTCGCCGCGTATACGCCCACGCTGTACGGGGATGCGGTCCTCGGTGACCTCGCCGAGCGACCAAGGGCGGTGGTGCTCAACAAGATCGACGTGCCAGAGGCCCGCGAGCTCGCCGAGTTCGTTCGCGACGGCGTCGCGGAGCGCGGCTGGCCGGTCTTCTGCGTCTCGACGATAACCCGAGAAGGCTTGCAGCCGTTGGTGTTTGCGCTGGCTGGCACGGTATCGGCGTACCGCGTGGCCCAGCCGTTGCCCGTACTGCGACGGCCGGTGATCCGTCCGGTACCCGTCGACGATGCCGGCTTCACCGTCGAACCGGACGGGCAAGGCGGCTTTGTGGTGCGTGGCGCGCGGCCCGAGCGCTGGGTCGTCCAAACCGACTTCGGCAACGACGAAGCTGTCGGCTACCTCGCCGACCGCTTGGCGCGTCTGGGTGTCGAGGACGAATTGCTGCGGCTGGGCGCGCGGCCCGGCTGCGCGGTGAGCATCGGCGAGGCGACGTTCGAGTGGGAACCGCAAACGCCTGCCGGCGTCGAGGCCGCGATGTCAGGCCGGGGCACCGATGCGCGCCTGGAACGCAATGACCGCGTCAGCGCTGACGAGCGCAAAGAGGCTCGTCGACAACGCCGCGCGCCGGGTGACGGATCGTGACTAGTGTTGCGCGGGAAGCCGTCCGGACAGCGCGGCGCATGGTCGTCAAGGTCGGCACGACCGCGCTGACCGCACCATCCGGTGTGTTCGACGCGGGCCGGCTGGCCGGGCTCGCCGATGCCATCGAAGCGCGGATGAAGGCGGGCTCCGATGTGGTGATCGTATCCTCCGGCGCCATTGCCGCCGGCATCGAGCCGCTCGGGTTGTCGCGTCGCCCAACTGATTTGGCGACCAAGCAGGCGGCGGCCAGCGTCGGGCAGGTCGCGCTGGTGAATTCGTGGAGCGCGGCGTTTGCCCGCTATGGCCGCACCGTGGGCCAGGTGCTGCTGACCGCGCACGATATTTCGATGCGGGTGCAGCACACCAATGCCCAGCGCACCCTGGACCGGCTGCGGGCGCTGCATGCGGTGGCGATCGTCAACGAGAACGACACAGTGGCCACCGAGGAGATCCGGTTCGGCGACAACGATCGGCTGTCTGCGCTGGTGGCGCATCTGGTCGGTGCCGACGCGTTGGTGCTGCTGTCGGACATCGACGGGCTCTACGACTCGGATCCGCGCAAGAGTGCCGGCGCGAGGTTCATCTCCGAGGTGTCCCGACCCGACGACCTTGACGGTGTGGTCGCCGGCCAGGGTGGCCACCTGGGCACCGGTGGCATGGCGTCGAAGGTGTCGTCGGCGCTGCTGGCCGCTGATGCCGGGGTGCCGGTGCTGCTAGCCGCAGCCGACGACGCGGCGACCGCGCTGGCTGACGCCTCAGTAGGGACGGTGTTCGCCGCGCGGCCCGACCGGATGTCGGCGCGCCGATTCTGGGTGCGCTATGCCGCCGAGTCCGCCGGCTCGCTGTCGTTGGATGAGGGCGCGGTGCGCGCGGTGGTGCGGCAACGCAGGTCGTTGCTGCCCGCAGGGATCACCGCGGTGTCGGGCCGGTTCTACGGAGGCGATGTCGTCGAACTGCGCGGGCCGGACGCCACCATGGTGGCCCGTGGTGTGGTCGCCTACGACGCGCCCGAACTGGCGACCATGATGGGACGGTCGACGTCCGAGCTGCCCGCCGAGCTGCGCAGGCCCGCGGTGCACGCCGACGACCTGGTGGCGGTCGCGCCGAAATCGACGCCAGCGCGGAAAAGCGCCGAGTAGCTAACACGATAACGTCGATTTCTGCAACGAGAGCTCGTCGGCCAGCAGCGCCAGCATTTCTGAGCAGCCACCGTCGACCTTGATGGTAGCCAAGTCGTCGCCACGGGTGCGGCCCCGATTGATGATGGCGATCGGGATGCCGAGCGCCGCGGCGTGGCGCACGAACCGGTAGCCGGAGAACACCGTCAGCGACGAGCCCGCAACCAGCAGAACTTCAGCATCCTCGATCAGTGAATAAGCCTGTGCCACACGGTCTTTCGGAACATTCTCACCGAAATAGACGATATCGGGCTTGAGCATGCCGCTGCAGGACGGACAGTCGAGGTAGCGGAATGACGCGGTGTCGGTGACGACGGCATCGGCGTCGGGAGCCACCGCTAGTCCGCCGATCGCTTCGGTGCGTTTGACGAATCCCGGGTTGAGCGCCTCCAGCTGCTGGGCCAGTGCGGCGCGGCTCATGGTGTAGCCGCAAGCCAGGCACACCACCTGCGCGTAGGTCCCGTGCAGGTTGACGACGGTTCGGCTGCCTGCCTTGGTGTGCAACAGGTCGACGTTCTGGGTGATCACGCCCGTCACCACCCCGGTCCGCTCCAGCGCCGCCAACGCGCGGTGACCGGCATTGGGCCGCGTGTCGTCCATGTGCCGCCAGCCGATGTGGTTGCGTGCCCAGTATCGCTGCCGGAAAGCCGGATCAGAGGTGAACTGGCGGATCGTCATCGGATTGCTCGGCGGCGAATCCGGGCCACGATAGTCGGGTATGCCAGAGTCGGTGGAGATCCCAGCGCCGGTCAGCACCGCGACCCCGTGACCCGCCAGCGCCGCGACCAGTTCGGGGGATTGAATGCGCGGAACCTCCACGCGTCCAAGACTAACGAGACTAAAGCGTGTCGAGACAGCACGTCGTCGAGTGCGGCGCGGACGACTGCTCATCAGCTGTGCATGCCCCGTCACCGGATCGTGACTCCCCGCACGCGACAATAGAGGACGATGGACTTCTATTCCGCGTATAGCCACGGGTTCGTGCGCGTCGCCGCGTGCACGCATCGCACCACAATCGGTGACCCGGCGGCCAATGCCGTGTCGGTATTACGTTTGGCCCGAGAGTGCGACGACGACGGCGCCGCGCTCGCCGTGTTTCCGGAGCTGACGCTGTCCGGCTACTCGATCGAGGACATCTTGTTGCAGGATGCCCTGCTCGACGCCGTCGAGGTCGCACTGCTCGACATCGTCGCGGCCTCCACCGACTTGCTGCCGGTACTCGTTGTCGGCGCGCCGCTGCGCTTCCGGCACCGCATTTACAACACTGCGGTCATCATCCACCGCGGCGTCGTGCTCGGGGTGGCGCCCAAGTCGTATCTACCTACGTACCGGGAGTTCTACGAGCGCCGCCAGGTCGCCCCCGGAGACGGCGAACACGGGGTGATCCGGATCGGCGATGCTGAGGTTCCGTTCGGCCCCGACCTGCTGTTCGCCGCGTCCGATCTGCCCGGCTTCGTGCTGCACGTCGAAATCTGTGAGGACATGTTCGTGCCGGTGCCGCCCAGTGCGGAGGCGGCGCTAGCGGGTGCGACGGTGCTGGCCAACCTGTCGGGCAGCCCGATCACGATCGGCCGCGCCGAGGACCGCTCCCTGCTGGCCCGCTCGGCGTCGGCACGATGCCTGGCCGCCTACGTGTATGCCGCCGCGGGGGAGGGCGAGTCGACGACCGACTTGGCCTGGGATGGTCAGACGATGATCTGGGAAAACGGGGTGTTGCTTGCCGAATCTGAGCGGTTTCCCAAGGGCGAGCGCCGTTCGGTTGCCGACGTCGACACCGAGCTGCTGCGGTCCCAACGGCTGCGGATGGGCACCTTCGACGACAATCGCCGCCACCACCGGGCGCTAGCGGAGTCATTCCGCCGGATCGAGTTCCGGGTAGACCCACCGGTCGGCGACATCGGATTGCGGCGTTCGGTCGAGCGGTTCCCGTTCGTGCCGTCCGATCCGGCGCGACTGCAACAGGACTGCTACGAGGGCTACAACATCCAAGTCGCCGGGCTCGAGCAGCGGCTGCGCGCGCTGAACTACCCGAAGGTCGTCATCGGTGTTTCCGGAGGGCTTGACTCGACGCACGCACTGGTCGTCGCCGCTCGCGCGATGGACCGCGAAAACCGCCCGCGCAGCGACATTCTGGCGTTCACGCTGCCCGGCTTCGCGACGGGGGAGCGCACCAAAAACAACGCGGTCAGACTTTCGCGGGCACTGGGTGTCACCTTCTCCGAAATCGACATCCGCGACACCGCTAGGCTGATGCTCTCCACGATCGGTCACCCCTTTTCGCGCGGCGAGGAAGTCTACGACGTCACCTTCGAGAACGTCCAGGCGGGCCTGCGCACCGACTATCTGTTCCGAGTCGCCAACCAGCGCCGCGGCATCGTGCTCGGCACCGGTGACCTGTCGGAGCTGGGGCTGGGCTGGTCGACATACGGTGTCGGCGACCAGATGTCGCACTACAACGTCAACGCCGGTGTGCCCAAGACGCTGGTCCAGCACCTGATCCGCTGGGTCATCTCGTCCGGTCAGTTCGACGCGCAGGTATGCGAGGTGCTGCAGTCGGTGCTCGACACTGAGATCACCCCGGAACTGGTTCCAACCGGTGAGGAGGAGAAACTTCAGAGCAGCGAGGCGAAGGTCGGGCCGTTCGCGCTGCAGGATTTTTCGCTGTTCCAGGTCCTGCGCTACGGATTCCTGCCGTCGAAGATCGCGTTTCTGGCCTGGCATGCGTGGAGCGATCCCGAGCGCGGTAATTGGCCGCCCGGCTTCCCGGAGGACAAGCGACTGTCGTACTCACTCAAGGAGATTCGGCACTGGCTGCAGGTCTTCGTGCAGCGGTTCTACTCTTTCAGCCAATTCAAGCGTTCGGCACTGCCCAACGGCCCCAAAGTGTCTCACGGCGGTGCATTGTCGCCGCGCGGGGACTGGCGCGCTCCGTCCGACATGTCGGCGCGGACTTGGCTCGACGAGATCGAACGCGAAATCCCTGAGGAGTAGGGCTCAGCTTCGGTGATAGTCCGCACCCTTTGCGGGGTGGGCGCTGGCTCTTGGCTGCCGGCGATGGTGACCCCTAGCCAATCCAGAATGCACTAACGTCGGCTGTCAATTGGTCGAACATCAGCGCGGTCGCTCGCCGCGCCAACTCGAAAGTTAATCCGGTCATGCTTCGGCTACCGATCGGGTGGTGCGTTGGTAAGTTCCGGTCAGTACGCCGCGGGCCAGGACATGGCCCGGCATCGTCGCCAGCAGCGCCTTGGCCGTTGTCACCCTGTCGGGAATGGGTGCATCCATTGCGAACGCCTGAAATCGGTAGCGGTGCGGGCCATGGCCGGGTATTGGGCGCGGGCCCGCATAGCCGCGACGATCGAAAACCGCTGGGATGAACCGCATTCCACCGTTCCCGGATGCAACGCACCCGCCGCGACACCGTCCAGGCTCGGGTCGATCACGGCGATGGTATGCGGCAACGGGCGGGGCAGTGGCACGTCGATGTCGTCCATGACGAGTAACACTTGCCGGGTTCCAGGTGGCGGCCCGGCTCAGCGCAGCGGTGGCGAGATGTTGTCGCCGACGCCCTCTCCCGCGCTGGACGGCGGCATCGGTCCGCCGTCGGCGAATGCCGTGCTGCTAACCATGATGGTGACCGGTGCGACGAAATCGGCGAACGGGCTGCGCTGCTCGCCGGCCCGGACCTGATACAGCAGCCTGCCCGGCAGGTTCATGCGCTGCTCCCCGCCCCTCGCATCTGAACGGCGCTGGACCGCAACAGGTCTCCGAGGTCAGCGGGTAGATAGCCCTGCGCCGCCAGTCGGGGCAGCACCCCGCCGCTGGCAATGATGTCGAGGATCAGGTCGGGCAGTTTGGGTACCGTCCCCGATGCTCCGGTGGTCTCGTTGCGCCAAGCACCGGTCGAAAGGTCGAAACTGCCGACGTCGCCCTCACGGAAAACGGCGGTGGCGTCGGGAACGGTCATCGCGGGCAGCCCGGCGTTGACCGCGTTACCGTCAAGGTCTCGAATGCCTGCACCGGCAAGGCCCTGGCCGCATTTGCCACCCGGATGCAGGCGACCGAGACCAAGCTCACCCTGGCCGCCGCCGGCTACGAGCGCCAGGACGTCGAGTCGGCGGCCAAGCTCGGTGACCTGGGCAAGCCGGGAATCGTTTGATGCCTGCCGCGTTCTTCGGCGCGGGACTGCCGACGCTTTCGGAGGTGGTGTCGGCCAGCTTCGATCACCTGCTGGGGGCCGCCGACTACTACGACGGCGCCGGCGAGCTGACGGAGAACGCCTTCACCCGGCTGCGGGATCCGCGCGCCGGCCCGGCGGCACCGAGTGGGATGGCCAGGCGGCCGGGTTGTATTGCGGCGCAACGGTTGGAAGCGCCCCCACAGCGGGCGGGCTGACAGCGCGCGGCGCTGCGGGGCGTTCGTGAAGTGACGGCGTTGGCGCAGGTGTCCGCGATGGCGGCCCTTTGACCCGGAAAGGGGGTGACGGGTCCAACGCCAGGCCGCGGGCTATGCGGTGTCGTGCAGGCGCACAATCGCCGCGGGACGAGGGAACGCAAAGCCTGCGCAAATCGTTGCGCGAACGCCGACGTGATCGCTGCTGAGGTACGCGCTGCAGTCGACGTCGAGCGTGACGTCCCCGCGCAACACGATGAGCACGCGCGCTTGCGGGACGCCCCAAACATCACCCTCGGCCACCGCGGGCGACGGGATCAGCGGGACGCCGAGCACCTGGTGTTGCGTCGGCTGGCTCGCGTCGAGGCTGAGCACAGCGGCTGGTTGCTGCCGGTCTGCTTTTCACCTTCCTCAGCGCAAGCACCGTCGCCGGGTGTGCGACGAACGACGTGACCACAGCGCCAACGGTTTCGGCCAGCGACAGCGCCTCGGCGATCGGGTCGGTGTTGGTCGACCACGAGCGTGTTCGCAGGTGGGTCGACACCGAGATCGTCCACGGCTGGGCATTCGTGGCAATAACCCAAAACGGCTTCGTTCGGATCACCAGCCAGCCTCGAAACCCCAGCCCGGTGCCACCTGCACAGGCGATCGGTAGGTTGGCACGCGCCGCGGCGACTGAACATCACGAGTACCGGCTATGTTCGGTCAGCCTGCTCGACGACGCGCTTACCGATTACTCGCGGTTGCGCGGGCATCGCCAGGTAACCGACGCATATCTACTCGCGCTCGCAACCGCCAACGGCGGCCGGTTCGCGACTCTCGATCAGTCGCTTCCCATTGACGCTTTCCGCCACGCCAGCGCGCGTAACCTGACGCTGATCTGATTTTGTCAGGCCGGGTATCCCGAGAATCGCATCCGCCTCATTCGTCACACATCGGCGTGGGCCGTGGGTCGTGGGTCGTGTCGGTGGTCGCCGGTACCGTCCAGCGCAAGCAAGCACGCACCAGGTCGTGGGGAGGCCGCATGACCGTCACGATCGCCGCCGGCGAGACGTCCACAGCAGACCTGTCCGCCTACCTACCATTGCTGGCACGGCTGCGCAATGGCGCACGGCCGCAGCCGGATTGGTCCGCGATCGTCGATGACGCCGTCAAAGTCTGGGCACGGCCGGGGTTCGACACCTTCCTTGCGATACCGCGGTTGCGGTTCGAGCCGTTCGACTATCAGCTGCGGGCCGCGCGGACCGTGCTGCGGCGGATGCGCGGCCGGGGCATCCTGGCCGACGAGGTCGGGCTCGGCAAGACGATCGAGGCCGGGTTGGCGCTGTCCGAGCTACGCATGCGCGGGCTCGCCGACCAAGTGCTGGTGATCGTTCTGGCGGGACTTGTCGACCAATGGCGCGACGAACTCGAGCGGAAGTTCGGGTTGCCGACCACGATCGCCCAATCCGGGTCGACACCCGCCCGCGAGATTGGGATGGACCGGCCGGTCACTATCGCGTCGCTCGCCGCCGCTCGCCGCGATCCACTGCTGGGTAGGCTGACCGACACCAACTGGGACCTGGTGATCTTCGACGAGGCTCACCGGCTCCGCAACCCCCGAAGCGCGTCGGGCATGCTCGCGCGCAGGCTCCGCGCCCGTTATCTGCTGATGCTGACCGCAACGCCGGTGGAGAACAAGCTGTCGGACCTGTACCAGCTAGTCAGCCTCGTCGCGCCCGGACTGCTCGGCACACCCGCCCAGTTCCGCGCCAAACATGGCGCGGCGTCGGTCGAGTCGAGACCGTACAACCTCGAGGAGCTGCGCGCACGGACCCGAGAGGTGATGGTCAGACATCGCCGCAGCGAGGTTGCCGTGATGCTGCCGCCGCGCCTGGCCGAGACGATCTTGGTGACGCCCGGCATCGACGAGGCCGGCCTCTACGCCGACATCGTCCGGCGAGTCAGGGCAGCGGCAACTGGGTCGGGACGCACCCGGTTGGCCCTGCGCGGCCTGACCCGGCTAGCCGGCTCCAGCCCCGCGGCAGCCGCACCGACGCTGGCGAAGCTCGGCTGGAACGACCTCGCGGAACGGGCCCGAGCCATCCGGCAACCAGACAAGGTGTGTGTGCTCGTCGAGCTCCTTCGACGCCACGTCGACAGGGACGAGAAGGTGTTGGTGTTCACCGGCTTTCGGCAGACACTGGATGTGCTCATCGCTACGGTCGAGCGTGCCGGGCTGTCGTCGGCGTTGTACGGCAGCCTCACGCGGACGGAGAAGGAGTCGGCGATCGCGGAGTTCCGCGCCGAAACGCCGATCCTGCTGTCGACCGAGTCGGCGGGTGAGGGTCGCAACCTCCAGTTCTGCCATGTGATGGTGAACTTCGATCTGCCGTGGAACCCGATGCAGATCGAGCAGCGGCTTGGCCGGCTGCACCGGGTCGGACAGGAACACGACGTGACGCTGACCAACCTGGTCTGCCGGGGCAGCATCGAACAACAGGTCATGCACGTGCTTGAGGCAAAGATCAACCTGTTCGAACTCGTCGTCGGTGAACTTGACATGATCCTCGGCCGGGTCGACGACGACTTCGATTTCGAGAACGAGGTTTTCGATGCGTTCGTCGATGCCGTCGACGACGACGAGTTCGAGCAACGGCTCGACGCTCTCGGCAACGCGCTCGCCGAGGCGAGACGCAGCTATCTCCGAAGCAGGGAAGGTGTCGACCTCCTAGTGGGTGAGCCGTCGTGACGAGCACCGATGTGGGGCTGGACTTCTGGCTGCGGTATGTCGAGGCGAGCGGCGGGCTCACCGAATTCGGCAGCGATACGACGCTGGTGGTGCTCCCACCGGCCCTGCAGACGATGCTGGAGCTGCCGGAGGTGCTGCAGGTCACCGCCGATCCCGATGTCGCTCGCGAGGACGGTGCGACCTTCCTCTCGGCCGGGCATCCCGCGCTGGGTCGCTCCGCCGACGAGGTGCTGGCGGTGGGTGACGTCGCCGCGATGGCCGTTCCGGTGGCCGCCACGCCGCCACCCCCGGCCGAGCACCTGCAGGCACTGGCGCGCGACCAGTTCACCGTCGATCACGGACGGATCGACGCCACGGGCGCACCGACCCGGTCGGTTCGCGCGATTCTGCGTGTCGGGGCGCTGGTCGACTACACGCTGTCCAGCGACGACCACTACCAGGAATGCGCCGAATGCTGGGTGGATGTGCAGTCGCAACGCCAGCTCCCAACCCACATCAGTATGAAGCTCGCCGCCTTGCCGACAGTGCCGAAAGATGGTTCGCCGTCGCTCACCGGCCTGACCGCGGCGCTCACATTTGCGGACCGGGTTATCGAGCAGTGTGCCGAGCGGCGGCGATCCGAACTCGGTGATGACATCGACAAGGCGCGCGACACGGAGCTTGAACGCGTCGAGGCCTATTACCGCGATGCGCTCGCGACGATCGAGCGCCGGCGCGCGCAAGCAGCTGCCGATCGCTGGGAGCTGCTGGACGCACGCGCCGACAGCGTACGGAACGAGCGCGCCCGGCGGATCGGCGAGACTCGGGAGAAGTACCAGGCCAGCCACGAGGTCCGGCCCTATCGGCTGCACATCTACGAGGTGCCGGTGTGGCGGTTGCCGGTCGATGTCCGACGCGGTGACCGACGTTACCCGCTGACGCTCGATTGGCTCATCCCGCTGACTCGTTTCACCGACATCGCCTGTCCACACTGCGGTGCCGATGAGCGACTGGTCGCGGCGAAGACGAGGCTCGGGTGCGCCAGCTGCGTTCCCCGGCGGACCGCCCGGCTCGCGCATGAGCCCACGAGACCGTCGGCGAAGCCAGCCGCGAAGGCGAAACAGGTTGTCACAGAACCGCCGACACCGAGGCAGCACCCATCGGCGGTGCGCACCGATCCCAGCCCGACGCCGGCCAAGCTCGGGAAACTCGGCGACAAGCTGATCGGAAAGGTGTGGGACGCGGTGGTCCGCAACGACCGGCGGCTGGCGCGTATCTGTGCGCCGGATTCGCCCGCGGCGGCGGCGATCCGGCTGTACGGTCCGTCGGGCGCCGCCTGGGCCGTCGGGATCTCGCCGACCGAGGACCTGGTCGCGGTCGCCGCCCGCACGACAACGGCGTCATCGGGCGTACGCCATGCGTCCAACGGCTACGTGGATACCGCGGCGAGACATCGCTTCCCGTTCCTGCTCCGGTGGCAGACGTCGGCGGGCACAGGACAGATCGACGAGATCCTGCCCTACGACTGGCCGTTCGAGTCGGCGCACCTGAGCCGATGGGTGCTGGGACCCGGCCGGACAGGTGTGTACGCGCCGCCGCAACCCCGGGTCCCGCTCGGCCCTGTCGGCGAACTGCTGTGGCGGCGCGTGATTCCCACGTTTGGCCTGCCCGGCGTTCTGCGCTGCCTTGCCGCGCTGTGGCGGCTGCCCGACGAGGACGTCTTCCTCGATTCGCACGGCCCCGCGGCGGTCGCGGCCGGAATCGAACGAATGGTGTGCCAACGAGCGAACCTGACAACCGGCCGCTTCGCTGACATCGCTGCCGCCTACCTCGTCAAGGAAGCCGCGGTGCGCGCCGTCGATGCCGACCTGCAAAAGTGCCTTCAACTCGGCCCGGAGAGGTGGTGGTAGCCCGCGACACCACCAGCTTGTTCGCTGCGCTCGACGTGCTCACCGGCGTGGTGATCGGAGGTCCGACACAAGCACCTCAGGTTAGTAACAGGTCGCTAATATGCCTGGTGCGCGTCCAGCCTGTCGCAAGCGCCAACTGGTTCAATCCCAGTATCGCGCACCAGTGTTTGTGCAGTTCAATTGCGGTATCTAGGTTGGCTTACCAGCGATCATGCAATAACCATGCAATAGCGCTCCGGGGTGATGGAAACCCGAGGAGGAAATTGCACGCCATGACCACCGCCAACCCACTTCACCAGATCCCGCTGCCGGCCGGCGCCGTGCTCGTCGACGGCTGGAACGACACGCACACCCCGACACCGTTTCGGTTTTTTCGAGGGGTCACGGCGGATCGTCGATCGCCCACACCATGACACCGACATCGAGGTCTACATCAGCGGCGCGCAGCACCACGACGGCAGCATCACCCGCGACATCGTGGTGCACGAGCTGTGTGCCAACGAACCGATCACCGTCGATCAGGCCCGCCAGCTCGCGGCAGCGCTGCTCGATGCCGCCACGGAGGTTGAGTAGATGAACGGCTACGACAAGATCGGCGCACCAACCGAATAGTCGGAATCCACCCCGAACGGCCACCGAGGCGATCGGCCCGGTGGCCGTTTCCTACTCCGCGGACGGTGGGTGTCGATGCCTGGGCAGTTTGTTGTAGCCCACCGCTGGATCGTTGGCGCGGGTCTCACGGATCAGCTCCATCTCTTTCACGCGCACTTCGGCGTCGGTCGCGGTCTCGGACTCCCAGAGGATCTCCTTGCGTAGCGTCAATTCGAGCCGATGCGCCTCAATGTCAAGGTCAGCGGCGATTTGTTCGTGTGCGCTGGGGCTACCGAAGTACAAGATTGTTCTGGTCAGATCCATGCCGACGTAGACCTTCCCGTTCGGGTACGTGATCTTGTACACCTGCTTGCGACGTGGCATCGCAGCCAACACTAGCCACCGGTCCACGTCACTGACGATTCGCACGGCGACGTCGCCAATCGGGATGCCGGTGTCCACGGCGATATACGAACGCGCCGTGTCTTCGATTCCGCCGCGGTGGCGTGCCAAGCCGGCACCTTGGCACGTGCTTGCACTGGTGCCGACGAGACCGCTACGGCTCGGCAGGAATTGAACGACGCCTACAACAGCGGCTCGTCGTCGTCAATCGGGTCCGTGCCGTAGGACTCTTGACGCTCTAAGTCGAACTCGTCGAACTCGTCGTACCGTTGTGCATCGCGTTGAGCCCATCGCTCGTTACGCACCCTGACCTGTCGGTCGTACTCGGCGGGGTCGGTCTGCCACAAAACGGCCATCGACGCACACTGTGGGCACACGCCAACCTTGGCCGTGTCGAACGGGTGCAGGTAAATGACCCGGACTCGTCTGCCGCACGCGGCCCTTACAAACCCACCGTCCTCGAGCAATGCCGTCCCAGGCCGGCCCAGAATATAGCGCCTCAAACGGGCTACATCCTTCGGCGCGTCACGAAACCAGTCGATCGGTGGCCCGGGGTCGGCAGAGTAGAGCCATGCGTGGATTGGGTCCGGGTCGGCTGGTTCGACCGGGTCCCAGTACTTCGTGACGGGGTCCCTCTTCATGTCGGGCGAGCGGGCAGCCGCTCGCGAATCCGCAACCTTCACCCACCTAGTTGTCGCCCCTACCCGCCGCGCGTGTGGTAGCCGGCGTCAACGTCGAGGTGATCACCCGGCGCGCCGCATCCAGTCGATCTAGCGTTGACGTATGCACGCGATTGGCGAGCTGGTGCGCTCGACGTCGGGCCAGTGGATGGTCAGGCCACCGCTGCGCTGCCCGCGCGGGCACCGGCTGCGGTCGGGGCACACACTCGTGGGGTCGATCGCCTGCTCATGCGGGCGGCATCTCACCTGGCGCTGCGAGTGCGGCGCCATCACCTACGGGCCACCGCTCGGCGCCGGGTGCAGCTTGCTGCACGGGCCGGCGCGGGTCCGTTAGCCGTCGTGGCTGCCCTGCTTCGTGGCCTGCATAAGCCCGCGGATCTCCTCGAGAACCCCGCGAATCTTGCGGAGTTCGGCTACTGCAGCGCCTATGTCCCCCCTCTCGTCGCTGGCTGTTGCTCAGGCGGCCGTGGAGGTAAGGGGCGGTTGTGTGTAGCTGGCGGTGCTTGGATATTGGGGAGAAACCACAACCAACACCATGCCACACGCTGACAGCCGAAGTGCCCGAACCGCGCACGCTGGGCCACGACGTCAACTCAGTTCCGATCTTCATCGCCACGGTTGGGTTGCTCGTACCACAACAGTCCACCCGGCTCGGTAGAACCTAGGCTGTGACCTGTCAGCCACAACCCGTAATCGGACTCATACCACTCATCAGACCCTCGTCGGACGTCAACCTCAGGAAAGGGGTTGCACTCCTCAGCGTCCCCTCGATGCGCCGCAGCCTGCCCCAGGCAGAACGGGCAGTCATCGTGGTCATCTATGTTCTCTAACGCCCGTTCGGTGATCCGCACCTTGCGGCCGTCGGGTAAGCGAAACTCCCCCATACCAACCATGTTCGCACACAGCCGAATTGGCGTAAAAACCACGTCAAAATCGGGTCGGAAAACGGCACTGTCAACTTGAGGTCGTGTGGACGTCCCGCTAACCACATACGCCTCATACGTCACACGCGACCTGGTGAATCGCGAAGGCGAACCGGCGAAAATCGCCCTCGGATTGCTCAAGTTGACAGTGCCTCTTTCCTGGATCCTTCGGTCAACAATCCGATGGCTTCCGCCTGTGTCCGTTCCGTCCAGGTCATGCGTGCTCTGTTGAATGACGGACGAGTCGTATTTTCGTTCGGCACCCACGGGAGACTTGAAACGAGTGCCAGCAACTCGCCCAGGTTGTTTCATCCAACGGCCGACTTAAGATGAAGGTTGCGTTCCCTTGTGCCGAGGATCCAACATGACGTCACGCCGCGATTTCCTGGCCTCAACCGTCCTCATCGCAACCGGCCTCGTGCTGGGTCCGCTAGCGGCCTGCAGCCGCCAGACCCCTGCGCCCCCGTCTGCCCCCGCGACTCCCGCGCCGCCGCCGACGGCGCCGCAGCCCGCGCTCGTCGCAGGATCGCTGATCACGCGCGCAATTCCCGCCACCGGTCAGCAGGTTCCGGTGATCGGCGCCGGCACCTACCGCAGCTACGAGGTACCGCTGGGTTCCGGCGAGTTCGAGACCCTCAAGGAGACCATCCGCGTGTTCTTCGAGGGCGGCGGCTCGGTGTTCGACACCTCGCCCAATTATTCCAACGCCGAGGACGTGCTCGGCGCGCTGCTGGCCGAGGGCGGCTGGCGCGAGCGCTGTTTTCTGGCCACCAAGCTCGCTGCCGACGACCGCGCCGCGCTGGAGGCGCAGTGGGCGAACTCGCTGCGCCGCCTGCGTACGGACAGGGTCGAACTGCTGCAGGTACACAACCTGCGCGCGTGGGAGATCGCCCTGCCCTATGCCCGCCAACTCAAGGAGCAAGGACTGACGAAGTACATCGGCATCACTCACCACCTGGAGAGCGGCCATGCCGAGACCGAGCGCATCATGCGTGCGGAGAGGCCGGATTTCATACAGATCGACTATTCGGTCAACGCGCCGCAGGCCGCCGATTCGCTGCTGCCGGCCGCGCAGGCACTGGGCGTGGCGGTGCTGATCAACCAACCATTCGACGCCGGCAAGCTGTTCGCGCAGGTCGCAGACAAGCCGCTGCCGGAGTGGGCGGCCGGGGCCGGCGTCACCTCGTGGGCGCAGATGTTCCTCAAGTTCGCGGTCAGCCATCCCGCCGTCACGGCGGTGATCCCGGCGACCGGCAAGCCGGATCGCCAGGCCGACAACCTCAAGGCCGGCACCGGCGCGCTGCTCAGCCAGGAGCAGCAGTCCGAGCTGGTCAAGATGTTCGCGTGAGGGTGTCTACCCTCGCAAGCTGGTATGCACCTCCGCCGTCATTCCGGCGGAACCAGGAATCTTATTCCGTCGCGGCCGGACCTGCGGTCAGTACATCGCAGAGCATCAAAACGGATCCCGTCCGACGCCGGGATGACGGCGGAGGAGACGGACGCTGACCGGCAGCATGAGCCAGGCCCCGCAGACCTGGCTGGCGCGGCTGTTTGGAGTCGAGCGCGACGAGGTCGGCGCCGTCGTCGCCGGCTTCGCCATGTTCTTCCTGCTGTTCGCCGGCTACTTCATGCTGCGCCCGGTGCGCGAGACGATGGGCATCGTCGGCGGCGTCCAGAACCTGCAGTGGTTGTTCACCGGCACCTTCTTGGCGACGCTGGCCGCGATGCCGCTGTTCGGCTGGATCGCGGGGCGGGTGCAGCGGCGACGGATCCTGAGCTGGGTCTATGGCTTCTTCACGCTCAACCTCATCGCCTTCGGCGCCTTGTTCCTGTTCGATCCAGACGACGTTTGGGTCGCGCGCATCTTCTACATCTGGCTGTCGACGTTCAGCCTGATTTCGATCTCCGTGGCCTGGAGCGTGCTGGTGGACGTGTTCTCGACCAGCCAGGCCAAGCGCCTGTTCGCGTTGATAGCCACGGGCGCCAGCCTCGGCGGCCTGACCGGCCCTCTGCTGGGGCTGTTTCTGGTCGGGCCGGTCGGGCACGCCGGGCTGATGTTCCTGTCCGCGGCGCTGTTGGTCTCCTCCGCGCTGGCAGCGCATAGGGTGCAGCACTGGCGCGAGCGCCATGCGCTGGCTGCTGACGACGCCACCCAGCGGCAGCGCCCACTCGGTGGCAGTCCCTTCGCCGGCGCCACCGAGGTGCTGAAATCGCCCTACCTGCTCGGCATTGCCGTCTTCATGCTGCTGCTGGCCAGCGTCAGCACCTTCCTGTACTTCGAACAGGCGCGTATGGTCGACGCAGCCTTCCCCGATCGCACCGACCAGACCCGCGTGTTCGGCAGCATCGACACCATCGTGCAGACGCTGTCGATCCTGTCGCAGCTGTTGATCACCGGCCGCATCGCGCGAAAGCTCGGCCTGGGCGTGCTGTTGGTGGGGGTGCCGTTGATCGCCGCAACCGGTTTCTTGTGGCTGGCGTTCGCGCCGACCTTCGCGGTGCTGGCGGTGGTGATGGTGGCGCGCCGCGCCGGCGAATACGCCTTCGTGCGTCCGGGCCGCGAAATGCTCTACACCGTGGTTGAGCCGGAGGCCAAATATAAGGCCAAGAACTTCAACGACACCGTGGTCTACCGCGGCGCCGATGCGGTCAGCGGCTGGGTCAAGGCGGGCATCGACATGATCGCGCAGCAGCCGACGATCGCGATGCTGCTAGGCGCGGCGATCGCCCTGGTCTGGGGCCTGACCGGCGGCGCGCTGGCGCGGGCGCAACGACGAATCGAGGCCGCGACGGCCGCTCTGAACTCCTGACGGGGCACTGTCAACTTGAGGTCGTGTGGACGTTCTGCTAACCACATACGCCTCATACGTCATACGCGACCTGGTGAATCGCGGAGGCGAACCGGCGAAAATCGCCCTCGGATTGCTCAAGTTGACAGTGCCCGTCCCAAGGCGCTTGACAAACCCAAGTCCGAGCTTGCCCGCCGGATGCACGCCAGTGGCGAACCAGCAAGCACCATCGCGACCACGTTGGGAGTAAGCCGCGCAACGGTATACCGAGTGATCGCGGAACAGACGGATTCAACGGTTTAGTACTGCGGGTTCACCGAGCCCACGCCACGCCATCGCGACGGCGGCCACACAATGAACCTGGCCTTACCGATGACGTTAGCCACCGGAACGGTCCCCGACATCGGGTCGCCGGTGCAGAGCACGCCCTTGAGGGCTTCGGCCGGGACGCTGGTGCAGTGGGCCCGCGAGTCCGCCGAGTGCGTCCGGTTGTCACCCATCACCCACAGCCGTCCCGTCGGGAGGGCCACCGGCCCGAACTCGCTGCCCAGGCACGGGTACTTCGCCGGGTCGGCCATCATCGTGGTCGGATCCAGGTACGGCTCCGTCAGCGGCTTGCCGTCCACCGTCAATCCCGTATCGGCCCGGCACTCGACGGTCTGCCTGCCCACAGCGATGACACGCTTGACGAAGTCTTCCTTATACCTCCACGCTGGCGGGGCCTTGAACACGATCACGTCACCGGGCTTCGGCGGGCTGAAGCGGTACGTGAGTTTATCGACGATGAGATGGTCGTCCGCACAGCCGCTGCAGCCGTGGAGAGTCGGCTCCATCGCCTCGGACGGGATCAGGTACAACCGAGCAACGAACATCACCATGACGAAGTACAGGACCACCAGGATGGCGGCCACGATAACGACCTTGCGCAGCACGCCCCTGCTTCCGTTTCGGCGCCTTGGACGCCTCGGCGGGCGCCGTCGCGCTGTCGGTGCCGGATGCTTCTGAACCGAGTTTTCGGGTGAGCGCTCGGGTTGCGCTCGGGTAAGTCCGCCGCGCCGGTGCTCCCGGTCACCGGATCATCGGGATACCAGCCAGGCTGCGTTGCGGTGAGCCCCCCGGTTGATACAAATGGTTGTTTTGAAGTTCGTCGTTTCGCGGCGCGATTTTCAATCGAGACCGCCCATGCCCGAACAGCGAAAGCCAGCAATCCGTAAAAGACTACATTGGCAAGAGCGATGGATACCCCGTCGCCGAGTGCTACGTCGGAAAGCAGCGTCGGAATCAATACGCCAATGGCTGTGAACGCCAGAAGTACATAGTAGGCCACCCTTAGGAGCCGGGCCGTCCAGCGCTGGAATGGGTACGCCAACAGGATCCGGCGCGTCACCGAACGATCAGGCTCAAGCCTTCGAGGCGGGTGCAACGCCTCAGAGACGCGGGAAGTCGCCTCTTCCAACCAAGACTCGGCCATCGCACGTGCAGCCTGATCATCGGGAGTGGTACCGAGCGCCTGTTTGGCTTTCCACCATTCTGCCGCGAAGGTCACCTGCCGCGTGACGTCATCCATGGCGTATTTGCGGCGGCCCATCTCGGAGCGCCTGTTATACAGATCCCTCATCAGGATTCCGACTGCACCTGCTATTGCGGTCACAATGGGGGCAAGCAGTGCGATCAGTGCGACCTGAATAGCTGGATTCATGTGGGACTTCCCCTCAATTGCTAAGCGAGCTTCATTCCACTTCGTCGCTGTCGTCAACACTGCGGTCCGCTGAGCGGACCGCGTCAGGGCCGCAGGGAGCCACGGCGGGCCGGTGTTCCCAACTTCCCGGCCCGCCCGACCCCGACCACCACACCGTTAAGCTCGGTTTCGTGTACGACGCCCGCTGGCCGCAGGCCGCCAACCAGCTCCTAGCCGCCGGCTACACCTGGCACCAGACGCTGTGGGCGCTCGGACTCATCGACGACCAGGGCCGACTGCTGCCCCGCGACGACGACCAGCGCGACGACCAGCGCTAACCTCTGCCGCACACGCTTTGCGCCTTGAACTGCGTAGCGCCTGCTCTGTCCTCGCCAAAAGACGGCGACTTACCCATTCGCGTCCGCAGGGCGTCCGCAGTAGCTTCGTCAAGCGCCCTTGTCCGCCAACATCATCAACGCCGTGACCAGCGATTTACTATCTCAGTCAACGCGGCCAAGGAGCACAAACGCCCTGGTTCACTCGTTCGCATCGAGCAGGTCAGCAGTTCGAGACACAAACGAGGTGGCACTCGGTAGATCCTTCTGGTGGACCGATGGGACGTACTGATCCGGACTGAGCGGCGTGTCGATAGTCCAGTGTCCGCACGGTGGCGTTGTTGGGGCTAAGCACGCCGCTCAGCCACGGAATCCCTACGGCGCAGACCCGGCCTGGCTTTCTTGGCCGTCGAGCGGGCGGAGGACCGAAGTATATGGACGTCAACGACTACTTCACCAGCTTGAAGGGTCAGCCGTTCCGAGCGGGCACGCGAGAGGCTCGACGGCATCGCGTGGCTCGACGGCATCGCGTAGCCTTGCCCGGCGACGAGACCCCGACACTCAGGTGTGAGCCGGTTGCCCACGCGGGCATGTAGCGCAGCTCGTCCAGAGCCGCGCGCCCGTTGCCCTGATGACCCCGCGCCACGGGTCGAGCTTGCGCTGCCAGGAGCGCGCCGAGGAGACCGAGAAGGCGGCCACGCAGCCACACATACTAATGCGCCCGAAGTCATACCAGGCAGTGATGCCAGAGAAGGGAAGCAGCCAGCACGCCGTGCCGACCGCGCCGAGG
>DASPOT010000303.1:0-4275 GCA_035625875.1 Mycobacterium sp. | reverse complement strand
CAGCGGCCACCCGCGTCATGCCTCGCGACACTGCCGACAGGTGTCGCGAGCCATGCTTTACACCGACGGCCGGTGCTCGGATGAGTTTGCGAACCACGGTTGTCCATCTAACTCTCGCGGACGTTGCGAGCATGCCGCGATCGTCAAAAGGCAGGCGATTTAGCCACGGCGTTTAGTCAATCGGCCAACACGGTCGTGACGTCGACGGCACCGCGTCCGATGGCTCACCCACAGATCATCGCCAAAGCGTCAGCAATCTCAATGGGCCCCATTGTTCCCCGCCACACCGAGGCGCGGGGCAAGTTGTCGCCGTCGCTAATGACCGGGACTCGGTCTCGTGAAACACTCAAAGCATGACCACCACTGCCACCGCGAAAGCTTGGCGTGGTGGTAATCAACGCTCGTGTCTGGAGTGTTGGGTGTGATCACGGGCGCGTTTCGTCGCTCATGTCCACTTTCCAGATCCGCACGACGGGCGAGCCCATCAAAGACGCTGGCTACCGGCCTCACGCCGTCTGCGCCGTCTAGTCGCACCTCGCGCTGGTCGGCAACACAGGAAAAGCGCTCGTGTGTGCGAGCAAATTGCACAGGCCGCAACTTGGAAGAACCACAACCCGAATTACCGACCAAATTGAAAGGGACGTCATGAGCACCGATACTTTAGCCACACCCCTGTTTCCGCGGGCTTCGACATCAACGCGCAGTTCCGCTCCCTGTTATAAGGAAGGATGGCAGCATGTCGAGTAATGAAGGTTCGGCCCTAACGACGCAATCCCGAGACGAACCGACAGCTTCGGCCACGAAGGCCAATTCGGCCAATCCGCCGCGACGGGAGCGGCTGAACACGGTCGACCGGTTTGCAGGCTGGGCACGCCTTGTCGCCGGTGTCGTATTGATCATCTTGGTCATCGCGGCTATCTTCTTCGCCGGGTTCTTCACCGGCAGGCACTACGGTGACCGTTTTAGAGGCGGGGAAGAGTTTCTCGTGCCGGGACAATGCGTTCAGACTCTTTGTCAGCCAGCGGGACCGCATGCCGGAACCCAGTGCTATCAGCGGTATGTGCCATGCCCTTAGGGTAGTCGCGTACCACCCATCGACATAATGCCGCTTACAGGATGCTTGGCCGCTTAGGCGTGGTAGGAGTGGTTGGGCCGCTATACCTTGGTGGCGGCTTCGCGCTCGGCAATCCTGGCGCAAGATCGTCGCATCTGGCCTTCGGGATTGCATCAGCGGCAGCAACGCGCGCGGTACGCCGCCGCTGACGGAGTCCGAACTGGATAGGCTGTTCCTTGCCCTGACCTGAAATCGCCGGCACGGAAATGACATGCATGCGATCCGCATCGAGCGGGGACCTTCATGCGGGTCGGGCCGAGCAGATACCGGTGGGAGTTCCGGCTTCTGCCGGACGAAACCGCCGACGACTTCAGCACAGTTGCGACGCTGTATCCGCTGATTCGGCCATGGGTGGACGGGGTTGCGCCAGAACGGCTGCAGCTTGTCCGCGTCGCCGAATACACGTTCCGCGCCCAAATAGCCGACCGCTGGCGTCGCGACAACATTTTCCTTCTCGGCGATGCCGCCCGCCTCACACCGCCGTTCATCGGCCAGGGCCTGTGCGCGGGAATTCGCGACGCGATGAACCTTGGATATAGAAGACACCACGGCGCACCGGGTGCACACCTGGTTGTTTATCGGGTTCATTTGAGGTTACGTCGCTCAGAATTGAAGCTTGTCGAGAATGCCAACGCAACCGCCCTCGGTTCTCTTGGCCGCGGCGGCGCCCCGGGCCTTGCTCGCGCACGTGAGGTGGTGCAGACACTCGTCAGCGCCGCGAGTTGGCTTTCTGCGGCCGAAAGGGACGCTGTCTCATCCGTTCTGATGAATCAACACCGCGGCGTCACCATGCGGCGCGATGACGTGGCACTCGACGGAATTGATGTGGAGACCCTTGTTGACAAGGGCGTCTTTGTGTCGCCGTTGACAACGCCGCGACGCCAGCCCAGTTCCAACCCTGATCCGTGCCGGGGCGCTGCTCAATCGTTCGTCGGTAACGCGCGATGAACGTCTAACCCAAGGGCCGCGACGCAACAGCCTTCCTTGGGCGGCGTCCGTCGCGGACCGCTAAAGCGGTTGGTCAGTGGCGGCCGGCGGGCACGGACGAGCGTTCGGTGATAATCCGGGCGGCAAAGTTGTTAGGCATCGGTGCCAGCTTCGCAGCCGCCAACCACGCTGACCTGCAATACATTCCGGGGTTTCCACCGCGGCTCGCCACGGCCTTCCATGGGCAAGCATTCTGCGAAGGTTCGATGCGCCGACGCGCGGGCGGTTCACAGAGCGGTTGTCGGTGCATTGGTGAGTGTGGCAAGCACGAGATCGCTTGCGCCGATGGAGCGTTTGGCGCGCAATTCGAGTGTGGTGCCGCGATGATGTCGCGCCGCCACACGATCGCTACATCAGTCGGCGGTGCACTTCGAAGGCCAGGCATAACTCGGCAACATCACGCGGCCGGGTCAGGGAACGGCCGGTGCGCTGCTCGATGCGGTGCATCCGGTAGCGGACGGTATTGGGGTGACAGAACAGCATCTCCCCAGCGGTGCGCATCGACCCGTCGTAGTCCCGCCACGCCCGAAACGTGTCAAACAGGATCTCGCGCTCTTCGTCGGCAAGATCGGCAAAACACTCCATCACGGGTCTCGCGAGTTCGACCATCACTTCGGGTGCGCTTACCGCGGCGGTGGCCAGAATCGAGCCGTCGAACACTGACACCGGCGAGCTCGGTTCTGCCCGGCCCCGCAGCGTCACCCGGGCCTGACGTAGCCCCCGCGCGGTGTCGCGCAGATCGTCGAAGCGGGCGCTGACACCCACCCGGCCGATGGCCACCCGCGAGACCAGCGCCAGCACCGCAGTCAGGTGGCGGTCGGTCTTGACGTGCACGATCCCGACTTGCACGTCGGGCAGCCCCCGCCACGCGGAGGACACATCCAGGCTGCGGAGCTTTGCCTCGATATCCGGCAGGGCGTCCACCCCGGACCGGGCGACATCAGCGGCAATCACCACGAACGGACCGGTACTCGGCAGCCGAAGATAGTCGGCGGCCTCCCATAGGCTGCACCGCTCGAACAGCCGGCCATGCATCAGCGCGTCAATGAGAACCGAGCGCTGCGTTTCGTCGTCCACGACCCGGCGGGTCTGCTCCTGTCGGTACCCGGCGGCCATTGCGGCGGTGAACACGTCCTGAGCGGTCAGTAACTTGGCGGTCAACGTACGCAACGCATCGCCATTCATGTAGGGCCGGGTCGCCGCCTCGGCGGCTACGGCCTCCCACACCCGCCGGAAACCGACCCGATAAGCCTCCATCACCGACGACAGCGGCACCCCGTCACGCGCCCGGTCGACCCCCAGCCGGGTGGCTGCGGTCACGTTGAAATCGCCACCGGCGGCGATCGCCCCAAAGATTGCTCGCACGTTGGCCGCACAGCCCGCAGCCACCACGTCGAACGGCACCGCCGCGGTCGCCCCGTAGAGCCGCACGTCGCGGGTGATTGCACGGGCAAGCAGGATCGACACTTCATCGGTTCGCCGGTACACCGCGTCTGCGACGTCAGCGACCTGTTGCAGCACAATGTCGACTTTCATGGAGGGCACATTAGGTGCCCACCGGCCCCCGGCAGTTGTTCTCAGAAGACGAAGATGGCCGGCATTGTTGTTGTCGGGAGTGGCAAGGTGCAACGGCGTGGCAGCGCCCTTTGGCTACCCGATCACGGTCGACCCTAGTCGCTGCCAAGGAGCTCGCCATGTCCAATGGTCTTGCCGGGCCCGCGTAGCGGTCTCGCGCCGCCACCGGTTCAGAGGCTGCGTCGAGTTTTTGGCGTGCGGCCTTGACGTCCTTGCGGATCTGGAACGCCTGCACGATTTGCATCACGCCGATCAGGACCAGCCACACACCGGAAACGAACGGCCACCCGGTGACCACGAACTGTCGCGCGAGTGCCTGGGCTTGCAAACCGAGTTGCCCGGCCGCAAGTTCGCCATACCACGCGCACCACCGGCCGGCCAAGAGCCAATCCGCTGATCTGGATTAACGGCGACGCGCCGAACGCATCGATTTGGGAAATGCTGCACGCCTGGCTGCCGTCTTTGTGCACGGCAATCTGGCCTATGCCTGGGACGATGGCGACACCGTGGGGCGCCGGTTCGCAGCGGTGTCGCTGATGCGGATCAAGGCCGCCACTCAGCTGCAGGTCGCCGAGGCGTTCGCGGTGAAACCGGCCACG
>DASPOT010000302.1:0-3958 GCA_035625875.1 Mycobacterium sp. | reverse complement strand
ATTTACCGCGTGCAGCCTGCAGGCGTGCCGACGTGGTCGGGGTACAGGCAGATCGAGCGACTGGACATCAGTTTCCCACTGTCATGGACGTGAATCATGTTGAGCGTGAACGCAGTTCAGTGCGAAATTAGCTCTAGGACTGCCGGGCGAGTCGAACGGACGACCATGTCTGGGACTGCGCCGGCAACGCACACACGAAGGCCGAACGCTTCACGTTCAGCTCGTTGAGCAGCTCGATGTCCGGGACTGCGCGAGGCGCCTGCTTCACGGCGTGATGTTGCGGGCGACCGCGCCGAGCCCGCCTATTGCCGCGCACTGAAATTGGCGTTGAGCCGGTTGCGGGAGAACAGAAAATTGGCGCCGCGCGTCACCTCCTTGTCCACGGTGCCCACGGGCACCCTGCGGTGTGTGCGTCTCGGACGAGGCGGTCGCGGATGACGCGGGCCCGGTCGTTGTAGGGCGCCACCACCATCAAGTCGTTGGCGGTCAGTGCGTTTACCTCGCCCTTCTGGTTGGTCCACGGGGTTCCGATCAGCCGGCCGATTTCGGCGGCGATCAGGTCGGCTTCCTCCGGTGATTGGGTGCTGTTGCCGTGGTGGTGGGCGGCAACCCAGCGCAGCCCGGTTCCCAGCGCGGTGGTCTGCTGCTGGCAGCTGGAATGGTTGGTCAGGCGTCCCTGGTAGATCTGCGCGGAGATGAAGGAGCACACATCGGCGTGCATATGCCAGGTCTGCGACAGGGAAAACCCCGGGTCTGCGCGCAGGGTGACGTCGTCGGCGAGGACGTGCTCGAGAACTCTTCGGCCACCATCGCTCATGGTCATTGGTTCCGACCGATCTTCGGCAGCTTGGCATCCAAGTGCTTGAGGTGCTCGCTGTGAACCCGTTGTCACTGCCGAAATCGCCACGCCGGCTTGGTGACTGAAGCGCGCTCGAATGCAGCGCGGCGGGGTATTCGGCGTTGCGACTCGTGCGGCAGTTTCCTGGCCTGCCGAAGCAGCCCGTTGTCGGCGCCGCCGTTCCCTAACACTCTTCCGTCATTCCGACTCAAACGGCGGCAGGGTCTCGAGCAGGCTGGGGAGGTCTTCAGTAACGGTGTGCCACAGGATGTCGAGGTTGATGTCGAAGTAGTGGTGGACGAGGCGGTCACGCATGCGGGCGGCGACGCCCCACGGGACATCGGGTGCGGCTGCCTGGAGCTCGGGGCTGATTTGTTTCGCGGCTTCGCCGACGATCTCGACGAGTTTGGTCACGGCGAGCCGCAGAAGCTCGTCATTGTCGAGGTCTGCTCGCTGCCGCCCGGCACAGTAGGCAACTGCTTTGGACGCGGCCTCGGTAAGGTGCCGCAGGCGGATCTGGTCGTCAGGCCGCATAGACCGGCCGTGCGGTCGCGGCCACGTTGTCGCGGAAGTAAGGGCTGAGGTCTTCATACGTGCGCAGCTCGACCTCTCGGCCAAGGACGGCTTCGAGCTCAAGTTCCATCTGGGCGATCCGCAGCAAACCGGGAGTTCGATCGGGAAGAAACTCGACCAGCATGTCGATGTCGCTGGAAGGACCAAAGTCTTCGCGGAGCACCGACCCATACACTGCGAGTCGTCTGATCCCCCAGCGCTTGGCGAAGCTGTCGAGAAAGGAATCCTCGATTGTCAGCCCGGGCCTTAGTCTCACACGGTAATGATGCCGCAACGCCACCTGGGCGGGATGCGCAACACTCACGACGCTGCCACATCGGCGGACTTATTACGTCGCTCGTAGTCGGCGATCACCGCCACCGCCTCGGTGTCCTCCAGCACGCTGCGGCGCGAATCGATGGCGGCCGACGACGACCCCGCTGGCCAGCTTGGCTTGGATGTTGCGGTACCGGTCCGACGACGGACCAAACGCGGCGATGGCCATGTGCTCACCGGCCGGTCAGCAAGCCCAGTCGTCCATCCGTGGCTAAAGCCCCTGGGTGGGTGCGCAACCGCCATCGGAACCAGGAAGATAAGGACGATCATGACGAGGGCTACACGACGTGGGACGACGTGGGTGCTCAAGCAAATTGACAGGGCGAGTCACCACTGTGGTGAGCGCGGGTCCCAGTACCACTACGTACGCCAGTGCCGCAAAGCCTGAGCCCGCCAATGCTCGCAGTATCCGAACACCGATCTCCCGAGCATCAGGCGTCGGGCCGCGGAGGCGCAATCGCGTGCCCTGGTAAACGAATCCAGGAATAACGGCCAACAACAAGGTCAGCGCTTGCTGCCATCCGCTGACCAACACCGCTTGCTCCTTCACCGTCGACCTGCTCGCGCAGCGTATCGACCAGGACCGGCAGCTCGATGTGCTTCGGTGCCCCTTGTGCTGACACGCATCGCCCCTCCGTGTTCCGGACTGGAGCGTTCCCACCTTGCCCGTTTCGGCCGAGACAGCGAACGGCGAGCCGATGAGAACCCCCATGCTTAGGACCCTTTTGGGTTCACCGGATGGTTAGCTGAGTTAGGGTCGCTGGCAGCATGTCGGTCAAGGTCATCAACCAGGACTCCGTGCTTGAACACGCCTTGGGCGTTGTTGGCGAGGCGACACGGCGGTTGTGGATCACGTCACCTTGGATCACGCAACGTCCGGCGAGCCTGCTGCTCCGCGATGCTCTGCCACGCGTCGCCCGCGGTGAGTTGGACATCCGGATCGTGTACCGCGTGAAGGAACCGACCGACCTTGAGATTACTGACCTCGAGGCGTTGAAGTCGTTGGAGGACGCGGGCTGCCAGGTCCGCTACTCGTCCCGGCTGCACGCCAAGCTCATCCTCACCGAGGCCGCCGCCATCGTGTCGTCCTCGAACCTGACGGCCACCGCCGGCTACGGCATCGACACCACAGTGTTGTCGCGCAATGAGGAGCTCGGCGTCCTCGTTCGCGAGGATGACGCTGTTCTTGCGGAGCTCGAGTCGCAATTCGAGGCGATCTGGTCAGCAGCGACACGGGTTGAGGAACGCACCATCGGCATCGCGATGGACTTCCCGACCGTGCATCAGTTCAGCTTCGTCGCCATTCGGGATGTCCGCCTCGGCGAATACGCGACAGCTGAGGACACCACCGGCAACGTGATACTGGGGCGCATCTCCGAGGTGACGGCCTACAACCGGTCGTTTCCTCAGATGAACGAGTCGATCTGGCTCACCCAGGGTTACTCCGGCGTCGGCGGTGCCGGTGGCGTCGAGGTGCCCGATCTTCAGTCGCTCTTCTCGCGTCCGTCGAAAGAGCACGGTTTTCTCGTCACGAAGACGTTCTTCGAGCCAGAGTCGGTATTCCGCATCGCACGGGTTGAGGTGCTCAAGCACTACGAGGGGGGCCGGCTGGTGTCCCCAACCGTGCCTACCGCACCGGGATCCGACGTTTCGCGCGCATCACCGGAACTGCTTCGCCAGCTGCTTGGCGATGGCGACGTGCGGCTCGGCACCGTGCAGCACCATCCCGACGTACCCGTCGCACTGCGCTCGGCCGAGCTGTTGTCGAAGCACCTCGCTGTGCTCGGCATGACGGGTTCGGGCAAGTCGAACGCCATCAAGGTTCTCCTGCATGGGCTGGTTGACGGCCCCTTGGGCGGCGGTCTTCGGCTCGTCGTGATCGATACCCACGGTGAGTACGCGTCGGCGGCGAGGATGCTCGCACCGGCCACTCGGATAATCGACGTCGAACTGCGCCGAAGCGTCCTCGCTGATGACGTGGTCCGAGGACTGCTGCGACTGCCGCGCCGGGATGAGGCGCTCATGCAGAAACTGGTGGCGGTCGCCGAGGGACTTGCGTCCGGCGGAGGCCTCGATGAGTTTCTGGCCGCTGTCGAGGTGGACGCCTCCACCGACGGCACGCTCAGCGAAAAGCTCACGCGGTTCGTCGAGGCCGTAAGGGCCGCCGATGACGTGTTCCTCTGGGCCCACGACTGCGTAGCTGTCATCGATGTCGATAGCGGATCTACTGAA
>DASPOT010000301.1:0-15945 GCA_035625875.1 Mycobacterium sp. | reverse complement strand
CGCGTGCGGCAGGACCATTCCGATGGCGACCTCATTGGCTTGAATGGTGTATCCGGGCGCGGCGATGCGGTGATCGCCACTGCACAACAGGAATGAGCCCATCGCGATGGCCGGCCCAGTGCACGCCATGACCACCGGCTTGGGGTAGGACAGCAGCCGATGCGACAGTTCGAATCCGCCCCGAAGCATGTCGATCGCCGGCTGCACCTGGCCGGCGGTCAAGATCTTCAGGTCAAACCCAGCGCTGAACACCCGCTGGTTGCCGGTGATTACCAGCGCGCCGACCTCGTCGCGATCGGCGTCGTCGAGCGCCTCGTTGAGGGCCTGCTGCATGCTCGGCCCCAGTGCGTTGACCTTGCCGTCGTCCATCGTGATCACCGCGATGGACTCGTCGCGACGATAGCTGACCGGTCCGCTCATGATGCTCCTTCGGCCGCGGCGTGCTATTGATTTGTATCGACGTTACGGAACAAGGTCACAAAACGCAAGAGTCGATCTCAACCGCGGTGGTTGGCGCGGCGAGGCGCCGCGGCGGTTGCCGTGTCCGAGTTCCCAGGCCGGTTCTGCCTTAGTCCCGGTGGCCACCAAGACTCAGCTCTGACCGTTTGCTGAGTCCGGTGGCTCGGACGGCAGCCGGAGACTCTGTCGCGCAGAAACGGTCCGCACCCGGTCCCTCGCTCGCGTTACCGTCGGCCGTTCTGCGGTATTACTGCATTGCAGTATTAGTGCACTGCTGGGATACTACAGGTATGACTTTTCATGGGTATGTGGCGGTCCAAGCCCGCGGCGTGCTCGCTTTGCCCGCAGAGGTCAGGCGGCGATTGCACTTGGACGAACCCGGCGCGCAGGTCGAGATCACCGAGCGCGACGACGGCGTGCTCGAGCTGCGTCCATCACTCCCAATACCGGCTGATCAGCGCTGGTTTTGGACCAAACGCTGGCAACAGCGCGAGCGAGAGGTCGACGACCACGTGGCCGCACAGCGGGTCACGGTCCACGAGGACGGTCGCGCGCTGCTGGAACACCTCGATCAGCTCGATGCTGACGAGTCGTGAAGTTCGAAACCACGTCCGCGTTCGACTCGGACTATCGCCGGCTCAAACCCGAGCACCGCGAGACGTTTCGTCGCGTCCTCAAGACGAAATTCATCCCGGCATGCGATGCGCTGGCGGCCGATCCATCCACACGGTGGCCACAGTCGCTTCGCGTCAAGCCTGTCCAAGGGGCACCGGGCGTGCTCGAAATGACCTGTTCGTTCGCCAGTCCCGACGGCCGCGCGACGTTCGAACTGGTCACCGTCGAAGGAGAGCTCCGCTGCCGGTGGCGCCGCGTCGGTGACCACTCCGTGTTCCAAGCACCTTGACTGACATCCCCAAGGCTCAACGAGGCCGCCGGGCTTTTCTGTGTTTTCGGGTCAGGGCAGCTCTCAGAGCAGCCCGACGATCCTGTGCGGCTGCACCGAATAGATGAACGGCCCGTCGGCCTGCGCGGCTACAGCGATCGCTGAAATGTTGCCATGAACCTCGCCGCGAGGTCGGCTGCTGTGATATCCGCTCTCGGCACGCAGAACATTCGTGCACCGTGGCGGATAATCGTTTGTCGCTCAGCCACGTTACGTCGAACCTCGGCGTCTTTAAGAAGGCGATCCAGCCGCGTTGCGCTGTCTGTTGGATCCGTTCGTGATCGCTAACTCGTTGCCCGTGCTGTTCGCCGTAGTATTCGCGCAACGTTGTCAGCGTGAGGCCCTCTTAGCAGTCTGGGCATCTGAATTGCCCCCAGACTCCGGTCCACGAATATGTGCGGGAGGGTGCGACTATCTGAGCATCAAGCGGCAATGGCGTCGAGTGCGACACGGAGGTCTCTTTCAGAGACGCCGTAGTCCTCCGCTACCGCCTTGAAGGTTTCTCCGGCGCGGAGCGGGCCGAGGGCGTCTGCGACCCTGGCGCCGCTGCTATCGAAGACGGGCTGCCCGTAACCCCGGTACGGGTCCAGCACGACGTTTGCCGTCCCGTATTGCGGCAACCGAATCATCTTGGCGTACTTGTCTTTATCGAAATTGATCTGCTTCAGGTAGTGCTGAACAATGTCCTTGAATACATACTGGCCAGACCTCGGAACAATCAGGTGCTTGACGACTTGGTCATCGGAACTACCCTCGCCGGCCCGTTGCGCGAAGGCCCAGAGGACTTCGGCACCGTCTGTATACAGATCCTGCGACGCCAATGCGTGAGGGCCGACGTTCCGTAACAGCCATTCAATTGACGGTCGTATGCGCAGCATTGGTATGCCTGCCCGTCGAAATGCGTTCAACACGTGGGCCTCTGCGATTCCAACGAAGGGCAGCCTGGGGTAGCCGTAATGAGCCTGCGGCAGGGCAGTGATGATGGGTTCACCCTTAACCACTGGGCGAGTTTCGGGCCGGCGTTCATACCCGTCTGCCCAAGTCTCCAGCGTTGAGCGCGGCACTACCAGGTACTTGGATGCCTCCGTCAGCGTGTACAGCGGAACGTCGAAGCGCAAGTCAGCCGTGGTTTCTGAAACGGTCATACTCCTCGCCCCCCCGCATTTCAATCTCTCCTCAGTCTGTCAACAAGGTACGACACGATGCGATGTCCGTGGAGTAATCGGCCCGCAGACACCACACCGATCGGGTCTTTGGTATCGAACGGGCGATGCGGGAGAACCACGGCTGCACGGTTCCGGCGCGCCGGTTGGCTGACCTGGATGCCATACCGGACGGCGACACCGGTGAACCGAAGTCCGGATACCTGGTTGGGTCGAAACTCGTACGGATACAACTCCGTTGGAGCCATAGCCCAGCACGCGTCGTACCGAGTGCGTCTTGAACCCCAGACTTGGCAACGATCTCCGAATAGCTTCGCCGCACGCCATCCCGGGAGTGTTACACCGGCATGAGCGGTGTTACACTACGAAGATGCCGACCAACCACCGGCGCCATGCCATCACAGAGACCGACGACATCAGGAACGCGCTGGAGATCGCCCGCCGCACGTGGCCCGAGCTCGCCCACAAGCCGGGGGCACTGTTGCGTCAACTCATCCTCGTGGGCCGGAACACCCTCGCGCACGATCACGCCGCAGCCGCTCGCAAACGCCAGCAAGCGGTCGAAAAGACCAGTGGCGCACTGGCCGGGGTCTTCGGAGCCGACTACCTCAAGGAGCTGCGTGAGGACTGGCCCGAGTGATCATCCTCGACGCCAGCGTTTTGATCGGGCATTTCGAGTCGGCCGACGCGCACCACACTGACGCGACCGCTCTGCTCAGGGCGCACGCGTTAGAGTCGTTCGCCGCCGGCGTTATCACCCTCGCCGAGATCTACGTCGGTGCCGCCCGGGCCGGGCAAGCCGACCGGCTTCACCAGTTGCTGGCACAGTTGCAGATCGAGAGCTTAGACGTTCCGGCCGGCGCTGCCCGCCGCCTCGGTGAGCTGTGCGCTACTGCCAAGCTGAAGATGCCGGACTGCTGCGTGCTCTACAGCGCGGAGCAGCACAACGCCGCGATCGCGACCTTCGACGACAAACTCGCCGCTCGGGCAGCCGAGCTCGGGTTGACTGTCGCGACCGGCCAACTGTAGCCAGTTCAACCTCGCCATGCTGGACGAGGTGGAGGCCTGTAAACCGCTCATGCGCCGGCGGCCTACCGAGAGAGCACCAGGCAGTTCATCGAACGGGCGATGCGGGAACCACGGCTACACGGTTCCGGCGCGCTGGTTGGCTGACCTGGATGCCATACCGGACGGCGACACCGGTGAACCGGCGTCTGGGTACCTGGTTGGGATCGAAACTCCCACGGATCCAACGCTGTTGACGCCATTGCTGCCCAAACCACGGACGCCAGGACACGGCTGAGATGCCCGAGACAAACAGTCATGGTGTGCACTATCACCACCTGCCCGATGACCATGACCCCCTGGCCGCGCTGAATACCCTGCGCGAGGCCGCCGGCTGGAGCCGCTGTCCTCTCCCCGACCACAGCGAACAAGAGGACGCCGACGGCGAACGCGATTCAAGGGAAGAGCAAGGAATGACCGAGCGAATCGTGTCCGAAGGAGTTGAGCCAAGGTCGATCGACTAGCAGAATCGGCCTTGGCACCTGGTTGTGACTTCCTGGCCAGGCTGGTGTCTCGAACCGTAGCTCAAGACTATGTACATACTTAGCCGATATGCTGTATGCATGGCAAAGCGGACGACGATCGAGATCGATGAGGACCTTCTGATGCGGGCGAAACGCGCCTTGGGCTGCGCGACGACTCGTGCGACCGTCGAAGAGGCCCTGCGGCGAGCCGCTACCGAAGCAGAGCACGCCCAAGATGAGCGAACCGCTCAGCAGCGTCGCTACCTCAGACGACTCGCCCGGCACGTCGACGTGGAGGTGCTCGCCTCGGAGGAGATGTGGCGGTAGCAGGCTGGATCCTCGACAAGAGTGCCGCTGCTCGTGGCTCCGATCCCGTCATCGGCGCCGAGCTTGCCGAGCTGGCCGGACGGCTGTTCGTCTGCCTTGTGGGTGAACTCGAGCAGCTCTACTCCGCCCGCTCAGCGCGCCATTACGACCAACTGCAGGACGAGCTGCACGCGAGTTTCGACATCGTGGCGGCTCCACATGACTTGCTGGAGCGGGCGCTCGTGCTCCAGCGCGACCTCGCTCATCACCACGGAATGTGGCACCGCACCCCGATCCCAGACCTCTTGATCGCTGAAACGGCTATCCATCATGGCCTTGGGGTTGTGCACGTCGACGGGGACTATGCCCGTATCGCCGAAGTCCGGCCTCTTACTGTTCGCCGCCTCGGATAGTCGGGGCCGGCCCGCAACGCTCCCTGCCGCTTCACCGGCTGGCTACCATGCGTCCGGGCCGTTCGATCAGGGGCGGAGCCCGCGGCCGGGCACACATGGCTTTCGGGCCTACCGCCCACGAGGCGGCGTGGATGAACAAGGATGTCCTCAGTCAATGCAACACCCAGTTTCGTCACGGCAGACTCCCAAACCTCATCTGCACCACTTTGGCGTGTCGCGGGGCGTGGTTGGGCCTTCTTGTCGGAGCGGGTCGTTACGGTGCGGGCATGCAGTCGCTGATGTATCCGTCGATCGACCTTGCGAGCACCCTCGAAGTGCTTGCCGCCGATACCTATCGCCGTGGCGCGGCCTACGCGCGGGAGGGACGGGTGCTGCGCTGCCTGTGGGACCCGGACGTTCACAACCTTGTCGGCAATGTTCGCGGTAGCCAAGGCCGCGCCTACACCACAACGGTGCAGCTTCTGCCGGTAGACACCGACACCTACACGCTCGAAAGCGGGTTCTGCAGCTGCCCGGTGCAGGTGAACTGCAAGCATGTCGCGGCGATCGTCATCGCCGCCGCGGGGCCCACAGAGATGCGCGCCCAACGTATGCCGGCTCCGCCAGCTCCCCCGCCATGGCGGCGGTCGCTGGATGCGCTGCTTCCCCAGGTCTCGGCGAACGATCGCATCGGGACACCACTGGCGATCGAGCTGAGCCTGTCGGTGAGGGGGTCGTCGCCGACTCTCGATGCGCGGCTGGTGCGGCCCGGAAAGCGCGGCGACTGGGTGGCCGGCGATCTGAGCTGGGGCAAGCTACACATGCTGCGCCACAGCGGTTATCCCGACGCTCAGCTTCGCCTGCTGCAGGAGCTCTATGCGGCCTACCGGGCGTCGAGCTCGAATTCGACTGGCTACTACAGCTATTCGTACGGGAGTTATGGGTACGGCGACGTGAAGACGATCTCGCTGCTGCGATTTGAATCCCCGCAGTTGTGGCCGCTGTTGGACGAAGCGCGCCGGGTCGGGGTGCAGCTGGTGCAGGCACGACCACTGCAGGAGGTGCCAGCCTATGCCGCGGCGCAGCTGTGCCTGGACGTCACGGTGGACGAGACGGGCGATCTCACCGTCGAGCCCGCGCTTCGAGTCGACGGCGCCGCTGCACGTCCCGTGGCGTTCGTCGGATCGTCGGGTCATGGTGTGGTGTATGCCGACGGCGGGCTGCGGCTTGCGCGACTGGACAAGCCGGCGCCGGAGGCGTTGCAGCGCATCACGCTCAGTAATGAGCCGCTGGTCATACCGGCAGACGAAGCGCGGCGGTTCGCCACGGAGTACTACCCGAGGTTGCGCCACATCGCGGCCGTCACGTCGTCGGACGAGTCTTTCACGCCGCCCGCGATCGTCGGGCCGACACTGGTCCTGCGGGCCGACTACCAGGCCGAGCATGAGCTCGAGTTGACATGGGAATGGGCATACCGGTTAGGTGACAACGACTTTCGCGCACCGGTAGGCACGTCGGAGTATGTCGCTTACCGCGACCTGGAAGCGGAGAACGCACTCGCCTCGAGCATCGAAGCGGAGTTGGAGCAATTGGGGCTCCGCGCCGCCGACGGCACGCTCATCCCCGGTGCGCGACTGTCGGACCTGGAGACAATGCGATTCGCCACCGAACTTCAACCGCTGCTCGCTGAGCTTCCCGATGTCGCGCTGGAGGTGATCGGCGACCCGGTGGAGTACCGGGAGGCGGGCGGCTCCCTCGTCATCGCGGTGACCACGGACGCGGTGGCAGGCGAGACAGACTGGTTTGACCTGGGTGTCACGATCAGCATTGAAGGCAAACCGGTTCCATTCGTCAGCGTGTTCACCGCGCTCGCGTCCGAGCAGTCGCACCTGCTGCTTCCCGACGGCGCCTACTTCGCGCTGGACAAGCCGGAGTTGGCGAAGCTGCGCCAACTCATCGAAGAGGCCCGCGCGCTCACCGATGCCGAAGAGGGGCCACCCCGGATCAGCCGATTCCAGGTCGGGTTGTTCGACGAACTGGCCGAGGTCGGAGTCGTGACCCGACAGGCCGAGGAGTGGCGGCGCCAGGTCGGCGGACTGCGCGCGCTGCAGGGTCTGGAACCGGCGGCGGTGCCAACCAGCCTGCGCGCTCAGCTAAGGCCGTACCAGGCCGATGGGTTCTCGTGGCTGGCGACCCTGCACGCCCACGGGCTCGGTGGGATCCTCGCCGACGACATGGGCCTGGGCAAGACCGTCCAGTCGCTGGCGTTGATTTGCCATGTCCGCCAACAGAATCCGGGCATGGCACCATTCCTGGTAGTCGCGCCGGCCAGTGTAGTGGCGAACTGGCCCGCCGAGGCCATACGGTTCGCGCCTGAGCTGTCGGTCGTGCCGATCTCCGACACGCTGCGCCGCGCCGGCGTCGACCTCGACGAGCTTGCGGCGGGCGCCGACATCGTGGTCACCTCGTACACGCTGTTTCGGCTGGACTTCGACGCCCATGCCGCCCGAATGTGGTCCGGGCTGATCCTGGACGAAGCCCAGTACGTGAAGAACCATCACGCTAAGACCTACCAGTGCGCACGCAGGTTGGCCGCACCATTCAAGCTAGCGATCACCGGCACACCGATGGAGAACAATCTCATGGAGCTGTGGTCACTGCTGTCGATCACCGCCCCCGGGTTGTTCCCCAACCCGGCGAAGTTCGCCGACTTCTTCGCCAAGCCCATCGAGAAGACCGGCGACCCGGAGCTTTTAGCCCTGTTCCGCCGCCGCATCAAGCCGTTGGTCAAGCGTCGCACCAAGGAGCTCGTGGCTGCCGAGCTGCCAGCCAAGCAAGAGCAAATCCTCGATATCGAGCTGCCGCAACGGCACCGTGCGCTCTACGACAAGCGGCTGCAACGAGAGCGGCAGAAGGTGCTCGGCCTGCTCGATGACATGCAGCGCAACCGGTTCACGATCCTCAAGTCTCTAACCGTGCTGCGACAGATGGCGCTGCATCCCGGGCTCGTCGAGCCCGCACACGACACGCTGGCCAGCGCGAAGATCGACGCGCTCGCTGAGCACCTGCGCGACGTCGTCGACAGCACCCATCGCGCGCTCGTGTTCAGTCAGTTCACCCGCTTCCTCAGCCGGGTCCGCGCTCGCCTCGACACCGAGGGAATCGACTACTGCTATCTCGACGGGCGCACCCGCAACCGCGCAACCGTGGTAAAGCGGTTCAAGGACGGAAACGCACCAGTTTTTTTGATCAGCCTCAAGGCCGGTGGGTTCGGGCTGAACCTCACCGAGGCCGACTACTGCTTCCTGCTCGACCCGTGGTGGAACCCGGCCACCGAGGTCCAGGCCATCGACCGCACACACCGCATCGGCCAGACCCGCAACGTAATGGTGTACCGGCTCATTGCCCACGACACCATCGAGGACAAGGTGATGGCCCTCAACGCCCGCAAAGCCAAGCTGTTTGCCGCTGTTATCGACGACGGTAACGCGTTCGGCTCCACCCTCACCGCCGACGACATCCGGGGACTGCTCGCCTGAGCGGACAACTGCACGGCGTCGCTATGGCTCGCCCAACGCATCCAAGTCGAGGCGCAATGGAACGGGAGCGCTGGTCGTGAATGTGCCGGTGACCGCGGGTGATTCCTGGTAACCGAACTCGCCCGCGAGGCGCAGTGCGGTGAGTGTCACCGGCGGGCCAAGCTCCACGATCCAGTAGTGCTCGATGGTGGCCTTGGCGTATTCAGACCGCTTGGTGACGGTATCGGTCCGTCTGGAGTCTGGCGAAACCACTTCGATCGCCACCAGCACATCCGGTCCGTCCAACCTTCGTTCCGAGCCCTCTTTACGGGTGATCACGACATCCGGAATGCGGACCGTTGGGGGGTAGGCGGCATCGACACAGACCTCGAACTCGATAATCGCTTCGAGATCGTCGGGCAGTTGATCATCGAGTTGCTTCGCAATGCGAAACGCGGCCCGCGCATGCGACCGCAACGGCCCCGGCGTCAGTATGAGCGCACCCTCCTGCAACTCGATGTGGGCGCCGTTGTCCTCCGGAAGCGCGTCCCAGTCCTCAATGGACAGCAGCTTCGGCAGGTGAACGCTCGTCATCGCCTATGCGCCTCCTCCGAACGTCGTGCTTTCGAGTCAAGCGTAGACGCCGCAACCCTCGACACCGCAACAAGCAGCAGCGCGCCGAAGACAAAGCGACACCACCGGGGATGCCTCCGCTGGGATGCGAGCGACGCTTGGCCATCATGGCGGAAATCTAGCGAGAGCGGCTGACAAATCACGCGTCCTTCGGCGTGTGCATTGTACAGTGGTACCATCTTGTGGGTAGAAAGGTACCTTCATGGCTTTGAACATTAAAGATGCCACGGTCCACGAAGCGGTTAAGCGGATCGTACAGATCACGGGTGAGTCCCAGGCTCAGGCTGTGGCGATTGCGGTGAACGAGCGTCTGGCCAGACTGCAGAGGGACGATCTCGCGGCCCGGCTTTTGGCCATCGGCCGCAAGACCGCAAGACGGATGAGCCCAGAGGCCAAGCGGCTGGACCACGCTGCGCTGCTCTACGACGAGCGCGGGCTCCCGGCGTGATCGTCGACACGTCGGCAATCATCGCAATGCTCACCGAGGAGGACGACGCCGCGGTCTACGCCCGGGCTATCGCCGGCGCAGACGTGCGAAGACTTTCCGCAGCAAGCTATCTCGAATGCGGGATCATCCTAGACTCCCAGCGCGACCCGATCATCAGCAGGGGCCTGGACGAGCTGCTCCAGGAAGCCGAGTTCGTGATCGAACCGGTGACCGAGCGCCAGGCCCGCCTGGCCCGCCAGGCCTACGCAGATTTCGGCAAAGGCAGCGGCCACCCGGCCGGTTTGAACTTCGGGGATTGCCTCTCGTACGCGCTCGCGCTCGACCTACGCGAGCCGCTGCTCTCGAAAGGCAACGACTTTGGGCATACGGGTGTCCAATCCGCGCTGGAGGGATGAGTCCCCCAGTCGACATGCCGATTCTGCCAACCGACCGGCAGAGTCCTCGTGATTACCTGTCGGTGGCCGGCGCTTAGATAGGGTCATGGTCGTCGAGGTTGTACTACAGATGCTTCGCGCGGGGCGAGGTTGTCGGCGTCATGTGCCGGGTGTGTCGACCCCCTCTGGGATCTCGCCAGGGCATCTATATTGGTTCTGATATAAGATGGGCATCGATCTAAAGCCCATCAGATGGCTTGGCACAACTCGCGACGACATCCACGAGCAACGTCCGCATCCGGTATGAGTTCGGCCAGCAGCTGTTTCGAGTGCAGATAGGGCTGATGCCCATAACTACAAACCGATAAGCGCCGCGGGCCCGGTGCGTACCAGATACGAGTGCGGGACGCCGACGGCATTGCGCGGCTTATGTACGTCGCGAAGTTTCACGACACGATTTGCGTCCTTCACGTCTTCACGAAGAAGTCGCAGAGGACACCGAAGACCGATATCGATCTCGCCAGGAAGCGCTATCGAGAGGCAAGAGATGGCTGACAGCGTGTTCTATGACCTCGCTGAGACCCCAGAGGAGGCGGCCAACCTCACCGCGCGCGGACTGCTCATGATCGCGATCGAGCGGCGAATCAGGGAAGAAGGTTGGATGCAGACCGACGCTGCCGCGCGCCTTCATGTGACCCAGCCCCGAGTTTCGGATCTCCTGAACGGAAAGATCAGCAAGTTCAGCCTTGACGCGCTGGTCAACATGCTCGCACCGGTCGGCCTGACAATCGATGTCCGACCAGTCGAACCTCCACCGGTGCGGGCGACGAAGAAGGTCAAAAGCGTCCCCGCGGATCGTTCAACCAGGGCCACGTCGAGCAAGCGGAAAGCGCTCAGCACGCACTGACCAGATGGCAGCAACCTCGACGACGAACTCTGACGATGCCTTGTGCGGTCCGCACAGCGTGACGGCATGAACGACGCTGCCGCGGATGCCAGGCCAATGAGGGGTGGGCACGGCTCGCGGCGCGAACTGCTAAACCCCAGCGACCACACTGAAGTTCGATCAGAGCAGCTTCGAGAGCGACCGAGTCACCGGCGAAGCGATCACTAAGCGGGGGGAATCGCCGGACGCTCGGCCAGATGTTCTCCGACGACGATGCCATCGGCCCAATCCAGCGACGGCGCTTAACGGCTCAGCCAGCAGCTCCATCGGTGATAATCGCCCTCATGGCGGTGACGCGAATGGACCGTGAGCAGTTCTTCCGCGTGGTGTCCGGACTCGACGAGGATCGCCTGCGGAAGGCGCTGTGGAATCTCTACTGGCGCGGCACGGCGAACGTGCGGGAGCGCATCGAGGTCGAGCTCGCGAGCGACGGTCGCGCACGCCCGCCGCGCCCCGCGAAGGCGCCGGCCGATCCGGAGACGGTGCGGGACGACGTTGACGAATTCGTGGCGCTGGCGCGATCGGGCGCGTACCTGAGCGGGGACCGGCGGGTGTCGCCGCGCGAGCGATCGCGCTGGCGTTTCACCTTCAGGCGGCTCGCCGCGGAAGCCCAGGACGCGCTGCGAGCCGTAGATGCCGGGCCAGCGGCGTCCGCGCTGGAGCAACTGATCGACCTCGCGTGCGAAGCCCATGATTATGACTACTTCCGCTCCGACGATCCGGTGGCAGCGGCGAACTTCGTCGTGTCCGATGTGGCGGCGGTGTTGTGGGCATCGACGTGGGAACGTAACGGGTTCCAGGCGTTCGCCGAAACCGCTGCGCCGCAGTTGATTCGGTGGGAGTCCAGGTACGGCTGGACCCGTTACGGCGAGGGCTCGCTAGCGGCGAAGGAGACCCCGCTCGCCGTCGTGCTCGCGCGCATGCTGCGCGTTCCGGATACGTGGGATAGCTTCGCCGAGCAGTACGTGCGGGCGCTGGACGGGCTATGCGGCCGCGTCGCATCGACGCGCCGAATACGGCGTTTCGATCAGACCGAGCATGAACGGTCGCGGGCGCTGGCGGAATGGCACGGCCTTCTGCTAAAGAACCTCGCGGACACCGAGGGCGGCCTGCTCGACAGGATCGTCACCCACCCCGCCTTGGGCGGTCCGGAGCAGACGTTTCTCTCCGCACGGCTTGCACACAGACGCGGAAATATCGACGTCGCCCGCGACCTGACCGCGCAATGTCTGCGAAAGCTGCCCGGCCACAAAGACTTCCTTGACTTCGCAGCCGAGATCGGCGCGGCTGCTCCGATGTGAACGCCGCCCGCTGGCTACCGCAGGCCGAGCGCGGCGCGTAGCCGGTCGGCGTCCATGTCGCCGCGGCTGGCTTCACCGGCGGGGAAGGTGTCCAGGAGTTTGATCAGGTCGCCGCGTCGGGTTGGGTCGTCGGCGGCCTGCCGCGGGGTATGGCCGTCGAGCGCGGGGATGGGCTCATCGAGCCACTTGGTCTCGTAGTCGCGGACGAACTCGTCGAGAAACGCGGCCACCTCGGGGTCGTCGGGGTCGAGCGCGTCCTCGACGGTAACTGGCAACTGCTTGGCCAGCTCGGCGGCCTCGCGGGCGTCGCGCAGCGGGCGGCGGGAGTCGTCCAGCACGCTCATCGCGGGGTGGAGGCGTGCCAGCGTGGCCAGCACGCGGTCCATCCGCTTCTCGCTGTTGGCCTCCACCCGCAGCGTGTCGCCGTCGAGCACCAGGGTGGCCCGGATGCGCGGCATGCCCTGGGTGGTGACGTGCTCGAACCAGCGTGGCGGCTCGTCGCCGTCAACCCGGTCGTAGGTGTCGTCGAGCGCGACCTCGATCCCGGCCCGGTCGCCGACGCGCACGGTGGCCTCGCAGATGGCCAGCGGATCGCCCTCGGTGTTGGCCAGCGCCGGGGGCGCGAACCGGCGGCTCAGGTGCGCCACCAGCGTCACCGCGTCGGGTCCGGTGTCGAGCAGGTCGATCAACCGGTCGCGCTCGTGCAGCGCGACCGGTTCCAGCCCGCCGAAGAACTGCATGGTGTCCCCGGCGGGCACCACGCGTGCGCACACCAGCTGTCCGGGCTTCAGCTGGCGGCTGGCCGCCCGCTCCCGGACCTCGTGCGTGTCGCCCGTGCGCACGTCGCGCACCGTGACGCCCTGGCCGGGTTGCACCTGCTCGACCTCGAACACCGACCGCTCCACCAGCAGCCATTGCTCCGCCAGCAGGCGCTCGTCGTCGGGCAGCAGCGACCCGCGCACCTGCAGGAACTCCGCGAACGCGCCGCCCTCAAACAGCACCGCGTCGATCACCAGCGGATCGTTCAACCCCGCGGCCAGCGCGTCGGGATCATCGTCGGCGTAGCGGCAACGTTCGTAGCCCGCCTCGACCACCAGCTCGTTCCAGCCGCTCAGCAGCGCGTGCTGGCCCGCTTTCGCATACAACCAGCCCGCCCGCTCGGCCAGCGGCAGCTCCTCGCGCCCGAGATGGCATTTCTTGTACTTGCGGCCGGACCCGCACCAGCACGGCTGGTTTCGGCCGAGGTCGCGGCGCGGCTCGGCCCGGAACCGCGTTAGTAGCTCCACCAGTGGGTGGTCCGGCCCGGCGCCGGCGCGGCGCAGCAACGCCAACCCGCGCTCAACGTCGCCGCGATCAGAGGCGATGCGGGCCAGATCCAACAACGGCAGCGGCCAATCCGGATCCATCGACTCGGCCGCCAGCAGCTCACGTTCGGCCCCGTCGATGTCGCCGATCCGCTCCAGCGCCACCGCATGCAGCCAGCGACACGCCACCCGCGCCGCGCGCGGCACCTTCGGCTCCAGCACCTCGGCGAACATGACCAGCGCGGACGCTCCGGCGCGACCGGTGCCGATCGTCTCGGCCAACAGCAGCTCAGCCAGCAGCGGGTCGGCAAGCTCGGCCCCGAGCTCACCCACCAGATCGGCGAACCGATCGACCCCGGGCCCCGCCGCGCCCTCGTCAGCCGCGGCCAACACATCCCCCAGCGGCTCGTCCGCGTCAGCGGCGTCGATCAGCAGCAGCGACATCTGGTCGTACAGTTTGACCAGCGCGTATAGCGCGAACGCGTCGTCGGAGTCGAGGTCATGGCGCTCGGCCAGCGCCGCGCACCCGCACTCGAAACGCCAACGGGCGAAATCGAACCCGTCGGGTGCGAGCCACTCGCCGCGATGTACCAGACCGTAGTCGTCGACGATCTCGCACAGGGGCGGCAGCGGCTCGGTGAACACCTCCGGGTCCTCGACGCACGCCGTCCATACCGCCGCGTCGAAGTACACCGGCTCGTCGGCATCGAGCATCGCGGCCAGCCGCGCGCCCACCGCGGAACGCGCGAGCCCTGTGACCCGCTCGACCACGAGTCCCCGCGCGGTCAGCCGCACCCCGACCAGGTCCCCCTCGGCCACCCCCAACGCCCCCAGCGTGCCCGGCGCCAGGAGCAGCGCCCCGAGCGGGTCGACCACCTCGACTGGGATGCCCCGCTCCTCGAGGAGCTCCTCGTCGAACCCGGCCAGCACGACCCGTGCCGCCGACCCGTCGGCGAGCCGCTGGTACCGCTCGTGCTCGCAGAGCGCGGTGATCGGGTCCAGATCCGGGGTCACAGTCAGCACGTCGTGGGCGGCCTCGTCCGCGCCGAGCCGGTGCGTGAACACCCGCCCGGCTAGCACCGTCGGCAGCCACACCCACCGATCGTCGACCAACTGCCTTGCCGGACACTCGGTTTCGTCGAGAACCTCGTCGACTACGGCATCCGGATCGGCCACGCCGCTGTCGCGCAGTCGTCGCGCGATGTCGTCCTCGTGCAATGGGCCTTGTTCGGCCAGAATTCTCGCAAGAGTTTGGGTCGCGTCGAATGTTTCCACCACGGCGACCACCCTAATGCCATAGCTAGCCGGGTCGCGAAGTCCCGCGACGAGCGCGCGGGTTGGATCGAACTGGATTGGCCAAAGTCTCGATGCCTCCACTGGGCGAACTGCCGTCGACGACGGGGCAGATAGCCCGCAAGGACGACAGGATCCGGCTGCGCTACGGGCACATTTGCGCGAGTGGTAACGCTAGGACTGCGGTTAGGGGGGTACATGATGGACAGCGCTGTGGTGCATCCCTCGTCTGCTGTCGCACGCCCGGGAGGTACGCGTTGTACTCGCCACGTTATTCGACAGCTGCAAGGTGCGACCCACCAGGGAGCGATCCGAGCCGGTGCGACGGACCTCGGCGGTCGCGACTCCACAGGGCCCGTGCCGTGAAGCCGGCGCCGCGCGTAGTCCTGGACATTGGGCTGCCTCAACGAGCTGACTGTGAAGCGTTCGGCCTTCGTGCGTGCCGTGCCGGCGCAGTCCGAGACGTCGTCATCCGTTAGACTCGGCCGTCAGTCCTCGGGTTGGTTTTCGCGCTGAACTGCGTTCACGCTCACCACGATTCACGTCCACAACAGTGGGAAGCTGATATCCAGCCGCTGGGTCTGCTTGTAGCCCGACCACGTCGGCACGTCTTTAGGCTGCACGCGGTAGATGCCCAGCGCGGCGGCCACGACTCGGTCATGCTGAGTCGGCCACTGAATCTCGGACGCGATCTGCTCCAGCACCTCTCGGTCACGCTCCAGCACCCGGTCCATAATCGACACCGCCGGCAGCGCATTGCTCTTGTCGCCGTTGCAGCGGGCGCAGGCCAGTACCAGATTGGCCAGGCCGTCGATACCGACCAGAGACCACGGCAGCACATGATCGACTGGATTGTTCACCGGTAGGTGCGTGCCGCAGTAGAAGCAATGCGGGCTGAACGCTTCCTTGAACGGCTCGCGCACAGCGGCGAGGTCGGTGCGCTCACGACCAAACAGATGGCCCGCGACGTCGGGAACCTCGGCGTGAAGGAACTTGTTAATCCGGCGCACGTCGTCCACCCGCATGATCTCCAGCGCCGGCTTGAGCAGCCCGGTGATCCGGGCAAGACCGTGTGCAACACCGGGTCTGAGTTCGATGGCGTCGCCATGGGCGCGCAGCGTCGACCGCGACACGCGGTCGTGCAGGAACGAGTCGTCGTAGAGAAAAGGATCGCTCGTCGACGAGCCCGGCAGTTTCTGCAGCCGATGCAGCGGCTGCTGCGCCAGGCAAAGCGTGATCTCGTCGATGGCGCTTCGGTATGTGGCAGGCGCGCGCAAGCACCCGATGCGCCAGATCGGGAATCGGCACCCGCAGCACATCGCCGGGCCGCTCGGGC
>DASPOT010000300.1:0-8212 GCA_035625875.1 Mycobacterium sp. | reverse complement strand
CTGCTGCCCGCGCACGATCCACTCGCTGAACAGCGCTTGGCGGAACGCATCACACTCACCGACTACTAAACACCGTGGTCGAACACGGCGCCAATTAGAAAGGACATGACCATGACGGCATATACGCATCAGACGACTCCGACCCAATTCGTCGAAGCTAACGGCATCCGTTTCGCCTATCGCCGTTTCGGAAAGACCGGCGGCGTGCCACTCGTCTTCAACCAGAATTTCCGCGGGACTATGGACTATTGGGATCCGGCCGTAACTGATGGCCTGGCCAAGAGCCGCGAAGTGATCCTGTTCAACAACGCAGGTATTTCGAGCAGTTCGGGTCGGGTGCCGACGAGCGTTCAGGAGATGGCCGCAAACGCCATCGCCTTCATTAACGCTCTCGGGCTTACCAAGGTCGACGTGCTTGGCTTTTCCATCGGCGGCATGATCGCTCAGGAAATCACAGTCCAGGCTCCCGATCTCGTGCGCCGGCTCATTCTTGTCGGCACTGGTCCGCGCGGCGCCGATACGTCAACGAGCAGAACCGCAGAGATCTACGCCGGCACCTACGATCCGCCGGAGCATCTTTGGCTTGCGGTTCACTTCTCGCCGTCCCTTTCGAGCCAAGCCGCAGGCCGCGCCTTTCTGAAACGCAAGCTTCTCCGCAAGAATCGCGATCCCGAAGTCAGCGTCGAAGCGGCAGCGGCACAGCGCGAAGTCCTCAACAAATATTACGCGGCCACAAGAGTTCTCGACTATCTGAAAGATATCCATCAGCCGACGCTAATCGTGCAGGGCAGCAACGATGTCATCGTACCGACAGTGAACTCCTACATCCTGCAGCAGAACCTGCCGAACGCGCAGCTGATCCTGTACCCGGATTCAGCTCACGGATCGTTTTATCAGTATCCGGAGCTTTTCGTATCGCACGCCGACGAATTCCTGACCTCTGGGCTGCAAAGCGATGATGTAAATCTGCGGCCGCCCGAACGGCTGCCATTCCCCGCCGTCGTGTCCACGATCCGAAGTGCGCTGGCGTCCATGATGACAGGGAAGCTGCGCGCCGCCGTCCTCGACGACTACCAGAAAGTGGCGTCCTCAATGGCGGACTGGTCCTCCCTGGACCATCAGGTCGAGACGGTGTTCTTGGCCGGCCACACTGATGACGAGGACGAGCTGGCGCGCGTGCTCGCCGACTACCACATCCTCGTGGTGATGCGCGAACGGACCCGCATCAGCGCATCGCTGATCGAGCGCCTTCCGCGGTTGCGGCTGCTCGTTACGAGCGGCATGCGGAAAATCGCGATCGATCTCACGGCCGCTGCGGCGCACGGCATCACCGTCTGTGGTACGGCCAGCCTGTCCCACCCGCCCGTCGAGCTCACCTGGGCGTTGATACTGGGCCTGGTCCGGAACATCGCACCCGAGAACGCGGCACTCCGATCCGGCGGACCGTGGCAGCACACGGTCGGGGCCGACCTCGCCGGCAAAACCCTTGGGATCCTGGGCCTCGGCCGGATCGGGTCCCGCGTGGCGCGGGTCGGCGCGGCCTTCGACATGGACGTCCTGGCCTGGAGTCAGCACCTCACCGCGGAGCGCGCCAATGCGGGCGGTGCCCGGCTGGCGGCGTCGAAGGAGGAGCTCCTCGATCAGAGCGACGTAATGTCAATCCACGTCTTCCTCAGTGATCGCACCCGGAACCTGATCAGGGCGCCCGAGCGGGCGCGCCTGCGTCCCACCGCCTACCTGGTGAACACCGCGCGCGCCGCCATCGTCGACCAAGAGGCACTGATCGCCGCGCTCCGCGACGGGAGGATCGCGGGCGCCGGGCTCGACGTTTTCGACATCGAACCGCTGCCCCCCACCACCCGTTCCGAACGCTGCCCAACGTGCTGGCGACGCCGCACCTTGGCTACGTGTCGGTCGCGAACTACCAAACTTACTTCGCCGAGGCGGTCGAGGACATCGAGACGTTCCTCGCCGGAACTCCGGTTCGGGTGATCACGACCAGCGGCAAGGCGAGGACCGGCGGGCAGGAGTAAGGAATGAGGGTAATCGTCGCGGGCGGCGGCCTGGGGAGCTGTGCCTCATCCACGACTTGGCCAGGACTTTGAAAGGTCTATCTGATGGACTGCCCCTACGAACTCGGCCAGCATACCGACGTGGCGCGGACGGCTGGGGTCGACAGCGACGAAATCAATGCCGTTACCTCCGAAGCCGATTGGCTAACAGGTCCTTTCAACCCTGTCGAACTCGCGGTCCTGCACCTGACCACCGAACTGCTGACCACCCGCAACGTCTCGGTCGCGGTGTTCGATCAAGTGCACAAGGCCCTTGGTTCGGAGGCCACCGTTGAAGTACTGATGGTCATTGATGGTCATCAGCCGCTACTCCGGCCTGGCGCTGATGCTCAACGCGCTCGACGTCGACCTCGACGAAACCGCCCGACTACCGATTCCGCCAACACAACAAGCGGGATCAATGCGAGGACGTCGTATGTATCCCGCCCACTTGGGTTGTGCGCATGTGTCCAACCTCGCCAACCGTTGCGAGATCCGTCCCCATTGCCATGTCGGTGACCGGCCGCTCTGTCGATGATCACCGCCAACAACGATCGACACCAACCGCTGTCGCGCAGAACAGCGACCGCCACGCCAATCAAACACGGCGGCACCGTCACGATCGACGTCGCCGCGACAGCGAGGCCGAGGCAGTGCCGATGGTTGCCAGTCAGACGGTCGGTGAGGGGACAGTCGTCCGGTGATCGGCGGCAGCGGTGATGCGTTGCAGCGCGTCGGCCAGGGCGTCGAGATCGATACCCTCGAGGTGGTCAAACAGGTAGCGGCGCAGGCTGAGGGTGTGCGTGGGCGTGGCGTCGTGGTAGCGCTTTAGCCCGGCGTCGGTGAGCACGGCGTTGTAGGCGCGCGCGTCTCGAGTTGACTGTTCCCGACGCACGAGCCCCTGGGCTTCCAGGCGCCCGACGGTGCGGCTGATCGTCGAGAGCGACTGCTGGCAGCGGGCCGCGAGGTCGCTGAGCCCCAGGGTGCGCTCAGGAGCCTCGGATAACCACAAAAGCGCGATGTATTCGGTGTGCGACAGGCGCTGCTCGCGCCGCAGGTCGGCGTCGAATTCGCGCATCATGGCCGTGAACGCCGCGTGAAGTGCCTCGATCACCTTTCGCTCCTGCGGGGTCGGTGCGGCGGCCACCGCCTTTCTGTGCGCCATGTCTCCACAATAGCAGTTGCTTGCACGCGCGAGCAAGTATAAGCTTGTTGGCGCAAGCAAACGACGGAAGGTGAACTGACATGAGTACACGGACTCTCGCCCTGGTCGGCAGCCTGCGCGCGGGCTCCTACAACCGCCAGCTCGCCGAGTCCGCCGTCAAGCACGCCCCCGACGGCACCGACGTAGAGATCTTCGAAGGACTGGCCGACGTCCCGTTCTACAACGAAGACCTCGACCGGCCAGGAGTCGTTCCCAACTCGGCGCAGGCGCTGCGCGACGCCGTGAAGCGCGCCGATGCGCTGCTGCTAGTGACCCCGGAATACAACGGCAGCATTCCCGCCGCGCTCAAAAATGCCATCGACTGGACGTCACGGCCCTTTGGCAGCGGGGTAATCGTCGACAAGCCAGTCGCCGTCGTGGGCACCTCCGGTGGGCGTTACGGCGGGGTGGGCGACGCACACGCCGATATCGGCCACCATGCCCGCACAATCACGGGCAGCGTCTACGAATCAATGGCGACAATCCGAACAAGGTCACCACAACAGAGTTCAAGCTCACCGCTGACTGCTAACGACTGCCGACCGATACGGTGGAGGAGCCAAGACCACCGCACTTGGCCAGGCTGCATTTACGCTTGACTGTTGACTGCTCCTCGACCCGGCGATCAATGGAGGCCGTTGTGAGGCAGAGGTTGCACTGGCTTGCCCTGCATGGGTTCATCCGCGGCATCGCGTCGATTGGCGCCCGGCGCGGCGATTTGCAGGCCCGGTTGATCGCCGATCCGGCCGTCATGGCGGACCCGGCGCCCTTCTACCAGGAGTTGCGGGCCCGCGGTCCGCTGGTGCGATCGCGCACCGGCTACCTGACCGCCGATCATCGGATCGCGCATGAACTGTTGCGGTCGGACGACTTTCGGGTGCTGTCGATCGGATCGAATCTGCCAGCGCCGATGCGCTGGCTGGAGCGCCGCGCCCGGGACAACTTGCTGCATCCGCTGCGGCCCCCGTCGTTACTGGCCGTCGAGCCGCCGGAGCACACCCGCTACCGCAAGACGGTGTCGGCGGTGTTCACGCCCAGGGCCGTCGCGGCGTTGCGCGATCGGGTCGAGCAGACCGCGGCGACCCTGTTGGATGAGCTTGCTGACCAGCCGGGTGTCGTTGACATTGTCGCGCGGTATTGCTCCCAGCTTCCGGTCGCGATCATCAGCGACATCTTGGGGGTGCCGGAGCGTGACCGGAGGCACATCCTGGAGTTCGGTGAGCTGGCCGCGCCCAGCCTGGACATTGGGCTGACCTGGCCGCAGTACCAGCGGGTGCAGCAAGGGCTCGCGGGATTCAACTTCTGGCTCGTTGAGCACTTGCGGCAATTGCGACGCGCGCCTGGGGAGGATCTGATGAGCCAGTTGATCCAGGCGGCTGAAAATGGTGCTGTCGACACGCATCTCGACGAGACCGAACTTCAAGCGATCGCCGGGCTGGTGTTGGCCGCCGGTTTCGAAACCACGGTGAACCTGCTGGGCATCGGGATTCACCTGTTGCTGGATGCGCCTGAGCATGTGCAGACGCTGGGCCAACGGCCGCAGCTCTGGCCGAACGCGGTGGAAGAGATCCTGCGGCTGGAGTCGCCGGTTCAGCTCACCGCGCGGGTGGCCCTGACCGATACCGAGGTGGCGGGTACGGTCATCAAGCCCGGCGAGCTGGTGCTGATCTATCTGGCCGCGGCCAACCGGGACCCGGCGGTGTTCGTCGATCCGCAACGCTTCGACATCGAGCGCGCCAACGCCAACAGGCATCTCGCGTTCTCCGGTGGCCGGCACTTCTGCCTGGGAGCGGCGCTGGCCCGTGCCGAAGGCGAGGTGGGGCTGCGAACATTCTTCGACCGCTTCCCCGACGTGCGGCTCGCCGGTGTCGGGAGTAGGCGTGACACTCTGATTCTCCGGGGTTGGTCGACACTGCCGGTGGCGCTGGGGCCGGCGCGGTCGATGGTTACCCGGTAGCGCCGGGCTCGCGCCGTCAGACAAAAGCGTGGTTCGTGACCTAGGCCACAGCCGTCGCTTCTGCCTCGCGGAGGCCAGATGACGACGCCGGCGAACGCCGATCAACGGTCGGCGAGCTCGCGGGGCACGACGAACATGTCGACCAGCGCGCCGTTGCGCCACACCGTCATCTCGATTCGGCGCGCGATCGCATCCTCGACCATGAGCTGCTGGATCGCCGTGGCGGTGACAACGTTGTGGCCGTCGACGCTGACCACGATATCGCCGCGGCGCAGGCCCGCTTCGGCGGCCGGACTGCCGGCGACCACGCTGGCAATCTGCAGGCCATGCGTGGTGCCGATCTTGGCGGCCACCGCAGGCGGCACCGGGATGTGTGCCCCGGCGATGCCCAGCCACGCACGGCGCACCCGGCCGGTGTGCATCAACGCCGCGATGATCTTGTGCGTCGACTCGTTGATGGGCACGGCCAGCCCAAGGCCGACACCGGCAACCGCCGTGCTCACGCCGACCATCCGCCCGCGGCCGTCGGCCAGCGCGCCTCCGCTGTTTCCCGGGTTCAGCGCGGCGTCGGTCTGGATCACCTCGTCGACGACGCGGCCCGCGCGGGTGGGCAGCGACCGCCCGAGGCCGGAGACGATGCCCGCGGTGACGCTGCCCGCGAGACCCAGCGGGTTCCCGACCGCCACCACCAACTGCCCAACCTGAAGGTCGTCGGCGCGCCCCATCGTGACCGGGGCGGGGACGGTGCCGCGCGCCTTCAGCACAGCCAGGTCGGAGAGTACGTCGCGGCCAGCGACATCGGCGGTCACCGTGGTGCCGTCGGTGAACGTCGCCTCGGCGGAGCCGGCGCTGGCGACGACGTGCGCGCTGGTCAACAGGTAGCCGTCGGACGTGATGACGCTGGCGCTGCCGCCGCCGTCACCCCGGCGGGTGCGCACCACGAGGCTGGCCACACTCGGCAATACCGCTCGTGCCACCGCAGTGACCACGGTTGAGTACGCGTCCAAGGCTTCGGCATCTGGGCGGTCGTCGCGCATAACCGGCTTAGCGTCGTAGCGGTTCCCGGTATGCCTGCGTTCGCCATCGGCAGAACGGCTGGCTCATACCCGGACCCGGAGGCTGTTTGACACCTGTCCAGCGAGAAAGTTTCATCGACGGCTGTGACGCACGACACCATCATCCGCAACGGCCGCTGGTTCGACGGGACCGGTGCACCCCGGCGATCCGTGATATCGGTATCCGCGACGGCCATGTCAGCGCGGTATTCGACCCGACCGGCCTGATCTGACACACCAGAGCATCTTTGTGATCGAACCCATCACGGTGGCGGTGCGTGGCTCGTACGTGCGAACACTATTTACGGAGTTCAAGGCCAACCCCATGTGGCCGTGGCTGTTCGGTGCCATTCTTCTGATGGGGGGCCTGGTCATCATCGCGTTTCACCCGTACTGGCGCAGCCTCGCGGCGGTCATCGTGTCGGTGGTGGGCTGGTTTCTCGCGATACGTGGGATGCTGCTGCTGACTGTTCCCCAGGCCTCCAACGCGGCCCCCAACGCCGTCTACAGCTCGGGTGCGACTGCGGTGATATGGGTGGAGTCCATCTGCCTCGCTACGGCTGGGCTGTATCTAACCTACGTGGGCTGGAAGCCGGAACCACGCACACAAAAAGCCACGGTCAGCCCCACCGAGGATCGCTCGCATTCCGCGGGTGATTAAGCACCCAGACATCCGCAGAGTGGAGCTGCTCGACCCTGCGACGACACAGTTTCTGCGCCACGGATACGACAATGTCAGTCTGAACGCTCTGATCGCCGACGCCGGGCTCCAAAGGCGCTTTTTACCATTGGTTTCCGTCCAAAGACGCGCTGATAGCGGCCCCGGCCGAACGCAGCGCCAGCGAAGCGTTCGCTGGTGTCGAGGACGCCCTGGCCAGCATCTTCGACACGTTTGACCCCGAAGGCGTCGCCGACGTGATTTAGGGCCTTGCCGCGCGCACAAACTCGAAGATCCTAGACGTGCTGGACGCTACCGACGAGCTGGCCAGAGACTACGCAATCGACGTTCTAACAACCATATTCAGACTCCACGCGCTGGCCATTGAGCGGGTTCTCGGACTACCAGATGGAAGCATCACCACACTCGCCTGTGCCCAGGTCGACACCAGGTCGTGGCGCTACCGCGAAACTATCGACGGGGAACCGGATCAGGACCTGGCCGACCTGCGGTGTCGAGCTGGTAGATGCGTGCAGCGTTGTCGCGGGCAATGAGGTCGACCACCCGGATGGCATCGGCCTCGCTCCACTCGCCGTTGTCGACAAAACCGCGCAGGACGCGGTGAATGCCGTTGCGCCACAAGGTTGCCCCGAGAAAATGCAATTCAGCAGGACCAAATCCATCCGACGAGTAGACAATCTTGCGGAATGGCGCCATCTCCAGCAGCCGGGCGATGAACGCAGGCGCCCGGGCCCCCAGGTAGTTGACGATGAGCCCGCCGTCCAGGTAGACATTGTTGAAGGCCTGGGCCAGATAGCCGGCTTCGCGCTCATACGGATAGCAGTGCAGCAACACGATCGGCGTGTGACCGGACTGCCGCAGGAAATCCAGCAGATACAGCGGATTGGCCTTGTGCAAATCGCAGTCCCGGTCGCCGAAGCCGACATGGAATTGCAGCGGTTTGCCCAGCCGCAGCGCCTGATGCAGCCCGAAACGCAGCAGCACCCGGTCACATAACCGGACACCGCCGCTGTCGCGCCACCGGTCGGCGGCCACGGCGACCTCTGGCGGCGATGGCTCGGTCAGATCGCCGTCGAATCCGCCCCGGTAGGCCAGGATGGACTTGGTGCCGATGGCCGTGTCGGTGCGCCGGTGCAGGATCTTCTCGAATGCCGACGCGTAGTCGCCCGGTGTCTGCGCGGCCTGTTCGGCCACCTCCTCGAGACGAACCACCTCATAAGCGCGGCCCCCGGAAAGGTCGGCGAGTTCGGCGACGTCGGCGACTCC
>DASPOT010000299.1:0-7338 GCA_035625875.1 Mycobacterium sp. | reverse complement strand
GTGTATCGCGAGGGCTGAAGAACGGAGGCGCACTCATGCCGGGCCAGTAAGGTGCGGGCACGCTCGTTGATCGCCTTGAGCTGATGTTCGACTGGTACAAGGGGATGGTCGACCAGCACACGGGCCGGCTGCTCTACCGCTATGACCCGGAGAACGATCTCGCGACCGGCGACGGCGAGCCCATTCGCGATATCGCCGCGGTGTGGGATGTGGAGGTCTTGAGCGCGTTTCTCGGGCGCGACGACCTGTTGGACCTGACTCGGCGCTCGCTGGCGCACTTCGACCGGCGGGTCATCGGGCGCGACGGCTACGCGATCGTGGCGCCGGCAGGAGAGTTCTCGTCGATCGCCCACAGCGCCTTTCTGGCTCTTGCCCTGGCTGGTTGGGATCTTCCCGACAAACTACAGCGGCTCACACCGCTCGCAGAAGGTATCCTCCGCCAGCAAAGACGGGACGGTTCGTACCAGGTCTTCTTCGATGCCGCGCCGGATGCCGGGGAGGAGCTGTATCCCGCGGAGGCGATGCTCGCGCTGCTCGAGGCCCACCGCCTGAGCGGGGATGCTCGCTACCTGGACAGCGTGGAACGCGCGGGTTTCGGCATTACAAGCGCGACTACTACGATCGGGGGCTGCTCGACCCCGGTGCCATGGTTTTCTTCGCGAACTGGCAATCGCAAGCGGGCCGGGCGCTGTTCGCGGCCACGTCGAGGCCCGAGGTCAAAGATCTCGTCGGCGGCTTCGTGTTCGAGCTTCAGGACCGAGTCATCGAGAGCGGCTTTTATGATCGTGTGGCGCGCAGGCCAGAAAGACAGACCTGCGTGGAGGTTGCCTGCGGGCTCGAAGGGCTTGCCGATGCGTACGCGATAGCGGTCTTGAGCCGGGATCGCCGGGCTGGCGGGTACCGGCGGTGTATCGAGACCGCGCTTGGCTTCCTGCCGCGGCCTCTATGGTGGCCCCGGTGGTGATCATGTCATCGACGATCACCGCCGGGCGGCCCCCCACGTCTCAAACCGCACCTGGTCGATACGTTCAAGATCAGCACCGATCCGCAGTTCATCGACAAGGTGCGCGACGTCGTCGGGCTGTATCTGGATCCGCCGGAAAAGGCGCTTGTGCTGTGTGTGGACGAGAAGTCCCAGATCCAGGCCCTGGACCGGTCGGCGCCGGTGCTGCCGATGATGCCGGTGCTCGAACGGCGCACGCATGACTACCTGCGCCATGGCATCACCACCCTGTTCGCCGCCCTGGAGAGTTCACGCACTCGCGCGGTCGCGGTGCTCGACACGTCAAGCACAACCTCGCCACGAGCCAAAAGCCACTGTGCCAGGTGATGCCCCAACCCTTCGACGTTCTCGATCGCCCATTGCCGTTGGGGCCACTGCTTGGCCCAGGCCAGCATCCGCTGGTATCCGGCCAGCGTGGCATCGATACGGAGCGAATCCAGATCGGTGTTCGTGACCGGATCCACCGCCGCGGCGGTGTGCGTACTCTTGTGCGGGTCGACGCCGATGATGATCACGGAGAACGGGTTCCCTTCTCGTGCTGTAATGGGGGATCCGCGGCGGACAATCCGACTTCAACCACCTCGCACGTACTTGTGGTCACGCCTCTCTTCAGTCACGCCGCGAACGCGAACCGGAGGGCTCGACACACCCCCTGAGAGTCAACCCGAATACAAGGTGACAGGAACTTCGCGAGTCAGGCCCTCCGGTTCGCTACGGCACGCTCGGGCGGCCAACCCGATCACGAACCGCTGACACGCATATAAGTCGGAGAACTTCTTCGCGCTGCTTGGGGCTCTTGAGCAACGGCGCGCCGGTCAAGGACGACTGCCGCGCTCTTTGATGACCTTTGTCCCTATTGCGGTCGGCCCGGCACGGAAACCATGAGGGCACTGCACGCTAGGACCCTGCATGGAGATCATTCGCAAGACCCCCGACGATCTTTTCGCCACGCCGAACCTCACCGACTACGAGCAGGCCTGCTCGACCTTCAACTGGTCCGATGTACCAGCGTTGTGTGAGGGCATGGGTGGCGGTTGCAACATCGCCTACGCCGCCGTGGACCGCCACGCCGAGAGTCCGGCACGGACCCGTACTGCGCTGCGATTTATCACCGATCGTGGCCCGGACGGCGGAATTGCGACGAGGCAATTCAGCTATGGGGAACTGGCGCGGTTTTCGGGGCGATTCACCGGCGTTCTGCGTTCGCTTGGTATCAATAAGGGCGACCGAGTTTTCACGATCATGGGTCGAATCCCCGAGCTGTACATCAGCATCATGGGCAGCCTCCGCAACGGCAGCGTTGTCTGCCCGATGTTCTCGGCCTTCGGGCCCGAACCGATCGCTACGCGGGTCAGCATCGGTCAGGCCGATGTTCTGGTGACCACCAGCGCGATCTACCGGCGAAAGATCGCCAAGATCCGTGACCGCCTGACCTCGGTTCGATATATCCTGCTGGTCGACGGCAAGGATGCCACCGACGGTGTGCTGAACTTCTGGCATTGGATGGACGCATCCGACGAGAATTCCCCGATCCAGCCCACGACTGCCGAAGATCCCGCACTGCTGCACTTCACCAGCGGCACCACCGGCACGCCGAAAGGTGCCATCCACGTGCACGGCGCAATTGCGATGCATTACGTCACCGGCCTATACGCGCTCGATCTCCATCCTCACGACATTTTCTGGTGCACCGCCGACCCGGGGTGGGTGACCGGAACCTCCTACGGCGTGATCGCCCCATTGCTGCACGGCGTGACCTCGATCGTCGACGAGGCCGAGTTCGACGCCGAGCGTTGGTACACCATTCTGCAGGATCAAGGTGTCACGGTGTGGTACACCGCGCCCACCGCGATACGAATGCTGATCAAGGCGGGTTCCGAACTCGCGGCCCAGTATCGTTTTCCGCGACTGCGTTTCATCGCCAGCGTTGGCGAACCACTCAACGCCGAAGCCGTCTGGTGGGGGAAACGCGTACTGGGGCTGCCGATTCACGACAACTGGTGGCAAACCGAAACCGGCGGGATCATGATCGCGAACACGCCCGCGTTCGATATCAAGCCCGGCTCCATGGGCCGGCCCCTCCCAGGTGTGGGTGCGTCCGTAGTGCACCGCAACGACGACGGCAGCGTCTCGGTGATCGAGGAACCTGGTATCGAAGGCGAGCTCGCACTCAAGACGGGTTGGCCGTCGATGTTCCGTGGCTATCTGCACGAAGAAGAGCGATACCGGAAGTCTTTCACCGACGGGCTCTACCTGACCGGTGATCTCGTGAAAAAGGACGCTGACGGCTATTTCTGGTTCGTTGGAAGGGCCGACGATGTCATCAAGTCCGCCGGGCATTTGATCGGTCCGTTCGAAGTCGAGAACGCGCTGACCGATCATCCGGCAGTTGCCGAGGCCGCGGTCATCGGCAAGCCGGACCCGGTGGTGGGCGAGATCGTAAAGGCGTTCGTCATGCTGAAGGATGGTTTTACGGGCGATGACGAGATGCGGCTGACGTTGCTGGGCCACGCTCGCAAGAAACTGGGAGCTGCGGTCGCCCCGAAGGAGATCGAGTTCGTCGAGTCGCTGCCACACACCCGCAGCGGAAAGATCATGCGGCGCTTGCTGAAAGCACGCGAACTTGGGTTGCCCGAAGGGGACACGTCGACCGTCGAGGCGCCATCGGATCCTAATGTCCAGGAGGTGTCAGCGTGACCGACGCCGAACTTGCCCGCGGCCTTTTGTCGGACATGGTGCGGGTCCGCAGGATGGAAGAAAAGTGCGCAGAGCTTTACGGAGAAGCTAAGATTCGTGGGTTCCTACACCTGTACGTCGGCCAAGAGGCTGTCGCCGCCGGTTCGCTGCGGGCGTTGAGCGCAGATGACGCAGTGGTGGCAACCTACCGCGAGCATGCGCACGCGTTGCTGCGCGGCATCCCGATGACCTCGATCATGGCCGAGATGTTCGGCAAGCAGGAGGGCTGCTCGCGGGGCCGCGGCGGGTCCATGCACCTCTTCGACGCGTCGACGCGCTTTTACGGCGGCAATGCGATCGTGGGTGGCGGCCTGCCGCTCGCGGTCGGCCTCGCACTGGCCGACACAATGCTGCACCGGAAACGGTTGAGCGCATGCTATTTTGGTGACGGCGCTGTCGCGGAAGGTGTTTTCCACGAGTCTTTGAACATGGCGGCGCTGTGGCAGTTGCCGGTGCTGTTCTGTTGTGAGAACAACTTTTATGCGATGGGAACCGCGTTGGAGCGGGCGCAATCGCAGACTGACCTGACGGCCAAGGCGGCAGCGTATCGGGTGCCGACGATCGCGGTCGACGGGATGGACGTCGTCGCGTGTCGCGATGCTGCCCAGCAGGGCGCACAGCATATCCTCAACTCGGGCGGCCCGTTCTTCATCGAGTTCCGCACGTACCGTTTCCGCGCGCATTCGATGTTCGATCCGGAGCTGTACCGGGATAAGGCCGAAGTGGAGCAGTGGCGCAAGCGCGACCCCATCCCCGCGTTCATCAAGCAGTGCCTCGGTGAGGGCACACTCACAGACGACGATATTGCTGATATCGAAAAGGCGGCCGATGCCGAGATCGAGGCCGCCGTGGCGTTCGCCGAGGCTGGAACCTGGGAGAATATCGAGGATCTCCAACGCGATGTGCTGACGCCCGCAGAGGAGCCGGTAGCATGAAGACCAGCTACCGCACCGCCGTTCACGACGCGCTACGCGATGCTCTGCGCAACGATCCTCGAGTTGTGTTGATGGGTGAAGACGTCGGCCGATACGGCGGAACGTATGCGGCGTCCAAGGGATTGCTCGAGGAATTCGGTCCTGAACGGGTGCGGGACACTCCACTGTCGGAGTTAGGCTTCGTCGGTGTTGGGATCGGCGCAGCTCTCAATGGCCTGCGCCCGATCGTCGAAGTCATGACGGTGAACTTCAGCCTGCTGGCTCTCGATCAGATTGTCAATACCGCTGCAGCGCTTCGCCATATGTCGGGCGGCCAGTTCTCGGTCCCGCTCGTGGTGCGGATGGCGACGGGTGCTGGCCGTCAACTAGCTGCTCAGCACTCGCATAGCCTCGAGCCCTGGTACGCTCATATCCCAGGCATCAAGGTGGTTGCGCCGGCCACGGTGGCCGATGCGTACGGCATGCTGGGCACCGCGCTGTCGGAGCCCGATCCCGTGGTGATCTTTGAGCACGTCCAGCTCTACAACACCTCAGCCGATATCGATGCCCCAGCACCTATGGACATTTCTCACGCTGCTATCCGCCGCAGCGGGTCTGACGTCACCGTAATCGCCTACGGCGGCTGCCTTCCCAAGGCACGTGACGCCGCGAATGAACTATCGCTTGCCGGAATTGACTGCGAAGTCGTTGATCTGCGGGTTCTGCGCCCACTGGATGATGACACGATATTGGAGTCGGTTCGCAAGACTCACCGCGCCGTGATCGTCGACGAGGCGTGGCGCAGCGGCAGTTTGGCCGCCGAAGTCAGCGCACGCATCGTGGAGGGGGCATTCTTCGACCTCGACGCGCCAATCGCCCGTGTCTGCAGCGCCGAAGTCCCGATCCCGTATGCAAAGCACCTGGAACAGGCTGCTCTACCGCAGCCGGACAAGATCGTCGCCGCCGCGCAGAGCCTATTCGGTGATCGGTGATGATCGAGTTCAAGATGCCCGCGCTGGGCGCCGACATGGATGCGGGGACCCTCGACGAATGGCTGGTCAAACCCGGTGACAAGGTGACGCGCGGGCAGGTGGTGGCCGTGGTCGAGACCACCAAAGCCGCTGTGGAAGTCGAATGCTGGCACGAGGGCACCGTGTATGAGTTACTCGTCCCGCTCGGCGAAACCGTTGAAGTGGGAACGGTATTGGCGACATTGCTGGCACCTGGAGAGAAGGCGAAGAAACCGCCAAAGGTCTCGGTCAAACCCACCGCCGCGGCCGCGGCGCCACCGCCTGCAACCGTACCGACCGTCGCACCAGCGGCGGCACATCGACGCCGTTGGGTCTCGCCAGCCGCGCGCCGCCTCGCGGCATCGCTGGGCGTCGACGTCGAGGCCGTCAGCGGTACCGGCCCACAGGGAGCGGTCACCATCAGTGATGTCGAACACGCCGCCGCTTCGGCAGAGAAGCCGAAGACGAAGCCCACGGCGGCCGACCGCGCCACCCAGATGCGGCGATCGATCGCCGCCGCGATGAGCCGCTCAAAACGGGAAATTCCGCACTACTACCTCGCCGACGAAGTTGTCATGGAAAACGCCCTGACCTGGCTAACCACGCGCAACGCGGAGCGGTCCATCACCGAACGCGTACTGCCGGCTGTTCTTCAGTTGAAGGCGGTCGCCCTGGCGGCGCAGCGATTCGGCGAGTTCAACGGATTCTGGCGAGGCGACGCATTCGAGCCTGCCGCGGTCGTTCATGTTGGCGTTGCGATCTCACTGCGCGGCGGCGGGCTGGTCGCGCCGGCCATCCACGACGTTGCCGACAAGAAACTCGACGAGCTGATGAGTGACCTCACCGATCTGGTCGCCAGGGCGCGCGCCTTCTCGTTGCGGAGCTCGGAAATGTCGGACCCGACCATTACGGTCACCAACCTCGGCGACATAGGTGTCGACACGGTCTTCGGGGTGATCTACCCACCGCAGGTGGCACTGGTCGGTTTCGGCAAGCCAGCGCAACGGGTTTGCGTTATCGACGGCGGGATCCGGGTCGTCACCACTCTGCAGGCCACGCTGGCAGCGGACCACCGCGCGAGCGATGGCCACCGCGGGGCGTTGTTCCTTGCGGCCATCAACGAACTACTGCAGCAGCCCGACGTTCTGGAGAAGTGAAAGTCCGATGACGGCGAGAATAGACATCCGTGAGGAGGTGTTGTCCGTGTTGACGACCATCGCTCCGGAAGTAGACGCCGGCGATATCGAAGATGATGTGCTGTTGCGAGACCAGGTGGATCTCGATTCGATGGATTGGCTGAACTTCTTGGTCGGGATACACAAGCGGTTACACGTCGACATCCCTGAGCGGGACTACGCGTCGTTGCGGACACTCGCCGACGTGGTCGACTACGTCGACAAACACGCGTTGAAACCGAATTGACTGCGATAGACCGCGGTCGCACTCGGCCCTTCCGCGTCGGGTTTCATTCAGGTTCGACTAGTGTCCTGCGCCGTTAATTCGTTTCATTAATCGTGCGAGTGATTCAAGGATTTGCTCGGCGGTTTTGGTCCATACGAACGGTTTTGGGTTCTTGTTCCAGTTGGCGATCCAGGCGCGGATGTCTTTTTCCAGGGCGTGCACGCTGCGATGGTCGCCGCGTTCGATGAGTTGTCGGGTGAGTTCGGCGAACCAG
>DASPOT010000298.1:0-2263 GCA_035625875.1 Mycobacterium sp. | reverse complement strand
GCGCACTGGGCATGGCGCCATTTTGGCGCGCCATAAGCGCCAAAATGCAAGTGGATTCTATCCTCAATGGGCTGCAACACAACTCCCCGCGACGGTCAGGGTGCCACATTGGCGTTCATGCCACGGTCGCTGCTCTAAACGGAAGTTCCCCCCTCTGGGGCTGGTGTGATGCTGTACGGGCTTTGTGAGCTGGTGCTTTGTGCCCGTGGAGTCAAGGAACGTAATCATGTATTAGCCACGAATGTTTGGCGTGTCTATAACTGGATTCGCAGTATTCAGGCTTCAAATATGAGATCATGTAAACATGTATGTGACGCGGGTGCCGAACCGGGGGTCGCCGCCGGCGGTGCTGCTGCGCGAAAGCTACCGTGAGCACGGCAAAGTCAAAGTCCGCACCCTGGCCAACCTGACGCGCTGGCCTGAACACAAAGTCGAGGCGCTGACCCGGGCACTGAAAGGCCTGCCGCCCACGGTGGACGACCTGGCGGCCGCATTTGACATCGGCCGCAGCCTGCCGCACGGGCATGTCGCCGCGGTGCTGGGCACCGTGCGCCGGCTCGAGATCGAGGAGCTCATCGACCCGGTGGCCTCGCGGCGGCGCGATTTGGTGATCGCGATGCTGGTCGCCCAGGTGATCGAGCCCGGCTCCAAGCTGGGGTTTGCGCGTGGGTTGCGGGCTGAGACCGCGACCAGCTCCCTGGGTGATGTGCTGGGAGTCTCCGGTTGTGATGAGGATGACCTGTATGCGGCGATGGACTGGCTGCTCAAACGTCAGGAGCTCATCGAAAAGGCCTTGGCTGCCCGGCATTTGGTTAACGGCACGCTGGTGCTCTATGACGTGTCCTCGGCGGCGTTTGAGGGCCGGTGCTGTCCGTTGGGCAAGATCGGGCACGCCCGTGATGGGGTCAAAGGCCGGCTGCAGATCGTCTACGGGCTGCTGTGTAGCCCCGCCGGGGTGCCGATCGCCATCGAGGTGTTCGAGGGCAACACCGGTGACCCGAAAACCCTGGCCGCCCAGATCACCAAGCTCAAGCACCGCTTCGGGTTAACCCGGGTCTGCCTGGTCGGCGATCGCGGCATGCTCACCTCGGCACGCATCCGCGACGAGCTGCGCCCGGCCGAACTGGATTGGATTACCGCGTTGCGCGCCCCCCAAATCAAGGCCCTCGTGGAGGCCGACGCGCTGCAGCTGACGCTATTCGACCAGCAAGACCTCCTCGAGATCACTTCACCGGACTATCCCGGCGAGCGGCTGGTGTGCTGCCACAACCCCGTGCTCGCCGAGCAGCGTGCCCGCAAACGCGCCGACCTGTTGGCCGCCACCGAAAACCAGTTGCAAACCATCGCGGCGGCCACTCGCCGCGCCCGGCGCCCGCTGCGCGGCAAAGACACGATCGCGCTGCGGGTGGGCAAGGTCATCGGCAAATACAAGATGGCCAAACACTTTCACACCGACATCACCGACGAGGCGTTTAGCTTTTCGCGCAACCAAGACACCATCGCCGCCGAGGCCGCCCTGGATGGCATCTACGTGGTGCGCACCAGCCTGCCCGACGACAGCCTCGACCGAACCGATGTGGTGGCCCGCTACAAAAGCCTGGCCGACGTGGAGCGCTTCTTTCGCACCCTGGGCAGCGAACTCGACGTGCGGCCCATCCGGCATCGGCTTGCCGACCGGGTACGCGCCCACATGTTCTTGCGCATGCTGTCCTACTACATCAGCTGGCACATGAAACAGAAACTGGCCCCAATCCTGTTCCAAGACAACGACAAACCTGCCGCTGCCGCCAAACGCACCAGCCCTGTTGCCGCCGCCCAACGCTCTGATCAAGCACTCAACAAAGCCGCCCGCAAACGCACCGACGACGACTATCCCGTACACAGCTTCACCAGCCTGCTCGCCGACCTGGGCACCATCTGCGCCAACCGAATCCAGCCCACCGACGACCTGCCGGCGTTCACCAAAACAACCACCCCCACCCCGCTGCAACGCCGAGCCTTCGACCTGCTCGGCGTCTCCCACCGCCACGGCCTAGCGTAGTCACTACACCCGCACCAAACGACCACAAAACCCCAGTTCAACGCCCTAACACGTCACGAGACCAGGGGGAACTTCCGTCTAGATGAAGCCGACGAGGCACGCTTCACCCAGGCGAGGGTCCGCTGCAGGGCGCTACGGAAGGCGCTCGGAATTGCAAACGAGATGCCGGAACTGAGCCGCCGGGTGCGCAACTCGCTGGAGCATTATGACGATCGTATGGAT
>DASPOT010000297.1:0-6462 GCA_035625875.1 Mycobacterium sp. | reverse complement strand
GGTTGATCGCCGCCAGGTAGTTCCAGCCGACGCCGGTCGCGGCCTCCGCCTGGCGGTAGTAACCGAGCAGCTGGTCGGCCGGCGTCGGCGGGTCGATGCGCCACGCGGGCAGCGTGTCCTTCGGTTGGCTGGCGACCATCGGGGCGAGCTGCCGGCCCGCGTCGACGTTGCGGTCGTAGACGTTGAGGAGCGACGGCGGGATCCGCGGGCGCGCGATCGCGTCCCACTCGGGATGCCCACCGAGGGCGCGGTAGGCCGCTTGCTGGCGGCGCGCCGCCCCTATCAGCACGGCCTCCGACGAGGACGGGTCGCGCAGCGTCTGCTCGTCGGCAACCAGGTCGTCGGCCAGCTGCGCGGGTTCCGATGCCAGCCGTGGCTGCGGGGGGTCCGATGCCAGCCGCGGCTGCGCGGGCGGGAGCGTGGTCGCTCCTGTGCGCGGCGTGGCGGTCGACGTCGATGCGGTCGACGACCTGGTCGACTCTGAGCAGGCGACGAGCGCGAACGTGATCGTGACGACGAGCAACGTCATGCCGCGACGCATCACGCGGGATCGATGCGCGGGATCGTGCGTCAACCGAGAGCGCATACAGTTCGCCACACGCATCCTTCTCCTCCGTTTGCGCGATCCACTGACTCCGCAACTGCTACCGCTATCTTGAACCACCGGATGGGGCGCGCAGGGCCCGACTGCAGAAGGTACCAACGAGAGGTCTAAGGTCGGTCGATCAGGCACGCTGGAGGCGGCGCGAGTGATCCGTAGGACGGGTACTTTTCGCGTTTGATCACCGCATAGGTCACGTCAGAGTGGTCCCACGGAGCTCGACCCGCCGTTTGCGAAAGTTGCCAATCGCAATATGCGGCCGGTCTGACGTTCTGGCCTATATCGTGCAGCTGTACCTGAGATGAATCGTCGCAGAGTGAGTGCTGATGATGGGGATCGGCGTGCTGGCAGCCGCGATCCCCGTTCCGGAAGCCCAGGCTTACCCGGCCATACCGGACGCACCGGCGGGTCCGGTGCCAGCGCCCGCCGCGCCGGCTGGTGCCGCTAGCGGGGCCTACCTTTTCTACGACGAATTCGATGGCCCGGCCGGCTCAACCCCCAATCCGGGGAGGTGGACGGTGTCAAACTACCGGACGCCGATCAAAACCCGGTGGGGTTTGACAGACCCGAGTTTTGGGGGCAGTACCGCGACAGTCGCCAAAACGTGTTCCTCAACGGCAACTCCAATCTCGTTCTCCGCGCCAGAAGAGAGGGCACCACCTACTTCGGCGGCCTAGTTAGCGGCAACTGGCGGGGACCCGTCGGGACCACCTGGGAATGCCCGAATAAAACTCAACTGCCTCACTGCCGGTTGCTGGCCAGCCTGGTGGTTGTCCAATGACGATCCTGGTCGCAGTAGCGAAATCGACCTGCTCGAATGGTACGGCAACGGGGAGTGGTTCGGGAACCACCGTCCACGCGAACCCAGAGGGCACGGCATTCGAGACCCACCCGATCGGGATGGACGGCGGGTGGCACACGTGGCGAGTCACATGGAATCAGGCCGGTTTTTACTTCTGGAAAGATTATGTTGACGGCGCGCAACCATACTTCAGTGTTCCGGCGGTCGGCATCGAGCATCTGACCTTGCCCATCCGCGAGTGGCCATTCAACGACCCCGGCTACACGATGTTTCCGGTCTTAAATCTTGCGGTTGGTGGTTCGGGTGGCGGCGATCCCGCGCCGGGTTCCTATCCGGCGGGCATGCTCATCGACTGGGTACGTGTCTTTTAAGACATTCGCACCGCCAGCAACGGCGGCCACACGAAGCCAAGCAGCCTGCCTGATCGTGCCGTTGCACCGCGACGTGTCCTACCGGTTGTCGTACACCGTACCGCCATAACGGCGGTCACTTCCGGCTGCTAGGGCGACACCCGGGCCTGTTAGGCGCGCCTATTCGTCACAGAGGGCAGAAAGCACTGTAGTGCCGATGGGTGTCGGGCCTGCTTGGTGGCATCCTCGCCATATGGGCTTGTTGTTCCGGCTGGCAGAGCTTCTCATCGTAATATTGCCGGTGGCCGGCGTGATAATCGCTGGGATCAAAGCGTTCTTGGCCAACCAGCGGCGAGGTATGGAGTCCCGGGATCGAGATCGGGCGGGCCAACCAGACACCTTGGCGGCGCCAATGCCCGTCGGCCGCGCCGGCAGCAACCAAGCCGCCCGGTGGGGGTCGATCAAACGCGTCCTCGAGGAGCACAGCCGAACGGATGCACGCTGGCTGGAATACGAACTCGACGTCGCCAAGCTTCTGGACTTCCCGCTCATGACCGATATGCGCAATCCGCTCACGATTGGCTTCCACAAGGCCAAGTTAAGGGCGGACCTCCTGCGCCCAGTGAAAGCCGAAGATCTTCTCGATGACCGAGAAGCTGCAGGGCAATACCTCGCCGCCGTCCAAGATTACGTAACCGCGTTCAACGTCGCTGAGGCGGAGGCTGCCCGCAGACGTCGTAACGACTTTTCACACGAAGGACAGCAGCGGATTGCGCGCGCTCAGAGTCTGATGCGCGTGGCGTCGGACTCCGCCGCGACTCCCCAAGAGCGTCAGCATGCGTACGAGCTTGCACGCAAAGAACTCGATGGTCTGATCGTGTTGCCGCCCCCGACTCAGGCAAAAATCGAGCGCGGGATTTCCGGTGAGATAGACGGATAGCGGTTCTACACCAAGCTCGTTCACCGACGAGCGGGGGCTCCCTTGCACCCGGTGTGGTTGCGCACCCCCGCCTCTCAGGTGGAAAGTGTCAGCGACGATTAAATACCGCGGGTTGCCAGTGAAAGCGCCGCTTGCGTCGGATGACTCGGCTTGTGCTGCTTTGCATCTCCAATGCCGGCATTGCCGGACGGGCGTCTAATTGGGCTATTCTTGGGCAGAATCCCACGGATTGACCACCTGCACACCAATGTCGACGAAGTCGTCGACATTGCGCGTAGCCAGCTCAGCGTTCCAATTTCGACAAATCGCTGCGGTCTGGGCGTCGGCCATGGTGATCGGCCGATCAGCGCGTTCGCGGGCGGCGACGATCTCTGCGTAGTGATAGACACCGCCCCCTAATGCACGCCCAATACGCCGCTGAGGTATTGGGCGCGGCAGGCTCGGCGAGCCAGCTTGCCGCTGGTGGTTCGCGGGATAGCACCGGCTGGTAGGAAGCGCACATCGAAGACAGATAGCCCGTGTCGGTGCAACACCGCTGCCCGGATCGCCTCGATCGCCGGCTTCGGATCGGCACGGCCGGTGCCCGCCGCACGTTCGGCAATGATCACCAGGCGTTCGCTGGTGGCTTCGGTACCCGAGGTATCTGTGCCCGGCAGTTCGTTCGCCGGCACGGAGAAAGCCGTTACATATCCCCGCCGCACGGTCGACGAGGCGTCCGCAGTGGTGGCCTCGATGTCTTGCGGATAGTGGTTGCGGCCGTCGAGGATCACTAGATCCGCAATTCGGCCGGTGATGTAGAGCTCACCATCGAGATACACGCCCAGGTCCCCGGTGCGCAGCCATGTGCCTCCGATCGGTGAGCCCTCAGCGTGGCTGCCTTCCCTGAGCCGGGACTGCAGCTTGGCGCCGAACGTCAGCCGGGTTTCTTCAGGCCGCCCCCAGTAGCCCCGACCAATGTTGGCGCCCTGCAACCAGATTTCGCCGACCTCACCGTCGGGCAGTTCCTCGTCGGTATCAGGATTGACGATCAAGCCCCACTGGCTGCGAGCTATCCGACCGCACGACACCTGCGCCACGGCGTTGGGGGCATCCGCCGCGACGCATACCGCCTGACCGGCGCCCAGCTGCTCCCGGTCGAGGTACACAACCGCCGCCTGCGCGATGGGGTCGATGGTCGAGACGAACAGGGTCGCCTCTGCCATGCCGTACGAGGGTTTGATCGCCGTACGCGGTAACCCATAGGGCGCAAACGTCTCGTTGAATGTCGTGATCGCATCCACGCTGACCGGTTCGGAACCGATGATCATCACGACATTGCTCAAGTCGACATCCTCGCCCTGCGCGGGTAGGCCACGCTGTGCGGTCCACTCGTACGCGAAGTTTGGCGCGGCGGTGACCACGCGGCCGTGCCGTGACTCAGTAGCCAACGCATGAATCCACCGCTGCGGCCTACGGATAAACGCAGTTGGCGACATCAGGGTGGAGTGTCCGCCGTATACCGCCGGAAAACCGATCATCGACAGGCCCATGTCGTGGTAGAGCGGTAACCAACTGACACCGTGAGTGTTCCGGTCCAGCAGGTCGATCGAGAGGATCATCTGCAGCAGGTTCGTGCCAACGGCCCGATGGGTGATCTCCACGCCGACCGGGGGTCGCGTCGAGCCCGACGTGTACTGCAAGTGCGAAATGTCATCGATGTCGAGGTAGGGAGCGACGAACGCATCCCCCGCCGAGTCGGGTATCTGATCGATGACGATGACTCGCGGCCTTCGGCCGCGCGGCAGCTTGAGCAGAAACGTCTGAACGGCTTCGGTCGCCGCCGCTGTTGTCAGTATGACGCTGGGCTGTGCATCGCGAAGCGCCGTATCGAGACGTTCAGCATGGCCCGGCAATTCCGGTGCGAACAACGGCACCGCAATGGTCCCCGCCTTGACCGCTGCGTAGAACCCGGCGACATAGTCGAGGCCCTGCGGCGCGAGGATCGCGATCCGGTCACCGCGAGCTGTGACTTGTTGCAGGTGCGCACCGATGGCTCGCAATCGGATACCGAATTCGATCCAGGTCAATTCGACGGCCTGTCCGTCAACCGGGCGGGTGTAGTCCAGATACCGATACGCCACCGAGTCACCGACATTCGCGATGTTGCGGTCGATGAGGGATATCAGCGTGACGTCCGGCGGCAACGCGATGCCGCCCTCGGCATCCAGGCATTCCTCGATCTGTAGCAGGCCATCGCGACCTACGGATTCCTGTCGCCGGGAACCGCAATCCACAAGCGCAGTCTAAGCACCGTGCTTCAGCATTGCGCTGCGCTGCGCATGGGACGTTTGCTTCAAATTCTGTTCTGGTGGTCTCGGCTTCTGGTCAATGTGGATCTTTCGGAGTGGCTCCACCATGGCACCGTTGGCGCCGCCGGGCATCCAGTGACCCCAACCGGCTGCTTTGCAGCCACCCTTCCGCGGGCCAACCATCAGTGTCCGGGTCATCGCCGCAGACCTGCAACAAACTCATACGACTCTTGGTAACCTGCTGCGTCACGGCAGCGCCTCTTCGGCCCGTAGCTGGGCTGACCTCTTCGTTGCCACTCCGCTGCCCTGGGCCGACGCCGTCGAATCAGGCGGAACACGACGAAATCGAATACGGCGGGTTACCGGAAAAGGTCGCCGTATTCGTAACCACGCTGTGCTGCAAGGGATGTGGTCGTCGCACGCTTGACGACGGGCGGCCTGCACGGGGAATCCCCGTCGTCCGACTTGTGGGCGGGGAACCGGAAATAGTTGACAATGCCCTTCCCGCACCACCGCCCTTCCCGCACGATCGCGGTCCGATGGCCGCGGTGCTGGCCGTGCGCCGGGGGGCGGGGCGATCCTCGCCCGCCGACCACCGGGGCGCGTGTCTCAGGCTGCCGTGGGTTCGCCGACCCTGACCAGCGTCTTGCCGATATTGACCCCGGTGAACAGCCCGTTGAGGGCGTCGACGCACGACTCGATGCCCTCGAAAATGGTCTGGCGGTGCACGAGCCGCCCCTCCCCCTCCCACCGGCGAAGCGCGGCGAACGCCTCATCGAAGCGGCCCCATTGGTCGAGTGTGTTGAACCCCTGCATGAGCGCGCACTTGGCCAGCAGGTTCACGTAGTTGGCCGGTCCCGGGTGCTCGCCGGTCAGGTAGCTGGAGATGACCCCGCAGAGCACGACTCGTGCCTTGTGGGCGATGCGGCCCAGCACCGCGTCGAGGATGGGACCGCCGACGTTGTCGAAGTAGACGTCGACCCGCCGGGGGCAGTGTTCCTTGAGCGCCGCCGCCAGGTCGCCCTGCCGGTAGTCGATGCACGAGTCGAACCCGAAGACGTCGACCACCGCCCGGCACTTCTTCGGGCCGCCCGCGATGCCCACCACCCGCGCGCCGGCGATCTTGGCGATCTGCCCGGCCACCGACCCGGTCGCGCCGGCGGCGGCCGAAACCACGACCGTGTCCCCGGCCTGAGGCCGCCCGATGTCGGTCATCCCGATGTAGGCCGTCGCGCCCGTCGGGCCATACACCGACATGATGGCCAGCTGATCGCTCTCACCGGGGATGGGTGTGCTGAATACGTCGTCGCGGACGATCACGAACTCCTGAAATCCCGTCAGGGTGGTGATGACGTCGCCGACGGCGTAGGCGTCACACCGCGACGAGACGACCTCGCCGATCCCGGCCGCCCGGATGACCTCGCCCAGTTGCACCGGCGGAAGGTAGCCCGGCTGATCGTTGAGCCAGGTCCGGACCGCGG
>DASPOT010000296.1:0-10335 GCA_035625875.1 Mycobacterium sp. | reverse complement strand
GCGCGCCCGAAGGGATTCGAACCCCCAACCTTCTGATCCGTAGTCAGATGCTCTATCCGTTGAGCTACGGGCGCCGGTGTTCACTTGTCTCCGCGGAGGCGAGAGGATTTGAACCTCCGGTCCCCGGTAAGGGGGACAACTCATTAGCAGTGAGTCCCATTCGGCCGCTCTGGCACGCCTCCTCGGACTTCCTGAGGGTACCCGAACCCAGCCGGGCGACGATGCGGGCCGCCCAGCGGCCCGAGGAGGAGCCCGGCAATCGAACTGAGCCGGGCGACGATGCGGGAAGCCCAGCGGCCCGAGGAGGAGCCCGGCAATCGAACTGAGCCGGTGTCCCCGAACCGCCGGAAGCAGAGCGTACACAGCCTCGACATATGCTGTCGACGTGACCGCCCGCCTACGCCCCGAGCTGGCTGGGTTGCCAGCCTATGTCCCGGGGAAGACGGTGCCGGGCGCCATCAAATTGGCCAGCAACGAGACGGTATTCGGTCCGTTACCCAGTGTCCGCACGGCCATCGAACAGGCCACCGACATCGTCAACCGCTACCCGGACAACAGCTGCGTCGAGCTCAAGTCAGCGTTGGCCAAACACCTCAGCGCTATGAACGCCGGGGATTGGACCCCTGAGCACATCGCCGTCGGGTGCGGTTCGGTCAGCCTGTGCCAGCAACTTCTCCAGATCACCACCTCGGTGGGCGACGAAGTGCTGTTCGGATGGCGCAGCTTCGAGATCTACCCACTGCAGGTCCGGGTCGCCGGCGCCACCCCAATCCAGGTGCCGCTGACCGACCACACGTTCGACCTCGACGCCATGCTCGCCGCGGTCACCGACCGCACCCGGCTGATCTTCGTCTGCAGCCCGAACAATCCGACGTCCACCGTCGTCGACCCCGACGCGTTGACCCGGTTCGTCGAGGCGGCACCGCCGTACATCCTGATCGCCATCGACGAGGCCTATGTCGAGTACGTCCGCGACGGCATGCTGCCCGACAGTCTGGGCCTAGTCCGCGCCCATAGCAATGTCGTTGTGCTGCGGACGTTTTCGAAGGCGTACGGGCTGGCGGGCCTACGGGTGGGCTACGCGATCGCCCACCCCGACGTGGTCACCGCGCTGGACAAGGTCTACGTGCCGTTCACTGTGACCAACGTCTCGCAAGCCGCGGCGATCGCCTCGCTGGACGCTGCTGACGAACTGCTGGCCCGCACCGACGCCGTGGTCACCGAGCGCGTGCGGGTCAGCGCCGGGTTGCGCAACGCCGGGTACGCGCTGCCGCAGTCGCAGGCCAACTTCGTCTGGCTGCCGCTAGCCGAACGCACACTGGACTTCGTTGAACGGGCCGCCGATGCGCGCATCGTGGTCCGTCCCTACGGCACTGACGGTGTCCGGGTCACCATCGGCGCCCCGGAGGAAAACGACGCCTTGCTGCGGTTCGCCCGCGGCTGGATCGGCAGGAGTGACCAATGGGTGACGCACTGGCCCGCAAGAAGTTCACCGAGTTAAAGGAGCGCACCGGCCGCATCCCCGACGTCGAGCTGGACGATTTCTGGGCGACCCTGGAACCGGCCACCATCGACGACATGATCGGCGAATGGAAGGGCGGCGAGTTCGTCACCGGCCACCGGATGAACGGCCAATTGGAGAAGAGCCGGTGGTTCGGCAAGACGTTCAACTCGGCCACCGATGTGCAGCCGCTGGTGTGTTTGGACGCCGACGGCAACAAGTTCTCCAACGTCGAAATGGGCAAGGGCGAAGCCAGCCTGTGGCTGGAGCAGTTCCGCGGCGAGGTCACCGCCACGATGGTCTACGACGGCCAACCCGTGCACGATCATTTCAAGAAGATCGACGACGACGCGCTGATGGGCATCATGAACGGCAAACGCGTCCTGGATAACGGGCGTTACTTTCATTTCTACCTGGAGCGGGTGTAAAGACCCACTATGCGCTGACGGCACTCAGCGCTACGACAACACCTCGCAAGCTCGCTATCCGGCGGGTTTGCGGCCGGTGAAGGCGATCAGCCGGTCGAGCGCGCCGACATCGGCGGGCACCTCGACCGGAGGATCGAACCCCACGTTCGTGCGCCCCTGCGGGGTGATGATCTTCTTTGCCAGCCCCAGCACGTATTCGGCCAGCGAATCGGGAACGTCGACGTCGCGTCCGGTGGCCATGGCGTAATCCCATGCGTGGACGAGGAATTCGATCGACAGGACACCGGCCATGACCGCTGCGGGTGCCTCGTTCGGACCCACCATCACCATGCCATTCAGACCGTGGCGGTGCCATGCGTCCAGGGCGGGCCGGGCCGCGGCGATGATCTGCCGCTCCACCGAGTCGGTATCGTCGCGCGGCGGAAGTTCTGCGTCCACCGCGCCGCCGATGACGGTTATCGAGTTAAGAAGATGGTCGGTCAGCTGGGCCACGTCATACTCCGTGCACGGTGTCTGGCGGGACAGGTCGTCGCGGGCGATGGTGTGCAGAACTTGCTGCAGGATCCCGAGCGTAGCTTCGGCGCTGTCCAGCTCGTCGGTGGGTGGGGATTCAGGTCCGGGTCGCAGATCAGATGACATGTTCGCCACGCTACGGTCTGGATATGGGCGAAGTCTACGAATCCGTCACCGTCGAAACCAAGGACCACGTCGCGCAGGTGACGCTGATCGGACCCGGTAAAGGTAACGCTATGGGGCCCGCCTTCTGGTCGGAGATGCCGGAGGTGTTCGGAGCGCTGGACGCCGACCGCGATGTGCGAGCCATCGTCATCATCGGATCGGGCAAAAACTTCAGCTATGGCCTGGACGTACCGGCGATGGGCGGTGCGCTTGCCCCCGTCCTGGCCGGGGGTGCCCTGGCGCGCCCACGCGCCGACTTTCACGCTGAGGTGCTGCGCATGCAGCAGGCGATCAACGCCGTCGCCGACTGCCGCACCCCCACCATCGCATCGGTGCACGGCTGGTGCATCGGCGGCGGTGTTGACCTGATCGCCGCGGTGGATATCCGCTACGCCAGCGCCGACGCCAAGTTCTCCGTGCGTGAGGTCAAACTGGCCATGGTCGCCGACGTGGGCAGCCTGGCGCGGCTGCCGCTGATCTTGAACGACGGGCACTTGCGGGAACTCGCATTGACGGGTAAGGACATCGACGCTGCCCGCGCCGAGAAGATCGGTCTGGTCAACGACGTCTTCGCTGATGCCAAGGCCACCCTGACCGCCGCGCATGCGACGGCCGCCGAGATCGCCGCCAACCCGCCGCTGACCGTCCAGGGCATCAAGGACGTCCTTGACCAGCAACGCATTTCGGCGGTGTCGGCGAGCCTGCGTTATGTCGCCGCGTGGAACGCTGCCTTCCTGCCGTCGAAAGACCTCACCGAGGGGATCAGCGCGACGTTCGCCAAACGGCCGCCGCAATTCACCGGGGAGTAGGCGGCGGTGATCCGGGGACACTGGTAGAGCCCGCGACCAGCACGCGCATCAGTGGGTCCTCTGCTCAATGACACTGTAGCGCAAGGCAATCGCGAGCAGCACGCTAGCTATTGCCAAGCCGGCGAATTCGAGCAGCCCTACCCCGGTGCCGTCGTGGTGGTGGGTGTCGAGGATATGGCTCAGCGCGTGCAGCGCCGAGTGCACGGTGGCGAATGCCAGCGCCGGCACCCGCCATGTCGACAATCGCACCGCGGCCAGCATCATGAGTCCGAGCGGCAACTCGAAGGACGCGTTGTCGAAGATGTAGTGATCGTTGCGGACGCCGAACGCCCCGAGCGTGTCGAAGAACACGCCGGGCGCAACCATCATGAACACGCCGAGGGCGGCAGAGTAGAGCCCGAACACGATCAGAATCACGTCGACGAACCGGGACCGTGTCGGCGTAGGTGCAGTGATCATATGACCACGCTAGAGGCCAAATGGTTCCAGATTAAGGTCCACTTCTATGACGATTTTCGGGTATCAGTACTGGTCCGGAAATGCCGGCGGAGTTCGACCGGCAGCTGCCACTACGTGACGCGATCCGCACCGGCCGTTGGCACCGGTGGCGCCCTGCTACGCCGATCACACCTCGCCAGCGGGCTTGATCCTGGGCTACGCGAACCTGAGCGAACCGCAGATCGTGGCCGGGTTGCAGGCCCTAGCCGACGCGCTGCGCGCATGACGCCGGCACGTACCCTGACGGACGTGACCGACGATGGCAGGATCCGCGTCCCGACCGACCCCGACGCCGTCACGGCGGTAGGCGAAGAAGATCACTCCGCGATCGACTCCCCGGCCGTCGAACGGATCTGGCGGGCGGCGCGCTACTGGTACCAGGCGGGGATGCACCCCGCGATCCAGTTGTGCCTGCGACACAACGGACGGGTCGTGCTCAACCGGGCGATCGGGCACGCCTGGGGCAACGCCCCGATCGATCCGCCCGACGCCGAGAAGATCCCGGTCACGACGCAAACGCCGTTTTGCGTGTACTCGGCGGCCAAGGCCATCACCGCCACCGTCGTGCACATGCTCGTCGAACGCGGATACTTCGCGCTCGACGATCGCGTCTGTGAGTACCTGCCCAGCTACACCGGCCATGGCAAGGACCGCACGACGATCCGCCACGTGATGACCCACAGCGCAGGAGTCCCGTTTCCTCCCAGGCGCAGGCCGGACGTCACCCGCGCGGACGACAGCGAGTACGCCCGCGAAAAGCTCGGCGAATTAAGGCCGCTCTATCGGCCGGGATTGGTGCACATCTACCATGCGCTGACCTGGGGCCCGCTGACACGGGAAATCGTCTCGGCCGCCACCGGTAAGAACATTCGCGACATTCTCGCCACCGAGATCCTCGACCCGCTGGGTTTCCGGTGGACGAACTACGGCGTTGCGGCACAAGATGTTCCACTGGTCGCACCGAGCTACGTCACCGGCAAACCGTTACCCGCGCCGATCGCCGCGGTCTTCCGGAAGGCGATCGGCGGCACGATACACCAGATCATCCCGTTCACGAACGACCCGCTGTTCCTGACCAGTGTGGTGCCGTCATCGAATACCGTCTCGAACGCTTACGAGCTGTCGCGCTTCGCCGAAATCCTGCGCCGCGGTGGTGAACTCGATGGTTTACGAGTGATGCGGCCGGAAACGCTGCGCGACGCGGTGATTGAATGCCGGCGGTTGCGGCCGGACTTCGCGACCGGGCTCAAGCCGCTTCGCTGGGGTACCGGGTTCATGCTGGGATCGAACAGATTTGGGCCGTTCGGACGCAACGCGCCCGCAGCGTTCGGTCATCTGGGCTTGGTGAACATCGCCGTCTGGGCCGACCCCGAGCGCGGGCTTGCGGCAGGCCTGGTCAGTAGCGGCAAACCCGGCAGGGATCCCGCGGCCAACCGCTACACCGCCCTGATGGACACCATCACCGCCGCGATCCCTCGGACAGCCGGCGAGTGAGGGTCGCGAGCGTCGACAAACGCGGTGGCGGAGGGATTTGAACCCCCGGACGGTGTCAGCCGTCTCTCGCTTTCAAGGCGAGTGCATTAGGCCGCTCTGCCACGCCACCGCTGACAAGGGTAACGGTGTCGCATCCGGCGACGATGCGGCCCGCGCGGGGACCCCGGCTTGCCACGGGACGGCCCGGGGCCTCCCGCTTGCGGGGGCGAGCCGGTTCGTCGGCCCGAGCACGTCAGCGGCGGCCGGACTTCACCGACCGACCGGACAGCTTCAGCCCGGCGCTGATCCGGCGGCAGTTCTCCCCCATGGCGGCGATCTGCGGACGTGACAGCCGGCCAAGATAAGTAGGTCCGCACACCCTGGGCGTAGGTCACCATCTGCCTGGTCAGACGGCTCGGCAGCTACGGAATCGCAACGCGGCGTCTAAGAAGCTTTGCCACGAGTTCTGTTCGGCGATATCCAGCCCGGGCATGTCACTGGCTGTCCGGCCGGCGATAAGGCCGCCCATGACGTCATGTTAGGCGGCACACCGGCAGCCGGATAGCCAAACCCGCAAGCACTAGGGTGTTCGGCATGCACGCCATCGTCGCCGAATCCGCTGAACAACTGGTGTGGCAGGAAGTGCCCGATGTGCAGCCGGGCGCTGGCGAGGTGCTGATCAAAGTCAGGGCCGCGGGCGTCAACCGGGCCGACGTGCTGCAGGCCGCTGGTTACTATCCGCCGCCGCCGGGAGCCAGCGAAATTCTCGGAATGGAGGTGGCCGGTGTCGTGGCCGCAGTTGGCCCAGGTGTCAACGAATGGTCTGTCGGGCAACAAGTCTGCGCTTTGCTGGCCGGCGGCGGATACGCCGAATACGTCGCGGTTCCCGCCAGCCAGGTCATGCCGATTCCCGGCGGTGTCGACCTGGTGGACGCCGCCGGGCTACCGGAGGTGGCGTGTACGGTCTGGTCGAACCTCGTGCTGACCGCTCACCTGACCCCTGGCCAGCTGATCCTGATCCATGGCGGTGCCAGCGGCGTGGGCAGCCACGCCATCCAAGTCGCGCGGGCGCTGGGCGCCCGGGTGGCGGTCACCGCGGGGTCACCGGCCAAGCTGCAACTCTGTCGCGACCTGGGCGCGGAGATCACCATTGCCTACCACGACGAGGACTTCGTCACGCGGGTCCGGGAGGCGACCGACGGCGCGGGCGCCGACGTGATCCTCGACATCATCGGGGCCGCCTATCTGGACCGCAACATTGACGCCCTGGCCAACGACGGTCAGCTGATCGTCATCGGCTTGCAAGGCGGGGTGAAGGGCGAGCTCAATCTCGGCAAGCTGGTCAGCAAACGCGCGCGGGTCATCGGCACCGCACTGCGGGGGCGGCCGGTGACGGGCCCGAGCGGCAAGAGCGTCATCGTGGACGCGGTGGCGACCTCGGTCTGGCCGATGTTTGCTGATGGACGGGTCCGCCCGATCATCGGCGCCCGGATACCCATTCAACAGGCGGCTGACGCGCATCAGCTGCTGTCGTCCGGGCGGGTGGCTGGAAAGGTCGTGCTGACCGTTTAGCGCGGCGAGACTTGCCGAGCCAGTGCCGCGGCAAGCTTCACCGCCGCGTTGGGAGTCAACGCGGCGTGGCCGATCAGCAGCCGGTACCAGAGCACGCCGTATGCCTGGTCGACGGTGAGGTCGAGATCCGCGTCGGGGGCCAGTTCACCGCGTTCGCGCGCGCCGCTGAGGATCCCATGCAGCACAGCGCGCCGGTCGGCGGTGAACGTGTGCAGCGCCTGCGCTGCGGCGGCATCCTTGAGCGATTCGGCCATGGCGTTGCGCAGCAGTGCCGCGTTCTGCGGCTGCCGGGCGCTGCGGAACGTGGCGGTGAGGAACGCTCGCAGGTCGCCCGCGAGCGAGCCGGTGTCGGTGGCCGGAGCGAGTTCCTTGGCCCGGTCGACCATCGCCTCAAGTAGGACCGCACCCTTCGAGGGCCACCACCGATAAATCGTCCGCTTGCTGACGCCGGCGACCGCCGCAATGGTGTCAATGCCGACGGCCGCACCCTCCGCACTGGCGAGCAGGTTGGCCGCCGAGTCCAGAATCGCCCGCCGTGCCGCGTCGTTGCGCTTGCGCCCGGTGTGAACTCGCCTGCGCACTTTGCTTGTCATGCACCAAGTGTAGTCCTTGACGAAACAGTGAGTATACATAAGATATATGGAAACTTGTTGTTTCTACAAGGAGGTTCCACGATGCCGGGCGAACGAAAGCGACGGGTAGTGACATGGTTTCACCGCACCCTTGCTAATCCCGTCATGCGACGGCTCGGGCTGTTCCTGCCCGGACAGGCGCTGCTGGAAACGGTCGGCCGAAACAGTGGACAGCCCCGGCAGGTACCGGTCGGCGGTCGGCTGGACGGCGACACTTTCTGGCTGGTCTCCAACCACGGCCAGCGCGCGAATTACGTCCGCAACATCAAAGCCGACCCCCAGGTGAGGTTGCGCATCCGTAATCGGTGGCGCGGCGGCGTCGCCCACCTGCTCCCAGGTGACGACCCCCGCGCTCGGCTGCGTCAGCTCCCGGCGTACAACAGCGCGATGGTCCGCCTGCTCGGCACCAACCTGCCAACGGTTCGGATCGACCTCGACTAGCCCGGCGACGATGCAGACCGCGAAGCGGTCTGAGGAGGAGGCGGGCAATCAGACTCAGCCCAGCGACGATGCAGACCGCGAAGCGGTCTGAGGAGGAGGCGGGCAATCAGACTCAGCCCAGCGACGCCAGCGCGCGTACCAGCTGGTCGACTTCGGCCGTCGTCGAGTAATGCGCCAACCCGACGGTGACCGCGCCGCCGACGTCGTTGACGCCGATCACGTCGAGCACTCGTGAGCTGGCGTTGGAAATGGCGAGAATTCCGTTGTCCGCCAGCCGCTGCACCACCCGCTCGGCCGGCACGTCGTGGACGGCGAAACTGACCACCGGGATTCGCGTCTCCGGCCGGCCGATCACCATCACTGACGGCAGCGACCGCAGCGACACCATCAGGTAGTCGAAGATCCGGTTCATGTAGGTGGCGGCGGATTGCATTGACACCGACAGTCTTTCGCGCCTGCTTCCGCGAGCGGACTCGTCGAGTGCGGCCAGATACTCGATACTGGCGACGACGCCGGCCAGCAGACCGAACTGGTGCACGCCAAGCTCCAGACGTGCCGGCCCGGTAGCGTGCGGGTTCGTCGAGACCGAGTTGAAGGAGTTGATCAGCGCCGGATCGCGAAACACCAACGCCCCGATGGGCGGACCGCCCCACCCGAGAGCATTCAGCACCACCACGTCGGCGTCGGTTTCTTGAATATCCATCAGCCGGTACGGCGCCGCGGCGGAATGGTCGACCACCACCAGACCGCCGACGTCATGGACCAGCTTGGTCACCACCCGCAGATCCGTGACCGTGCCCAGCGTGCCCGCCGCGGAGGTGACGGCGACCAGCCGCGTCGGCTGTCCGATCAGGCTCTCCCACTGCCAGCCCGGTAGCTCACCGGTCTCGATGTCGACCTCGGCCCATCTCACCCTGGCGCCGTAGCGGTGTGCTGCGCGTAGCCAGGGAGCGATATTCGCCTCGTCGTCAAGCCGGGTGACGATCACCTCGTATCCCAAGCCAGCCCGCGAGGACGACGCGTCGGCCAACAGCGACAGCAAAATCGCACGGTCGGCGCCCAGCACGACGCCGTACCGGTCGGCGTTGACCAGATCGGCCACCGCCTCGCGCGCCGCCTCCAGCATGGCCGCACTGCGCTGCGCCGCCGGGTGCGCACCCACGGCGCTGGCGACCGACCTGCGAAACGCGGTCGACACCGTGGTTGCCACCGACTCCGGAATCAGCATTCCCGACGGCGCGTCGAAGTGCACCCACCCGTCGCCCAGCGACGGGTGCAGTCCACGCACCCGGGCGACGTCGTATGCCATGCCAGCCACCTTAGAAGCCACCACGATTCCCGCAGAGCGTGGCGGTAGCGGGCGCCCAGACACGTCCCCGCCGTCCCGAGCCAGGTCACCCCGGGCAGCCATACTAGTCCCGTGGGGCTTGGGATCGGAGTGCTGATCGCATTGTTTTTGCTGATAGCACCGGGGGCAATCATCGCGCGGAGCACTCAACTACCTTGGCCCATCACCGTCGCGGTTGGCCCACCACTGACCTACGGGGTCGTCGCGCTGGCCATCATTCCGTTCGGCGCGCTTGGAATCCCTTGGAACGCTTGGACAGCGCTGGCCTCCCTGGTCGTGGTCACCGTGCTGGCGGCGAGTTTGCGGGTACTGCTGGCCCGCTACCGCGACGCCGAGGCTGAGGCTCGAGCCGTCACCGGCTGGCCGGCAGCTGCGGTGGCCGCCGGGGTGCTGCTCGGCGCGCTGCTGATCGGCTGGGCGTCCTATCGCGGCATAGTGCACTGGCAATCGATCCCCAGCACCTGGGACGCGGTCTGGCACGCCAACACCGTGCGCTTCATCCTCGACACCGGCCAAGCATCGTCCACCCACATGGGTGAGCTGCGCAACGTCGAGACCCACCAAGCGCTGTATTACCCGTCGGTGTTCCACGCCCTGACAGCGGTGTTCTGCCAGCTCACCGGGGCGGCACCCACCACCGGCTACACCCTGAACTCGGTCGCGGCGTCGGTCTGGCTGTTTCCGGCCAGCGCGGCCATGCTCACCTGGCATCTGCTGCGCCCAGTTACAACGGAATGGCGCACCGCGGGGGCGGCCGCAACCGCGGCGGCGCTGTCGGCTTCGTTCACCTCGGTGCCCTACGTCGAGTTCGGAGTCGCCGCGATGCCCAACCTGGCGGCCTACGGGGTCGCGATCCCGACCTTTGTTTTGATCACCTCGACGTTGCGCCACCGCGACCGCATCCCGGCGGCCGTGCTGGCGCTAGTGGGCGTCTTCTCGGTGCACCTCACCGGCG
>DASPOT010000295.1:0-28599 GCA_035625875.1 Mycobacterium sp. | reverse complement strand
GTGGGGGCGGCGATGCGCGCCGCCGAGTCCGGCGCCACCGCGCTGATGTCTCCGGCGGCGGCTGCCCCGGCGGCGGCGCTCAGCGCGGTGTCGGCGGTGTCCTCGGTGAGCAGCGCGCCGGCGGTGGCCTCGGCGCCGGCGCCGTTGGCGGCGGTGCAGGTGCGCGCCCCGGCGGTGCCCGCCCAGCCGATGGCCCCGGCGCAGGCCCCGGTAGGCATGTTCGCCCAGCCTCCCAGCGCCGCCGTGCTCACCCCGACTGCCCCTAATCCGGCGCCGGCGGATTCGCCGGTGGCCCAGGCGTTGACCCCGCGGCCCGGCCCGGTGGCCGGGCCGGTGGCTGGCCCGGTGCCCGGGTCGCCGGGGGTAACCAGTTTTATCCGGCCCGCCGACCCGTTCGCCGCACCGCCCCCGAGCGCGGGGCGGGCCAGCGGCCTGCGCCCGGGGATGCTCAACGCGGCCGCGCTGCGCGGCCCGGTGTCCACCATGCCCCTGACCACCACGGCCACCACCTCAACACTGGCGACTGCGGCGCAGCCGCTGGCCTACGTCCCCCCCGACCCGCCACGACCCGTCCCGCCCACCCCACCACAACCACCCCTGCTCAACACCGGCGGCACCGCCCACACCCTGAACTCCCCACCCCCACCAACACAACTACTGACACCCCCACCACCAGCCCCCCAGCCCGCTGCACCGCAGAGCGGCCCACCACCCGGACCATCCACCGGTAGCGGCGGTCCTAACGGCTCCGGCGGCCCCGGCGCCCAGATGCTCGGCTCCGGGCCCGGCGGGGCACCGCAGGCACCGCCATCCCCGAGACCGCTTGATCCGCAACCCCCAATTCCCCCTCCGTCGCCGGGCGACCCGCCGCTGCAGCGCCCGGATGTTTCAGGTTGGACGGCGCCACCGCGAGCACATGACGTAGAGACAGCGCAAAAAAATTTACAGGACTTAGAAGATGCAATTAAACGCCACAATTTGAACCCGCCAAACCCTTACGATCCGAACGCGGTGGCGGCGTACAACAGTGAAGCCAATTACTACAATTCATGGGCGGCGCAGCTCCATGGCCAATTAGACTCGTGGAACGCGCAGTACACGCCCGCCACACCAGCTAAGACTGCGGATATACCGTCCTGGACACAGCCAGCACCACAGCAACCGGTGCACCAAGGACCCGGCACAGCGAGCGAGCCGCCAGTACCGCAAGAGGTACAGGACACACTGAACCAGATAGATGCTGGAAAATGGCCCGGATCAGCGAACGCGCCGGGCACTAAGGGCGGAGGCGTTTTTAACAATACGCCGCCTCCTGGGCAATCCTCACCCCTGCCAACCACGGACGCATCCGGCAAGCCGATTACCTACCAGAAGTGGGACGTCAACCCAAAGGTGCCTGGCCAAGGCCGCGACGTTGAGCGCATTGTCACCGGCAGCGACGGATCGGCGTGGTATACCACTGATCATTACCACACATTTCATCGAATTCGATAGCGATAGCAACAACTGTGGACTTAGACGAATTCCTCTCACAGGCCGGTGACCACGGGGCGTGCGTAGGTGTACACGCCGAGACACCATCGCCGTTGGTGCCCCCGCCCGGTGTCGAGCTTCGAACAATCGATGGGGCGCTCACCAAAACACTCGATGCGATATTCGACGCCTTCGCCGAGGCCTGGCACTTCCCACCGTGGTTCGGGCGCAATCCGTATGCCTTCGACGATTTCATGGAGGACTTGGACAACATGATTAATACAGCTACGGGTAAGCCACCACCTGCTCGCGGCTACCTGACTGACATAACTGATGCACACCTCCTCCTGGTTGAACAACCCGAAGTATTTTCTTGGTTCGTCGATAGAATGGTGGGTTATCGCGATTACTACCGTGATGAAGCCACCCCACCTGCCGCGTTCGGCTTGTTGCTTTCCGCTCCCGCCGGTCAACTCCATGAAGTTCGCGAACGGTGGCAAAGCGTCGGCATTCAGGTTGCGAGAGTTACCGTCTGAGCCCGGTTTGGCCAAAAGGATGGTTGAATGCCGAAATCCTACAAAAGGTTGGGACGTCAACCCGAAGGTGCCGAACCTGGACCGCGGCCTTGAGCGCATCGTCACCGGTAGCGACGGATCGGCGTGGTATACCACTGATCATTACCACACATTTCATCGGATTCGATAGCGCTGGCAACGATCGTGAACTTAGACGAATTCTTGTCCCACGCCGCTGACCACGGAGCGTGCGTAGGTGTGCGTAGGTGTACATGCCGAGACACCATCGCCGCTGGTGGTTCCAGCCGGTGTCGAGGTTCGAACAGTCGACGGGGCGCACACCAAAACCCTCGACACAATTAATGAAAATTCTCACACAGCAGGTCATTCCTGAAGGAGCGGGGGGCCGGTCAAGACCAATCTCTGTGTTGCTTTGGTTCGTTCTGCGGGCTTCCTTGTCCTGGCTGGGCGCGTCGAATTAGGCGTCGGGGTCAAGGCTCGGGCGGAGCCCGACCGCGTAGCGGCCCTAGGGCCTTGACGGCGGCGCCGTTCGGCGCATGCTGTTCAGGGCAGGGAGGTCGGAATTGCTTGTCCTGCTTTCGGCTTGGGTAACAAGGTGGTCGTTGGCGTCTTCAGTGCCGGTTTCCCGGTGCGGGGCAGGCGATGGGGCTGCTGGTCATTCCTTCGCCGCGGTATGCGGCATGAAGCGGTTCGCAGGGACGGTCGGTCGGGATCAATCAGAGGGGGCGACCTCGCCGGGTTCGGGGGTCATGACCTGCACGATCCGCGGCCGGCCGAGTCTGGCTGCTCACGCGGCGCGGGGTGGGCGGTGCAGGGCACGGATGTGGTGATCGCGCAGCCCGTAGAAGACCGCCCTCACCGGGCACGACCACACCGGCTACAGCGTCCGCCAGGCCGCCTACGACCTGCGCAAGCTGCGCGGCAAACGGCTCGTCGACAAACCCGGCCGAGCCCGCCGCTACCACGTCCCGTCCCTGGCCGCGCGCACCGTCGCCGCCCTGCTCACCCTGCGCGACCAGGTCATCGCCCCGATCCTCGCCGCGGTGCGCAGCCCCCGGATGGGACGCAAACCCGCACACTGGACACGCGTCGACCGTGACTACGAACGAATCCGCATCGGTATGCAGACCCCTTCACCGATCTCGCCATCGACACGCCGCTAGCCGCTCACTGAGGATTCGGGCACAAGCCAGCCATTGCACATCACCAACAAATTGTCAGAAGTCGATCAGTGAGCGGCTAGCCCCGACGACGATGCGGGCCGCTTGCGGCCCGAGGAGGAGTTGGGCCATCAAACCTAGACCGTGGGCCCGTATGCGGGCCGGGTACGGCCCCAGGGAGGAGTCGGACAATTCGACCCCCTCTAGCCGATACGCTGGTAGGCGTGGCAGCGCCGGACAAAGAAGTGCGCGCGCCGCGCGCCAGGATGACCGGCAGCGAGCGCCGACATCAACTCATCGACATCGCGCGGTCGCTGTTTGCCGAACGCGGCTACGAGGGGACCTCGATCGAGGAGATCGCGCAGCGCGCCAACGTATCCAAACCGGTCGTCTACGAGCATTTCGGCGGCAAGGAGGGGCTGTACGCGGTCGTCGTCGACCGGGAGATGTCGGCGCTGCTGGACGGCATCACGTCGTCGCTGACCAACAACCGGTCCCGGGTGCGCGTCGAACGGGTCGCGCTGGCGTTGCTGACCTACGTCGAGGAGCGCACTGACGGTTTCCGCATCATGATCCGCGACTCGCCGGCGTCCATCAGCTCGGGCACCTATTCCAGCCTGCTCAACGACGCGGTCAGCCAGGTCAGCTCGATCCTGGCCGGTGACTTCGCCCGTCGTGGCCTAGACCCGGACCTGGCCCCGCTGTATGCGCAGGCGTTGGTGGGCTCGGTGTCGATGACCGCGCAATGGTGGCTCGACGCCCGGGAGCCCAAGAAGGAAGTGGTCGCCGCGCACCTGGTCAACCTGGTCTGGAACGGCCTGACCCACCTGGAAGCCGATCCCCGCCTGCAAGACGAATAGGTTCGGCGACGATGCGGGCCGCGGGCGGCCCGGAGAGGAGCCGAACAATCGGATCGGCGTTAACCGCGATCGCGCGCCAGCAGGTCGGCAGTCGTTTCGCGACGGACCAGTTCGCGGGCGCCGCCATCCTTGACGGCCACCAGCGGTAGCCGACCGACCATGTTGTAGCTCGACGCCATGCTGTGGTGGTAGGCGCCGGTGCAGGCTACCGCCAACAGGTCGCCGGGATGCACGTCGGCCGGTAGCTCGATATCGCGGGCGATCTCGTCGCCCGCTTCGCAGTGCCGCCCCGCCACCGTGACGCGCTGCTTCGGCCCAAGAGGATGCCGGTTCGCCAGCGCGACAGTGTATTTCGCGCCGTACAACGCCACCCGCGGGTTGTCGCTCATTCCGCCGTCGACTACGACGAAGGTCCGCCCACCTGGTTGCGTCTTTACGGCGCACACCTGATACAGCGTGACGCCGGCCCGGCCGCTGATGGCCCGACCGGGTTCGACCACGATGACTGGGCGGGGGAACCGTTCGGCGGCACAGGCCGTCTCCACCGCGTCGTCGATGACGTCGGCCAGCTCGACGAGGTCGAGCTCCGGATCGCCGGGGACATAGGGGATGCCATGGCCGCCGCCGATGTTCAGCTCGGTGAGGACGACGCCGTGCCTGGCGCGGATGTCGGCCATAGCGGCGATCATCCGGCGAATTGTTTCGCCGTAGAAGGCAGCATCGGTGACCTGCGAGCCGATATGGCAGTGCAGCCCGATCAGATCGAGATTGGTATGGGCGAGGACTCGCGCTACCGCGTCGGCGGCACTCCCACCATCGAGCGTGAACCCGAACTTCTGGTCGCTGATCCCGGTGGTGACCGCGCGGTGACCGTGGATGTCGATGTCCGGGGTCACTCGGATGAGCACTCGTTGTCGCCGGCTCGCCAAACCCGCGAGGTAGGCGATCTCGATGCACGAATCCAACACAATGCGCCCGACCCCGACGCGCACCGCGGCCCGCAACTCTTCGACCGATTTGGCGTTGCCATGCATGACGATGCGCGCCGGTTCCACCCCAGCAGCGACGGCGGTGGCCAGCTCGCCGGGTGAGCAGACGTCGACGCTTAGCCCCTCTTCGCGCGCCCAGCGCGCCACCGCGATGGTCAGCAGCGACTTGCCGGCATAGACGATCTCAGCGCCGCGCAACGCCCTGCGGTAACGGCGGGCGCGATGCCGGAAGTCGGCTTCGTCGATCACGTAGGCAGGGGTCCGGAACTCGTCGGCGATGTCGGTGACGGGCACCTCGCCGATGCAGAGCCGGCCGTCCTCGTCGGCATGTGTGGTGATCGGCCAAATCGCCGGATCGAACCGCGGAGGCGCGGCATAGCCGATGGACGGCAGGACATCTTGCAAAGTCATGCTCATGGCTTTAAGGTGCGCCCGGCCGCCGTCGGATGCCGCTGCCCTTACAAATCCTTGACGGCGCCGGGCTCAATATTGACGGGATTCCACGAATTAGGTCGTGGATGGCCGATCCTGTCGGCCCGCGTGATCGGGCCGTCGTTGTCGGTCGCGGCCGTTACGGTGAGTTCGTGCAGGGCCGGTCGACGATTGAGTCGGTGTCTTCGGTTAGGTACCACGCGTTTTGGTGCCCGGAGTGTCGCCGCAGTCTGCTGTTTGTGGTGCCGGGTCGTGGTTCGTCACCCCTGTGGGTGGTGCGCCGCTGGAGGTGGTGCACCGATACATGCGGAACGAGAAGCTGGCCGGGAAAACCGTAAGAGCCAAGCGGAATTCCAGCGCATCATGTGGTCACGCTAGCGATCATGCTGATCGGAACGCAGCACTCAATATCCTGGCCTGAGCCCATCAGCTTGCGCCTACCCCGGGGCCTGGGGCAACATCCGCACGGGCGGGTGTGCTCGCGCAAGTGGGAACTCCCGACGCCGCGTGAGTGGTTTGGGGAATCCCATGACGTCAGTCGTGGGAGGAGGTCAGAAAGTTCCGCGCCATACAATGGCGGCATCATGACCGCACCGGGGCCTGCCTGCCCAGATACCCCGATCGCGGGGCTGGTTGATTTGGCGCTGTCCGCGCCGACATTCCAGGAACTTATCGAACGCACGGCCGATCGGCCTGCCGAGCTGACCCTGGTCGGACCGGCCAGCGCACGGCTGTTCGTCGCGAGTGCGCTGGCCCGCCAGGGGCCGTTGCTGGTGGTCACCGCGACCGCCCGGGAAGCCGATGACCTGACCGCCGAACTACGCGGCGTCTTCGGCGACGCGGTAGCGATGTTCCCCTCCTGGGAGACCCTGCCGCACGAGCGGCTGTCACCCGGCGTCGACACTGTCGGCGCCCGCCTCTTGCTGCTGCGCCGACTGGCGCATCCCGATGATGCCCGGCTGGGGCCGCCGCTGCAGGTGGTGGTCACGGCCGTGCGCTCGCTGCTGCAGCCGATGACCCCGCGACTGGGCCTGATGGAACCGCTCACCCTCACCGTCGGCGACGACACCAGCGCCGCCGGTGGTTTCGAGGGCATCATCGCCCGGCTGGTCGAGCTGGCCTACACCCGGGTGGACATGGTCGGGCGGCGCGGCGAGTTCGCGGTCCGCGGCGGGATCCTCGACATCTTCGCCCCGACCGCCGAGCACCCCGTGCGCGTCGAGTTCTGGGGTGACGAGGTCACCGAAATGCGGATGTTCTCGGTGGCCGACCAGCGCTCCATTCCCGAGATCAGCATCGACACGCTGGTCGCGGTCGCGTGCCGTGAGCTGCTGCTGACCGACGACGTGCGGGGGCGGGCCGCCCAGTTGGCCGCAGCGCACCTCAGCGCCGAGACCGCCATCACCGGCAGCGTCACCGACATGCTGGCCAAGCTGGCCGAGGGCATCCCGGTCGACGGCATGGAGGCGCTGCTGTCGGTGCTTCGTCCCGACAACTTGGTGTTGCTGACCGACCAGCTGGCCGAGTGCACCCCGGTGTTGGTGTGCGACCCGGAAAAGGTCCGCACCCGGGCCGCTGACCTGATCAAGACTGGCCGGGAATTCTTGGAGGCGGCGTGGTCGGTGGCTGCAACCGGCGGGAGCCGGAAAGACAGAGCGCCCGTCGACGTCGAGCAGCTCGGCGGATCGGGATTCGCCGAACTCGACGAGGTGAAGGCCGCGGCGCGGCGGTCGGGCCACCGGTGGTGGACCCTGAGCCAGCTGTCCGACGAGTCAGCGGTCGAGCTGGACGTCCGCGCGGCGCCGTCGGCGCGTGGGAATCAGCGCGACATCGACGCCATTTTCGCCTCGCTGCGGGCCCACGTCATCACCGGCGGCTACGCCGCGATCGTCGCAGCCGGGGCCGGAACCGCGCATCGCGTGGTCGAGCAGCTGGCCGAATCCGACACCCCCGCAACCATGTTGCGGCCGGGCGCGGCGCCGAAGCGCGGCGTTGTCGGGGTGCTCAAGGGTCCGTTGCACGACGGCGTGGTGGTGCCCGGCGCCAACCTCGTCGTCATCACCGAGACCGATCTGACCGGCAACCGGGTGACCTCCGCGGACGGCAAGCGGCTGGCGGCCAAGCGGCGCAACACCGTCGATCCGCTCGCGCTCACCGCGGGCGACCTTGTGGTCCACGACCAGCACGGTATCGGACGGTTCGTGGAGATGGTCGAACGTACCGTCAGCGGGGCCCGCCGCGAGTACTTGGTGTTGGAGTATGCGTCAACCAAAAGGGCTGGCGGCCAACATGATACAGACAAGCTGTATGTCCCGATGGATTCCCTGGATCAGCTTTCGCGGTACGTCGGCGGGCAGGCTCCGGCGCTGAGCCGGCTCGGCGGCAGTGACTGGGTCAACACCAAGACCAAGGCCCGCCGCGCGGTCCGCGAGATCGCCAGCGAGCTGGTGTCGCTGTACGCCAAGCGGCAGGCCACCGCCGGTCACGCGTTCAGCCCCGACACCCCGTGGCAAGCCGAGATGGAGGACGCGTTCGGCTTCACCGAGACCGCCGATCAGCTCACCGCGATCATCGAGGTGAAGGCCGATATGGAAAAGCCGGTGCCGATGGACCGCGTGATCTGCGGCGACGTCGGCTACGGCAAGACGGAAATCGCGGTGCGGGCGGCCTTCAAGGCGGTGCAGGACGGCAAACAGGTCGCCGTGCTGGTGCCGACGACGTTGCTGTGCGACCAGCACCTGCAAACGTTCACCGAGCGGATGGCCGGTTTCCCGGTGCGGATCAAGGGGCTGTCCCGGTTCACCGGCCCCGCCGAGTCCCGCGCCGTGATCGACGGCATGGCCGACGGCAGCGTGGACATCGTGATCGGCACGCATCGGCTGCTGCAGACAGGGGTGCGCTGGAAGGACCTGGGCCTGGTCGTCGTCGACGAGGAGCAGCGGTTCGGCGTCGAACACAAGGAGCACATCAAGTCGCTGCGCACCCACGTCGACGTGCTGACGATGAGTGCCACCCCGATCCCGCGCACGCTGGAGATGAGCCTGGCCGGAATCCGGGAGATGTCGACGATCCTGACACCGCCCGAGGACCGCTTCCCCGTGCTGACCTACGTCGGGCCGCACGACGACAAGCAGGTCGCCGCGGCGCTGCGCCGGGAGCTGCTGCGCGACGGTCAGGCGTTCTACGTGCACAACCGCGTCAGCTCCATCGACCAGGCGGCCGCCCGGGTGCGTGCCCGGGTGCCCGAGGCCCGAGTCGTCGTCGCCCACGGCCAGATGCCCGAGGACCTGCTGGAATCCACGGTGCAGGGGTTCTGGAACCGCGAATACGACATCTTGGTGTGCACCACGATCGTGGAGACCGGCCTGGACATCTCCAACGCCAACACGTTGATCGTCGAGCGGGCCGAGACGTTCGGGCTGGCCCAGCTGCATCAGCTGCGCGGTCGGGTTGGCCGTAGCCGGGAGCGCGGCTACGCCTACTTCCTGTACCCGCCGCATGCGGCGCTGACCGAGACCGCCTACGACCGCCTTGCCACGATCGCGCAGAACAACGAGCTGGGCGCGGGCATGGCGGTCGCGCTGAAGGACCTCGAGATCCGCGGCGCCGGCAATGTGCTGGGCGTCGAGCAGTCCGGGCATGTGGCCGGCGTCGGCTTCGACCTGTATGTGCGACTGGTCGGGGAGGCCGTTGAAGCGTATCGGGCGGCCTACCACGGCAAAACCGTCATCACCGCCGAGGAACCGAAAGACGTCCGGATCGACCTGCCGGTAGATGCACACCTGCCGCCGGACTACATAGCCAGCGACCGGCTGCGCCTGGAGGGCTACCGGCGGCTGGCCGCTGCCGCTGACGGCGCGGACGTCGACGGTGTTGTCGAGGAGCTGACCGACCGCTACGGGGCGCTGCCCGAACCGGCCCAGCGGCTGGTGGCGGTGGCGCGGCTACGGTTGCTGTGCCGCGCGTATGGCATCGCCGAAGTGACAGCAATGTCGGAGGCGACCGTGCGGCTCTCGCCGCTGACGCTGCCGGACTCCGCTCAGGTGCGGCTCAAGCGGATACATCCGGGCGCGCGTTACCGCGCCACCACGGCGACGGTGCAGGTTCCGATCCCGCGAGCCGACAGCGGCGTCGGGGCGCCGCGAATCCGTGATATTGAATTGGTGCAAATGGTGGCCGACTTGGTATCGGCACTTAATGGAAAACCGCAGGAGCAAATTGATATAACGAACTCGGTATCACCCCACAACGATGCGGCCCGAGGTGGGGGTACCGCCCGCTTGCGGGGGAGAGTCGGGCAATCGAACGCGCGCGGAGCGGCCCGAGGAGGAGCTGGGCAATCGAACCCAGCTACGACGTCCAGTGAGGAGCGACAAGCACGATGACCGTCGTCTTGGTCGATCCCCGCCGCCCGTCGTGGGTACCCGTCGAAGCCATCAAGTTCCTCGGCGGCGAAGTGCAGTACACCGAGGAGATGCCGGTCGCGGTGCCCTGGTCGCTGCCCGCTGCGCGGCCGGTGCATACCGGAGAAGACGCCCCGGTGTTGTTGTCGTCGGATCCCGACCACCCTGCTGTCACCGCTCGATTGGCCGCGGGGGACAGGCTTATTTCGGCACCGAGCCGGCAACCCGGCGAACGACTTGTCGAGGCGGTCGCGATGATGGATAAATTGCGCACCGCCGGGCCGTGGGAGAGCGAACAGACGCACGACTCGCTGCGCCGGTACCTTCTGGAGGAGACCTACGAGCTCTTCGACGCGGTCCGTCACGGCAATGCCGACGAGCTGCGCGAGGAGCTCGGTGATGTGTTGTTACAGGTGCTCTTCCACGCCCGCATCGCCGAGGACGCGCCACAGCACCCATTCACCATCGACGACGTCGCTGACACGCTGGTGCGGAAGTTGACCAACCGGGTTCCGGAGGTACTTGCGGGCGAAGAGATTTCACTTGATGACCAGTTGGCTCAGTGGGAAGAACGCAAGGCGTCGGAGAAGTCACGGACCTCGGTGACGGACGGTGTTCCTACCGGCCAGCCGGCATTGGCGTTGGCGCAGAAGGTGATCCAACGGGTTCTCAAAGCTGGGCTGCCAGTTGACCTGGTCCCCGAGGCGATGACGTCGATCACCGTGTCCGCTGATGTCGATGCTGAGAATGCCTTGCGTGCGGCAATTTTAGAGTTCATGGATATTGTCCGTAGCGCCGAGAAGGCTATCGCCACCAAGCGCCGCGGAGAGGATGTTCCCGAGGAGCTCGACATCGCACCGCTCGGCGTGATTACCGAGGATGAGTGGCGCGCTTACTGGCCACCCGCGGTGGAGGAACCAGTTGCCCACGAGGAGGCTGCCGAGGCGGTCGACCGGCCGATCGAGGAATCCGTTGACGTGTCCGAAGACACCGTGCAATCCGAAGCTCCCAGGGACGACGAGCTGGAGGCTTCGGGAGAAGCCACACCGGTGGACCCCGCGTCGGAAGACCAACAGGACGATCAGCCCAGCAGCATCGAGCCCCAGTAGGCGAAGGAGGCGTGCTCGCAGCGCGTTACTGGCCGGCTGGGCCTGGATGGGGGTATCTCGGCGGCGGCGATGCTGGCCCTCAGGGCCGGGGGAAGCTGCCGACCGAGACACCTGCTCACGTCATTGGTCGTTCGGTGGAGGTCGGATGGTTGGCGGCACTGGACGACGCCCGCTTGGGTGTGCTGGCAGACGGGCGCAGGAACAATGCCAACGCGATGATCAGGTAAGTCAGCCACGTCGCGAGCCGCAGCACGGTCGGCGTTGGGCTGATGTTGAAAACCCCCCGGATGATCGCGCCGTACCACGACAACCAGTCGAACCACGAATTGATGTCAAACGCCCGATTGCCCCGGCCCGGCAGCCAGCCCACCTTCTGCAGTGCGCCGACACCGGATGAGAGGATCCCGGCGGCGACGATGACGAGGAAAACGCCGGTGTAGGTGAAGAATTTGCTTAAGTTGATACGGATCGCGCCGGCGTACATCCCACAGGCGATGGCGGCGGCGAGCAGCACCCCGATAATCAACCCAGTTAGCGGCCAAGCGGTTTCGGCTTTGGCGTAACCGACCATGAACAACGCGGTCTCGATTCCCTCCCGGCCGACGGCCAGGAAGGCTAGCAGCAGCACCGCCGGCGCGCCAGTCTGCAGGGCACGCGCCATCTCGGCGCGCAGTTCCCCGGACAGTCCGGCTGCGGCCTTCTTCATCCAGAGCAACATCGTGGTGACGATGGCGACGGCGACCAGCGATGCGATACCGGCGACCGCCTCGGCGGCCAGATTCTTGATCGTGTACGCGCTGAACTGGATTGTCAGGAAAACAGCAATCGTCATGATGATTGCTGCGGCGACACCGAGCCACACCCATTTGAGCGCGTCGCGCCGCTTTGCCTTGACCAGAAACGCGACCAGAATCGTGACGACGATGGCGGCTTCTAGACCTTCGCGCAGACCGATTAAACCGCTGCCGAGCAGCTGGGATGAGATGCCGGGCGCGGTTGCCTGAATGCTGACCGGGCAGTCCGCCGCGACGGTCATGAGGGTGTCCGTCGCCACGTTCTCTCACCCCACTAGCTTCGGCTTGCTGTTGCCAGCGGTGGCTCACCTTATCAAGAACCGCAAACCGGGGATAGACCCGTGCGTCCGGTCCCGGAAGCGACGGGATAGTCAGCAACCCGTGCGACGATGGTCATGACCAAAACAGCTGAGGGAGTGTTGTGTCGCCGGTGCGGTGGTTGCGGGCGGTCGCTGTCGTGGGTGCGACGGCGCTGCTCCTGTCATCGAGTTGCACCTGGCAGCTCGGCGCCTTCATCCCCGAGGGCGTGCCGCCGCCGGCGGGGGATCCGGTGCCGCTGGTGGACACTTACGCCAAAGGCCGGCCCGCCGACCAGGTGCATGGATGGGCGGCCGAGCGGGCGCCGGCACTGGAAATCCCGGTCATCGCGCTGGAAGCCTACGCGTATGCCGCCCGGGTCGCCGAGGTCGAGAACCCGAAGTGCCATCTGTCGTGGACCACGTTGGCCGGCATCGGGGAGGTGGAGAGTCACCACGGCACCTATCACCATGCGACGATTGCGCCCAACGGTGATGTGCGTCCGCCGATTCGGGGGATTCGCCTGGATGGTACCGGCGGCACCCTGCACATTGTCGACAGCGATGACGGGGGCATGGACGGCGACTCGGCTGCCGACCGGGCGATGGGGCCCATGCAGTTCATTCCGGAGACCTGGCGGCTGTACGGGGTGGACGCCAACAACGATGGAATCGCCAGTGTGGACAACATCGACGATGCCGCACTGTCGGCGGCAGGTTACTTGTGTTGGCGCGGAAAGGATCTCGCGACGCCCAGGGGGTGGATAACAGCGCTGCGGGCTTACAACAATTCCGGCCCGTATGCGCGTGCCGTACGGGACTGGGCCACCGCCTACGCGGCGGGTCACCCGCTCTGAGCATGATTGCCCGGCTCCTCCCCGCCCCGCCCCGCGGGCCCCATCGTCGCCGAGCCAAGGCAGGTCCGGCGTCGCCGCGGCATTAGGCTATGGGGCGGTCCTAGTTCCGACGGCCTGACGTGGGGTCCATACCCCGAGCGGAGAGCAAGGAGAAACCAGTGCCCATTATCGAGCAGGTCGGCGCCCGCGAGATTCTCGATTCCCGCGGCAATCCGACGGTCGAGGTCGAGGTGGCTCTGATCGACGGGACATTCGCACGGGCAGCGGTGCCGTCGGGTGCGTCGACCGGAGAGCACGAGGCCGTCGAGTTGCGCGACGGCGGCGCGCGTTACGGCGGCAAGGGCGTGAAAAAGGCCGTGCAGGCCGTGCTCGACGAGATCGCACCGGCTGTCATCGGGCTCAATGCCGACGATCAGCGGCTGGTCGACCAGGCGCTGGTGGACCTCGACGGCACCCCCGACAAGTCGCGGTTGGGAGCCAACGCAATCCTCGGCGTCTCGCTGGCCGTCGCTAAGGCGGCCGCGGATTCCGCAGAGTTGCCACTGTTCCGCTATCTCGGCGGGCCGAACGCACACATCCTGCCGGTGCCGATGATGAACATCCTCAACGGCGGCGCGCATGCCGACACCGGTGTCGACATTCAGGAGTTCATGGTGGCGCCAATCGGCGCGCCCAGCTTCTCCGAGGCGTTGCGATGGGGTGCTGAGGTCTACCACGCGCTCAAGTCGGTCCTGAAGAAACAGGGCCTGGCCACCGGCCTGGGCGACGAGGGCGGCTTTGCCCCGGATGTGGCCGGCACCAAGGCGGCGCTGGATCTGATCAGCCTGGCCATCGAGTCGGCGGGCCTGCGACCTGGTGCCGACGTGGCGTTGGCGCTGGACGCGGCGGCCACTGAGTTCTACGCCGAAGCCGCCGGCTACGGCTTCGAGAACAAGACACTGACCGCGGGCCAGATGACCGAGTTCTACACCGATCTGCTCGGGTCCTATCCGCTGGTGTCCATCGAAGACCCGCTGTCCGAAGACGATTGGGACGGCTGGGTGGCCCTGACCGAATCGATCGGTGATCGGGTGCAGATCGTCGGCGACGACATCTTCGTCACCAATCCCGAACGAATCGAGGAGGGCATCGAGAAAGGTGTGGCAAACGCGTTGCTGGTCAAGGTCAACCAGATCGGAACATTGACCGAGACGCTCGACGCGGTGGCGCTGGCCCACCACAGCGGCTACCGCACGGTGATGAGCCACCGGAGCGGAGAGACGGAGGACACCACGATCGCCGATCTCGCGGTGGCTGTCGGCTGCGGGCAGATCAAGACCGGCGCACCGGCGCGCAGCGAGCGCGTCGCCAAATACAACCAGCTACTGCGGATCGAGGAAGCGCTCGGCGACGCTGCCCGCTACGCGGGCGATCTGGCGTTCCCCCGGTACGCGCCGGAAACGAAATAGTCTGGCGGTAAACGAGAAAACGCGGCTGAACCCAGATGTCCGAAGCGAAACGGCCCGACCCGAAGCGACGCTTTCCTGCGGCGCGGCCGGGACGAGCCGGCGACGCTCTTGGGGGACGTCCGCGCACGCCTCCGGCGACCAGGGGTGGTCGCAATGCTTCGCGGGCGCTGCCTGAGCCGGTCGCCGAACCCATCAAGCGGTCGATCACCGAGTCGGCCGAGCAGCGGCTGGGGTTCACCGCGCGGCGGGCAGCGGTCCTGGCTGCGGTTGTCTGCGTCGTGACGCTTACCATCGCCGGCCCGGTACGCACCTACTTCGCGCAGCGCACCGAAATGAATCAGTTAGCCGCGACCGAAGCCGCATTGCGCCGCGAGATCGCCGATCTCGAGCAGCAGAAGGTCAGGCTGGCTGATCCGGCCTACATTGCGGCACAGGCCCGCGAGCGCCTTGGCTTTGTGAAGCCTGGAGACATCCCGTATCAGGTCCAGCTTCCGGCCACGGCGACGGTGCCCGCGCAGCCAGGATCCGAAGCAGTGGCCGCGGCCAACAACGGTCCCTGGTACACGTCGCTGTGGCATACCATTGCCGACACCCCGCACGGCGCACCCACTCCCGCCCTGCGCGCCCCGAAGGTACCGGCACCACCGGCACCGCCGGGCCCCCCCAATCCCGCATCGCCCGGTGGTTGATCGTGCCGACCTGGAAGCGGTGGCGCGCCAGCTCGGCCGCGAGCCTCGTGGCGTACTCGAGATCGCCTACCGGTGCCCCAACGGTGAACCCGGTGTGGTGAAGACGGCGCCGAAACTGCCTGACGGCACACCGTTTCCGACGTTGTACTACCTGACTCATCCGGTGCTGACCGCGGCCGCGAGTAGGTTGGAGTCTTCAGGACGGATGCGCGAGATGACCGCACGGCTGCGGCAAGACCCCCAACTGGCGGCCGCCTATCGACGGGCCCACGAGTCGTATCTGGCTGAGCGTGACGCGATCGAACCGCTCGGGAGCACCGTGTCCGCCGGCGGCATGCCCGACCGGGTCAAGTGCTTGCACGTGCTGATCGCGCATTCGCTGGCCAAGGGACCCGGGGTGAACCCGTTGGGCGACGAGGCGCTGGCGATGCTGGCCGGCGAACCGCCGATGGCGGGGCTCCTGGTGCCGGGACAGTGGCGATGAGCAGGGTCGCCGCGATCGACTGCGGCACCAACTCGATCCGGCTGCTGATCGCCGACATGGTCAACCGTCACCTGCGCGAGGTACATCGCGAGACGCGGATCGTGCGGTTGGGCCAGGGAGTCGACGCCACGGGCCAGTTCGCGACGGACGCGCTGGCGCGGACCCGCGCCGCACTGGTCGACTACACCGCCTTGCTGAAGGCCCACGGTATCGAGCGGGTGCGGATGGTCGCCACCTCGGCCGCCCGCGAGGCCGCCAATCGTGATGTCTTCTTTGCGATGACGGCCGATGTGCTGGGTCCTGTGGTCCCCGGCGCGGTCGCGGAGGTGATCACCGGCGATGAGGAGGCTGAACTGTCTTTCCGCGGAGCGGTAGACGAATTAGACTCCGCCGGTGCGCCTTTCGTTGTCATCGACTTGGGCGGGGGCTCCACCGAGATCGTGCTCGGCGCAACCGATGGAGTGCAGGCGAGTTTCTCGGCTGATATCGGCTGTGTGCGGCTGACCGAACGCTGTTTGCACTCCGACCCGCCGACGCCGGTCGAGGTGGCGGCGGCCCGCCAGGTGGTCCGCGAGCGGATCGGGGCGGCGCTGCGCGCGGTGCCCGTCGAACGGGCCCGGACCTGGGTGGGGGTGGCCGGGACGATGACCACGCTCGCCGCGCTGGCGCAGAACATGACGACGTATGACTCTGCGGCCATTCACCTTTCGCGGGTCGGCGGCGACGAGTTGCTGGCGGTCTGTGACCGGCTGATCGGTATGACGCGAAAGCAACGGGCCGCACTCGGACCGATGCACGAGGGGCGTGCCGACGTGATCGGCGCAGGTGCGATCGTGGTCGAGGAGTTGGCACACGAACTGCGCAACCGCGCCGGCATCGACGAGCTCACCGTCAGCGAACACGACATCCTGGATGGCATAGCGCTGTCGATCGCCGGGTAAATCGGCTACTCGCGCCGAACGTGCACTCACTGCGAAAGTTTGGCGATTTCTTCGCCGCGGCTGCACGTTCGGCGCAAATTCACACCTCGAAGCGGTAGCCCATACCCGCTTCGGTCAGCAGATGTCGGGGCCGCGACGGGTCATCTTCGAGTTTGCGTCGCAGCTGTGCCAGGTACACGCGCAGGTAGTGGGTCTCTTTGGCATACGCCGGTCCCCACACTTCTCTGAGGAGTTCCTCGCGGCCGACCAGCTTGCCACGGTTGCGGGCCAGCACCTCGAGCATGCCCCATTCGGTCGGCGTCAGGTGTACTTCGGCGCCGTTCTTGATGACCTTCTTAGCAGCCAGATCGATTGTGAACGAAGGGGCTTCGATAAGCGGCTGGTCGGTTTCGGCCGCCGCGGCGTTGCGGCGCACCGCGGCGCGCAGCCGGGCCAGGAACTCGTCCATCCCGAACGGTTTGGTTACGTAGTCGTCGGCTCCGGCGTCGAGGGCCTCGACCTTGTCCGACGAGTCGGTGCGGGCCGACAGCACGATGACGGGTGCCGTCAGCCAGCCGCGCAACCCGGCCAGCACCTCGATGCCCGATATGTCTGGCAGGCCAAGGTCGAGTATTACCACGTCGGGGCGGTGTTCGGCGGCGGCGCGCAGCGCACCGGCACCGGTTGACGCAGTGATGACCTCGTAGCCACGCACTGACAAGTTGATCCGCAGCGCGCGCAGGATGTGCGGCTCGTCGTCGATTACCAGCACCCTGGTCATTGATCCCCCTGCGGCGCAGCCAAATCCACGACCACGGTAAGTCCGCCTCCCGGTGTGTCAGTCGCCTGGATGGTGCCGCCCATCGCTTCGACAAAACCTCGCGCCACCGACAATCCGAGGCCCACGCCGCTGCTGGTATTGTGATCGCCGAGACGCTGAAACGCTTCGAATAGCTGCTCCTCGGTCCCTCGCGGGACGCCGCGGCCCTCATCGATGACATTGATCAGGACGCGATCACCCACGCGTCCGGCGTTGACGCGGATCATGCTGTCCGGTGCGTAGCGCAATGCGTTGTCGATCAGGTTGGCCAGCACCCGTTCGAGGAGCCCGGCATCGGCCATCACCACCGCGCCGCCGACGTCGACCTTGACACGGTCGATGCCGGATCGGAAGAAGCCGGTGGCACCCCGGCCAATGCTGACTAGTGCGCGTTGCACCGTTTCCTCCACGTACACGCGGTGCAGTTCGGGGCGGATCACGCCCGCGGCCAGCCGTGACGAATCGAGCAGGTTCCCCACCAGGGCGGTGAGCTGGTCGATCGACTCCTCGATGGTGGCGAGCAAGTCGGCGGTGTCCTCGGCAGAGAAGTCGACGTCTTCGGCGCGCAGGCTGGACACCGCGATCTTGGCCGCCGCCAGTGGAGTACGCAGGTCATGGCTGACCGCGGACAGCAGCGACCGGCGCAGTTCGTCCGCCTGCTCGATCGCCTCGGCCCGGCTGGCCTCCTCGGCTAGCTCGCGCTGCCGGACCAGGCTTGCGGCCTGCTTGGCCACCGCAGTGAGCACCCGGCGGTCACGAGCGGCCAGCTTCTTGCCGGCCATCAGCATCCAGAACTCGTCGTCGCCGACCTCGATCGCAGTGTCGGAGGAATCCACTGTCAGACAAGGGTCTTTGCCTACCGAGGCGACGATATAGCCTTTGTCATGGTCGGCGCCGCGATTTTCCTCGGTGGGCTCCCTGAGGATGCTCACCGCGCGCTGGGAGTAAGTCTCCCGCACCCGTTCCAAAAGCGTCTCCAGGTCCGCGCCGCGCAGCACCGACCCGGCGAACAGCGTCAGCAGTTCAGCTTCCTGGGATGCGCGCCCGGCTTCCCGCGTGCGTTTAGCCGCGCCGTCGACGAGAACCGCGAACGCGATCGCCACCACCAGCAGTACCACCTCGGTGACGGCGGCGTTAGGTGCGACGATGGTGAAGGTGTGCCGTGGAGTTGTCAGGAAGTAGTTCAGCAGCAGGCCGGACAGCACCGCCGAAAGCACTGCCGGGGCAACGCCCCCGAGGAGGGCTACCACCATCACACCGACGAAGAACAGCGCGCTTTCTCCGCTGGTATTGAGAAACCGGTCCAGCCAGGCCACCGTGACCGCGCAGATAACGGACGGGATGAGGAGTGCAGCCAGCCAGGATGCCGCGCGTCGTTCGCGGGGTGAGATCGATGCTGCCCGAAAGCCCCGTTTGGATTCTTGATGGGTCACGATGTGCACGTCGATCTTCCCGGACCGCTGCACGATCGCTGCGCCGATGCCTTCGTCAAAGATGCGCGCCCAGCGGGAGCGGCGAGACGTGCCGAGCACCAGCTGGGTGGCGTTCATCTCGCGGGCGAAGTCCAGTAGCGCCGTGGCCACGTCGTCACCGACCACGATATGCAGGGACGCGTCCAGGCTGGTCGCCAGCTCGCGAATCTTGGCCATCCGGGGCGCCGACACGCCGGAGAGCCCGTCGCCGCGCAAGACATGCACCACCATGAGCTCGGCACTGGCCTTCGATGCTATCCGGGATGCCCGCCGTACCAACGTCTCCGACTCCGGACCGCCGGTGACCGACACGACGACGCGCTCGCGCGCCTCCCAGGTAGCGGTGATCTTTTTGTCCGCGCGGTATTTGGCCAGTGCGGTGTCCACCTGATCGGCCAGCCACAGCAGCGCCAATTCCCTTAGTGCGGTGAGGTTTCCGCTGCGGAAGTAGTTGGACAGCGCCGCGTTGATCTTCTCAGGCGCATAGACATTTCCGTGGGATAGCCTGCGGCGCAGTGCTTCCGGTGTGATGTCGATGAGTTCGACCTGCGACGCCTGCCGCACGACCGAATCCGGCACCGTTTCCTTTTGTTCGATGCCGGTGATCTGGGTGACGACGTCGTTGAGGCTCTCGAAATGCTGGATGTTGACGGTGGAGATCACGGTGATGCCGGCATCGAGCAGCTCTTCGACGTCCTGCCATCGTTTGTGGTTCTTGCTGCCAGGGACGTTGGTGTGGGCAAGCTCGTCAACCAGGACCACCTGCGGATGGCGTGCCAGCACCGCCGCTACGTCGAGTTCGGCGAAGCGGCTGCCGCGATACTCGATGTAGTGGGGCGGGATGATCTCGATGCCCTCGAGCAGCTCCGCGGTCTTGCGGCGGCCGTAGGTCTCCACCACACCGGCGACCAGATCGGTGCCGCGCTCCAGCCGCCGGTGTGCCTCTCCGAGCATGGCGTACGTCTTGCCGACGCCGGGGGCCGCGCCAATGTAGATGCGCAGCTCTCCGCGTTTGGGGGGGTGGTCGATGACGCTCACGTGAACATCATCCACCAAATGTGCATTAGCCGGTGACTGGATACCTGTGGTCGAGCTCAAGGTTGAGCGCCAACACGTTGACCCGGGGTTCACCGAGGAACCCAAGGTCGCGGCCACTTCGGTGCTGCTGGACCAGATCACGTACCTGATCGGGGGTGACGTGTCGCGCTTTGGCCACCCTGGCGACCTGGATATCGGCGTAGGCCGGTGAAATGTCCGGGTCCAGACCGCTGCCGCTCGCGGTGACGGCGTCGGCCGGCACCGCCGGCTTGTTGGGGGCGACGCCGCGGATGGGCACATTCTGGCCGGTCGAGTAGTCTTCACCGAACTTTGCGCACTCGACCCGAACGCCCTCGTAGGCGTCCAGGAAGGGCCGGCTGGTGGTCGTGCACGGCTCGTTTATGCTGACGACCCTGGTCGGGTGGACGACATTGCCGCCTCTGTCGCGCGCACCGATTACCGACAGCACGGCGCCGACGCCGCCGCCGGTGCAGAACGGACGTGATCCGTCGACGTGCTCCAGTTCGCCGACATCCTTACTGCGCGAACACACCAAGGTGAGCAGGCTCGGCTTGAATCCGGCGTCGGCCGGCGTGGCGCCGGCTGCCAGCTTGGCCGGGTCGGCCGAGACGTCGACGACGCTCTCCGGTCCGAGATTACTGGCACCGCTTGCCATCGGGTCATATCCGGTGCCGGCCGCCGAGGGGCGGGTCTGGAAGTACTGCACCAGCGGCTTGCCGGCGTCATTGGTGAACAGCTGGCCGATCAGCCTGCTGCCGACCGGTTTGCCGTCGGCCCGGATGATGGAGCCCTCCGCCTTGTCGTGCAGACCGGGAAGCTGCGCGATCAGCCAAATGAACAGCGGATAGCCGAGACCGACGATCACGGTGAAGACGAGCAGCGCGCGCAGCGCGGCCCAGTGTTGGCGAACCACGTTGGTGAACTGCATGTCAGGACATCCCGGGAAGCAGTTGGACCACAAGGTCGATGAGCTTGATCCCGATGAACGGGGCGACAATCCCACCCAACCCATAGATGTAGAGGTTGCGGCTGAGCAGCTTCGACGCGCTGCTGGGCGTGTAGCGAACACCGCGCAGCGCCAAGGGGATCAGCGCGGCGATGACGAGCGCGTTGAAGATCACCGCCGACAGGATCGCCGACTCCGGACTGTGCAGCCGCATGACGTTGATCATGTCCATGCCGGGGAAGAGCGCGACGAACATCGCCGGGATGATGGCGAAATACTTGGCGATGTCGTTGGCGATGGAGAACGTCGTCAGCGCCCCCCGGGTGATCAACAGCTGCTTGCCGATCTCGACGATCTCGATGAGCTTGGTCGGGTCAGAGTCCAGGTCCACCATGTTGCCGGCTTCCTTGGCCGCGGTGGTGCCGGTGTTCATCGCCACCCCGACGTCCGCCTGCGCCAGCGCCGGGGCGTCGTTGGTGCCGTCGCCGGTCATCGCCACCAGCCGGCCGCCCTCCTGCTCACGCTTGATCAGTGTCATCTTGTCTTCGGGGGTGGCTTCGGCAAGGAAGTCGTCGACGCCGGCCTCCTCGGCGATCGCCTTGGCCGTCAACGGATTGTCACCGGTGATCATCACCGTCCGGATGCCCATCCGGCGCATCGCGTCGAACCGGTCGCGCATGCCTTGCTTCACCACGTCCTTGAGGTAGATCACGCCGAGCACTTCCGCCTTTTTTTCGGTGTGGTTCTCCGTGACCTCGCCCACCACCAGCGGGGTTCCGCCGGCGGCGGAGATGCCGTCCACTATCCGGCCGAGTTGGACGGGGACGGTGCCGCCCTGCCTGCGTATCCACTCGGCGACCGCGCTGGCCGCGCCCTTGCGCAAGTGGCGGCCGTCCAGGTCGACGCCCGACATACGGGTCGCGGCGGAAAATTCCACCCAGGACGCGTCGGCGAGCTCACCAGGTGTCCGCGCGCGCAACCCGTAGGCCTCTTTGGCGTACACGACCACCGAGCGGCCCTCAGGGGTCGCGTCGGCAAGGCTGGACAGCTGAGCGGCGTCAGCAAGCTCGTCGGATCTGACCCCGTTGAGCGGGATGAATTCGGACGCCTGCCGATTGCCGAGCGTGATCGTTCCGGTCTTGTCCAGCAGCAGGGTGTTGACATCCCCGGCGGCCTCGACTGCGCGCCCCGACATAGCCAGCACGTTGCGCTGGACCAGCCGGTCCATGCCGGCGATGCCGATGGCTGACAGCAGCGCCCCGATGGTGGTGGGGATCAGACACACCAGCAACGCCACCAAGACGATGCCGGTGACACCGTTCGCGTTGAGGGCGGCAGTGTCGGGAACACCGGGGTTATTGGCCTTGGAGTAGATCGCGAGCGGCTGTAGCGTCGCCACGGCGAACACGAAGATGATGGTCAACGCGGCCAGCAGAATGTTCAGCGCGATCTCGTTTGGTGTCTTCTGCCGGTTGGCGCCTTCGACCAGAGCGATCATCCGGTCCACGAAGCTTTGCCCGGGCTTCTGGGTGATCTTGACCACGATCCGGTCCGACAGCACGATGGTCCCGCCGGTCACCGCTGAGCGGTCACCGCCGGATTCCCGGATCACCGGTGCCGATTCGCCGGTGATGGCCGATTCATCCACCGATGCAATGCCTTCCACGACGTCGCCGTCGCCCGGGATGATCTGGCCGGCTTCGACCACGACGATGTCGCCTTGCTGCAGCAGCGGCCCGGGGACTTGCTCCTCGATGCTGGTGGCCCCGGGTGCCCAATCGCGCAGGCGGCGCGCGATGGTGTCGGCCTTGGACCTGCGCAGGGCGTCAGCCTGTGCCTTGCCGCGCCCTTCGGCGACCGCTTCGGCCAGGTTGGCGAACAGCACCGTCAGCCACAGCCAGAACACGACGAGCCAACCGAACCAGGTCGGTTCACCGATCGCCAGCACCGTTGACCACACGGCGCCGATCTCGACGATGAACATCACCGGGTTGCGCCACAGGGTTCGGGGATCGAGCTTGCGTAGCGCATCGGGCAGCGACGTCAGCAGCATCTTGGGGTCGAGCAGACCTCCGTGAACCCGCTGCGGCGACAGATGGTCGGTATGTGGCGCGGTTGAATCAATTGTGGGCAGGAGCATTTCAGTGGATCCCTTCGGCCAGAGGTCCGAGTGCCAGCGCTGGCAGGAAGGTGAGGGCAACCAGAATGATGGTCACACCCGCGACCAGGCCGACGAACTGAGGCTTATGTGTCGGCAGGGTGCCGACGGACTCCGGCGTCGTACCCTGACCGGCCAGCGAACCGGCCAGCACGAGCACCAGGATCATTGGCAGGAACCTGCCGAAGACCATCGCCAGGCCCAGGGCCGTGTTGTACCACACCGTGTTGGCCGACAAGCCCGCGAACGCGGAGCCGTTGTTGTTCGCCGCGGAGGTGAACGCGTAGAGCACCTCGGACAGGCCGTGCGGTCCGGTGTTGGCCATGGCGGCGCGCGGGCCGGGCAATGCCATCGCGATCGCGGTGCCGAGCAGCACGATGAGCGGGGTGACCAGGAAATAGCTTGCCGCGAGCTTGATCTCGCGCGGGTTGATCTTCTTGCCGAGGTATTCCGGTGTGCGGCCGACCATGAGCCCCGCGACAAACACCGAGATCACCGCCAGAATGAGCATGCCGTACAAGCCGGAGCCGGTGCCACCTGGCGCGACCTCACCGAGTTGCATGTTGAACATCGTCATCATGCCGCCCAGGCTGGTGTAGGAGTCGTGAAACGAGTCGACGGCGCCGGTGGACGTGAGTGTGGTCGCGTCGGCGAAGACTGCCGAGTTAGCAACTCCGAAACGCTGCTCGATGCCTTCCTTTGCGGCGCCTATCGCGGTGGGGACGGTGCCGTGGTGCTGCAACTGAAACAGCATCATCAGGGTGACGCTGGTAGCGGCGAGGCTCGCCATGACCGCAGCGATCGCGTAGCCCTGCTTCTTGTTGGCTACCATGCGACCGAAGGTGCGGGGCAGCGAGAAACTGATGACCAGCAGCAGGAAGATCTCGACCCAGTTGGTCCAGGTGGTCGGGTTCTCGAACGGGTGCGTGGAGTTGGCGTTGTAGAAGCCGCCGCCGTTGGTGCCGAGCTCTTTGATCGCCTCCTGGCTGGCGACCGGACCACCGGTGATGGTCTGGTGGGCACCGCCGAGGGTGCTGACCACTTGGTCGTTCAGGTGGAAGTTCTGGATGGCGCCGCCGGCGATCAGCACGACCGCGCCGACAACGGAGATGGGCAGCAGGATGCGCAGGGTGCCGCGCACCAGGTCTACCCAGAAATTGCCGAGTTCGGCGCTGTGCCTGCGGGCGAATCCACGGACGAGCGCGATGGCGACCGCGATGCCGACAGCGGCGGACACGAAGTTTTGCACGGCCAGACCGGCCATCTGCACCAGGTGGCCCTGGGTCGATTCGCCGGAGTAGTTCTGCCAGTTCGTGTTGGTGACGAAGCTGATGGCGGTGTTCCACGCCAGCGCCGGCGTCATCTTTGTCGCCGGATCGTGTAGATGCAGTGGGAGCTTGCCCTGGACAAGCTGCAAGATGAACAGGAACAGGATGCTGATCGCGGAAAACGCCAGCACGCTGCGGGCATACGCTCCCCAGGTCTGTTCGGAGTTCGGGCTGGCGCCAATCAGGCGGTACATGAAACGCTCTATGCGCGAGTGCTTTTGGGAGCTGTAGACCCGGTACATGTAGTCGCCCAACGGTACATGCGCGACCGCCAGCGCCACCACAAGCAGTGCGAGGAAGAGCATCCCTGCTGCTGTGTTGCTCATTAAAACTTTTCCGGAACGAGCAGGGCCGCAACGAGTAGCAGCGTAATGAGGATGGCCAGCGTCAGACCGACCGTGTTGGCGACACTCACAGTCCCTCCATCAACTTCAGTACGGTGCCGAGTACGGCAAAGATCGCCACCGTCAACAGCAGGTAGACCACCACAGCCATATCGTCTCCGTTCCACTGTTGATTGCTTACGGGCAACATCCACCAAGCCCTCGGCGTCGAGGACTGCAACGACGTTAAGCTCAGCCAGAGTCCGGTGGAGGCTCCGTTGACGCTTTCTTTACGGGTGGAGCCGCCGCCTTTACAGGCTTTCTGGCGTGCTTCACCGAGTGTTAACAATGCGTATCCTCAGGCCGGCTGCTCGATCGCGGGAAGCCGCACCCGGAAGACGGTGCGGCCGTCAGCGGACTCGGCTGTGACCCGAGTGGGTGCGGGCGCCGCGTCCGGGCTGGGTTCCCCGTCCGGCGGGAGCTGGGTGGGCCTCATGGAGGACACAGCGCTCCTCGGTATGGCATGGCCGGGCGCGAAGCGGACGGTGCCGTTCAGCGGATCGGGTTGCGCCCCAGCGTCATTTCGCACTTGCCGCTGTCGGGGTAGCAGAAGGGGCGGACTATCGGTTTGGTTTCAGCGTGGATCACTTGCGACGCAACGATGCTGCCGCAGCACTGGGAGCGTTTCGCGTCTGCGGGGTGTCGACAATGAGATGGCCGCACACCAAGTTGGTGTGCGGCCACATCTGAAGGTGTGTGTTAGGCCCAGCTGGCGCCGACCGCGCTGTCGGTGCTGGCCATGTTGCTGCCGGCGGTTTGCACCTTGGAGCCGTGCGCGTTGGCCTGCTCGTAGATCACCTGGAAGTTGCGGCCCAACTCGGTGATGAACTGCTGGCAGGACGTCGACCCGGCGCCACCCCAAAAGTCCCCGGCAGCAAGCACATCACGAATGATTGCCTGATGCTCGGCCTCCAACGCCATCGCCTGGGCGCGAATCGTGGCGCCATGCGCGTCGACGTCGCCGAACTGGTAGTTAATCGTCATCGTCGGTGTTCTCCTATCGTGATGCTAGCTGCTCAGGATCTGCTGGGAGGCCTGCTCCTGAGCCTCGTAGTTGTTGGCGTCGCGGATCAGCCCGTCACGCACCCCGTGCAGCATGTTCACGATGTTGCGAAACGCCTGATTCATCTGACCCATGGTGTCGTAGGAGGTCATCTGCGCGGTACCGCTCCAGCCCGCCCCGGCGATGTTCTGCGAGGACGCCCACATCCTGCGGGCCTCATCCTCCACGGTTTGGGCGTGCACATCGAAACGGCCCGCCATGGCCCGCATCTGGTGCGGGTCAGTCATAAAACGCGCAGGCATTGAATATCTCCTTATCTTGAAGTCATCGACTGTGCTGGACGCAGCGCAGCCGCCTGACGCACACCGTACGGCGCGGCGTTAAACGGCTGGCCTCAAACGAGTGACATGTTCCCCCTATATTTCGTCATACAAGGACCGTTTTGGGCATTACGGTGGGCTTGACGCCGTACCGCGGCGCGGCGAAGCCGTAGCCCCCGCGCCCAGCCGAGGCCGCCGACGGCATCCCGGCCGGCAGGACGGTCGCTGGCTCGCTTTCCGCCGCAGCAGCCCAGCCCGAGCCCGCCAACGTCGCACCGGTCTCAGCCGGGGTGGCCGCGGCCCAACCGGCCGGCACCGACAACCCGCCGACCGAGGACGCCGAGCCCATACCCGCCAACACCGGCGCACCGCCGAAGCCCGCAGAGCCCGCGGGCCCCGCTGCGCTCGCCAGGACCGTCCCGGTGCCCAGACCGGGGCCGAGGGGGGTGATATCGGCCACGGCGCCTGCTGGAGCCAGGCTGACGCCACTTGTAGCGCCAGCAAGGAAGTGTCCAAGGAGTGGAAAGGTCGCGCTGATCATAGCGACATTCCAAGACGCTGTGACATCTAGGTCGTTAATGGTATTCGATACTGCCCCGACGCCCAGGAGGCTGTTGATACCGCTCAAGATACTCGGCGGGTCGGAAGCAGCAGCGGAAGACCCGGTCGCCGCACTCAGCGGGTTGCTGAGCGACCCCAGTGAGTTGGTGAAGTTGGAGAGCAGCCCGTTGAGGCCCGACGTCTGCGCGCTGCTGGCGGTGGCTTGGGAAACCGCCGCAGCTTGCACGCCCGGCCCGGCCGGGTTGGTGGTATCCACCGGCGGGGTCAACGGTGACAGCTGCGCGGCGATCGCCGAGGAGCCGGCGTAGCCGTACATCGCGGCGGCGTCTTGTGCCCACATCTCCCCGTATTGGGCCTCGGTGGCCGCGATCGCGGGCGTGTTCTGCCCCAGGATGTTGGTTGCGACGAGTGCCGCCAGCTGCGCCCTGTTGGCCGCGATCACCGGTGGCGGCACCGTCGCCGCAAACGCCGTCTCATAGGCCGCCGCCGAAGCAGTGGCCTGGGAGGCCGCGTGCTGCAGGTACCCGGAGGTGGTGGACAACCAGGCGATGTAGGGCTCGGCCGCCGCGGCCATCGCCGCCGATGACGGACCCTGCCACTCGGCGCCGGTGAGCTGGGAGATCACCGACTGGTAGGACGCCGCCGTTGTGCTCAGCTCAGAGCTCAGGCCGTTCCACGACGAGGCGGCGGCCATCAGCGGCCCCGCCCCGGCACCGGTGTACATGCGCGCAGAGTTGATCTCCGGGGGTAGCGCTGCGAAATCAAGAACCATTGCTCTAAATCCCGTCCGTTAGTTAATCCGATTCGCTTGGTGTCTAACCGGCCGCGGTTGGCCGCCTGGATTCCTAAATGGCCGTCGGCGGCTTGGGCATGACCGTGGGCTTTAGGCCGTAGCGCGGCACGCCGTAGCCGGAGCCTCCGCGACCGGCCGAGGCGACCGACGGCATGCCGGCCGGCATGGTTGTGACCGGCCCGCCGCTCGGCGCGGGGGAGGTCCAGGTGGCGCCGGTCAACGCCACAGGCGTGCTCGCCGCCGGGACTGCGCCGGCCCAGCTGGGCGGCACCGACATGCCGCCGATGGAGGACGCCTGGCCGACCCCGGCCAACACCGGCGCCGCGCCGAGGGCGCCGGCTCCGCCGAGGCCGCCGGCTCCGCCGAGGCCGCCGGCCGACGCTGGCATGACCGCTCCGTCCAAGCCGGCTGCCAAGCCGCCGATGCCGGCGCCAGCGCCGGTCGGAGCGCTTAGAGCGGTAAGAAGACCGCCGCCGCCCATTCCGATCACGTCCGAGTAGGCCGATGCCCAGTCCCCCATTTGAATCTGCCCGACATTGGCGAGGTTACTGTTCAGAGGCGAGTTGGTGAGGGTGTTGGCCAGGTTAGTGAGGAATCCTCCGATCGACGGATCCGACGACGCGGCCGACGACGACCCCCCGCCGAGCAGTGATCCGAGTCCCGACAACGGCGTAGAGGAGGCCGCGACCTGGTTGGCCGCCTCGGTCTCTCCGTAGGAGCCGGCGCTGGTCCCCAGAACGTTCACGAACCGCTGGTGAATGGCCTGGGCTTGGGCGCTGACCGTCTGGTAGAGCTGGCCGTAGGTAGAGAACACGCCCGCCTGCAACAGCGACACCTCGTCGGAGGCCGCGGGGATGACGCCTGTGGTCGGGGCCGCGGCGGCCGCGTTCTCAGCGGAAAACGAGTTGCCGATTCCCTCCAGCTGCGCCGCCGCTGCGGCCAGCGCTTCTGGCAGTGTCTTCACGAACGACATCTATTTCTCCTGGCGGAAAGTGGCCGACCCGTTAACACGGGCCGGCCACGGCGATCACGGTGGTGGTATCCGGCAACGGATCCACGGCTCCTACTTTGACCTAACCTGTGGCGGAGGGCATAGCTGGTTAATGGCCTTTTAACGTCGGCGGGCGAATATTTAACACATTGCTTGCACCCGCTGGCCCCTTTTCGGCGTCTGAAGGTGTCCGGCGTGGTGGCGCTAGATTCACCGCTGGGCCCCCATAGCCCAATCGGCAGAGGCAGCGGACTTAAAATCCGTCCAGTCTGGGTTCGAGTCCCAGTGGGGGCACGGTAAAGACACTGGTCAGAG